>CAIZMI010000034.1 GCA_903934015.1 uncultured bacterium
AGGAGCGGAGCAAGGTTGCTCCGCTCCTGGAGCGGTGGCCCGGTAATCATTATTTTTCTTTAATTATTTTCAAAAATTCTTTCGCATCCATAATCTCTACTCCAAGCTTTTGCGCTTTTGCCACTTTTGAACCAGGCTCCTCACCAACAACCAGTAAGCCGGTTTTTCTTGAAACCGTTTCCGTAATTTTTCCACCTCGCTTGCGGATTTCTTCCCAAACTTCATCGCGCGTTAAACCGCCAAGGCTACCGGTTACAACGACTGTTTTCCCGGAAAAAATACCCGCCCTTTTCACAACAACCGCGTCTTCGACCAACAAACCATTCCGTTCAAATTTTTTCATTAATTCTTCCGCGTGTTTTGATTGAAAATATTCAAAAATACTTTTACCGACAATACCACCAACACCACCCACAACAGATAATTCTTCTTCGGACGTTTTTTGGATATTTGCCAATGTCAAAAATTTCTCCGCCAAAGCTGTAGCCGTCACACTACCTACATGCTGAATTCCTAAGGCATAAATAAATCTTCCCAACGAAAGTTTTTTCCGCCCCTGTATCGATTCGATAATATTATCTGCTGATTTTTCAGCGAACCGTTCAAGACTGACAATGTCCGCTTTTTTCAATCCATACAAATCGGCGGAATCGCGAACCAAACCAATTTCCACCAATTTTTCAATTAACTTTGGTCCCACCCCTTCCATGTCAGACGCGGTACGAGAGACGAAGTGGATTAATCCTTCCAATTGTTGTGCCAAGCACTGTTTATTAACACAACGCGAAATAGCACCATCTTTTTCTTTTGTTACTGAAGCACCGCAAATTGGACACCTGCTTGGCATTTTAAATTCTTTTGCTCCACTCGGTCGCAGTTTCGGTAAAACACGCACCACTTCCGGAATAATGTCCCCCGCCTTATGAATTACAACAGTATCGCCCACACGCACATCTTTCCGCCGAATTTCATCTTCATTATGAAGGGTTGCCCTACTAACCGTCGTTCCCGCCACAGAAACAGGTCGCAAAACCGCGACTGGCGTAAGCGCGCCCGTACGCCCCACTTGAACAAGAATATCCTCCACGACCGTTGTTGCTTCTTCCGCAGGGAATTTAAATGCCACGGCACCACGCGGAGTTTTACCAACAACTCCCAACCGCCGAAATGTCTTATTATCATCAATAAAAACCACCACTCCATCAATCCAATGTGGTAATGAATCACGTTTTCGTTGCCACCTCGCGTGATATTTGGCAACAGCATCAAGATCAATACATTCTTCCGTTTGCGCGCTTGTCCGAAATCCGTATTTTTGAAGCGCTAAATGCTCATCATTGTGTTTATTAAATTCTCCATCATCAACAATATCATATGTCACACAGTGCAATTTTCGACTGGCGGTAATTTTTGAATCCAGCTGACGAATACTTCCCGCCGCTACGTTACGCGGATTAGCATAAAGCGGTTTTCCAAGTTTTTCCTGTTCTTTATTTAATGCGTCAAATTGATCTTGATTCATATAAATCTCGCCACGCACTGTCAGTTCTTTGGGTGCCTTACCATTAATACTCAATGGAATACTTTCAATGGTCTTGATATTTTCCGTAACATTCTCACCGGTTTTTCCGTCACCGCGCGTTGAAGCCTCAATCAAAACCCCATCACAATATCGCAATTCAATCGCTAATCCATCAATTTTTAATTCACAGTAATATTTAAAACTGCCTTCCGGAAAAATTTTTCGATTACGCTCTTCCCAGTCGGCCAATTCTTCCAAGGAAAATACATCTTCCAAGGAAAGCATGGGTTGTTGATGCTTAATCTCCTCAAATTCTTTTAACGGCTCCCCACCCACGCGCTGTGTTGGTGAATCTTTTGTAATCAAATCCGGAAATTGCTGTTCCAATTGAAAGAGTTCGTGTTTAAGCGAATCCAGCGCGGAATCAGAAATCTCCTGCTTATCCAAAACATGATAAAGATGACGATGATATTCAATTTCCTCACGAAGTTTGATTATGCGTTTTTTGGCACTGGTTTTGTTCATAACTGAATCATAAAGCATGCTGTGCTTTTTGACAGTAGCTAAGCGCGCGGAAACTGATTCCTGGTCACGACCAGGAATGACTACGAAAGCTTATTGTCTAACCGTATCACTCCTGCCCATAAGCAGGAGCCCGCGTCGTTTCGGTTGTCAACGCACCGGACAACCCGGAGTTTCTTTACCAGAGCCGGCCACTTGTTTTTTCTGAACACCGTGATTCTCCGCGAAAGAATAGACACAAAGCATTGCTGTTTTATCCGCAACTGAGGCAAGGCTCGGACAATCCCCGGGGGTGCCATTGTCTACCATGACGGTAACTTTTGTATCGGCATCGGTGTCAGAGGTGACATTTGTAACATTATAACACGTCGGTGATACTGGATCTTTTGACCAATAATAATCAAACATTGCTTTTTCGAGATAACTGTCAGAGGCAATTTGTGTTTTTACCACATACTCAGCCGTACCCGAACCCTTAATCGTACTTATAGCGATACCGGAAATAGTAAAAGCGCTTACAATCATTATTGATAAAATAATGAAAATATAAATCAATGCCACTTCCCCTTTGTTATTTGTTTTTTTCAAAATATGCTTGTCCATTAGTTTTCATCTATCGGATTAGTTTGGCGATTGGCAATTGTTGTTTGGGTTTGCAAACAAACTGTCGGATCTTCCTTCACGCACACCTCAAGTGCGATAGTTAGCCTTAAATGAACTCCGGTAAGAAATTTTTTACCAGTGCTATCCGTATTCGTTTGTCCTTGATTCCATTTAAATTCCAAATTTTTTATATCAATTTTATTGGATGTAATAGGGATTACTACACCGCCAGTACCATCATCATAGTAAATCCGTTGAATATCATTCTCGGACGTATCAGTTTCTAAAAAATACAAGTGCTCTACTCTGTCAGTGCTCGGAACAACCATTTTTTGTTCTTGATTCATAAAACTAATTGATGAATTTGATGCAGGATCCGGAGGATTAAAAGTCTCTCCGTAAGCCGTTCTTACATCCCGTTCAATTACTTCCAAGAAATTCTGCACCTCTTGTTGCAATAATTGTTGACTAAGTTGTTGTTTTTGTTTCCCCACAAACAAAGAGAATGTTCCACCAACAAAACCCAAAACAAGCACAAAAATTGCACCTGCGACCATTAATTCAACTAACGAAAAACCGTTATTTTTTTGTTGTTTCATCATGGCCTTTGCGTTTTCCAATCATATAAGCGCCCCTTCAACTCAACTTCCTTGTCTGCGCCAGTACCAGCATCTTTCCATGTAACACGTGAAGTAACAATAATCCCTCTTGGTTTTAAATTAGCATTCCAGCCGGCCACAAAAATGGCTTCCTCGCCGCAACCCAAAACCGGTAAATAATCAAGTAATTCAGCAGATGGTATTTCCCCATCCTGAACCGAAGCAATAGTTATCGACCGACTGAAGATAGGATTGGAGTCTGTACCTCCGGTTTGATGCGTAAATACCTTCGCGCCTCCATACAACTTTTGCTTCAGTGTTGTATCACCTGTTCCTAAAATTAAATCGTCATCCAGTGCATCGACCGTATAAGGCCCTCCGTCACACAAACTTCTCAACCTAATACATTCGGCTGTAGAAAGATTTGGATCGCAAGGAGCAGTATCAGGGTCTTCTCCGCGCCACTTCATCTTTGTAACCGGTGTTGTGTCTGGTGGTACTGCCGTCATGTCCGGATAATTAAGCCAATTGCTATCACGCATATTGCGAACCAACTCAATCCCCTCTTTTGCCAAATTTACCGCCACGAATTTATTTTTTGAAACCCTTCCCAATGCAAAAATTTGAGAAATCATAGAAAGTAGCGCCGTAATAACAAGAAGTGCAATAAATGCCGCCCCTAAAACACCGATTAAAGAAAAACCTTCTTTTTTATTAATTCTTTTAATACTATTCATCATAAGTTCTAATTACATCGATCCGATTGAACCAAAACTGACCCTGATTTCAAAATACAAATATTCGCTTTGATATTTGTGTCACTCAGACTTTTTATGGCTATTGCAAGAGTCCCGTCTGAACCAGGAATACCAACCCCGCCCGTGTGATTAATAGAAACCAAAGGAAACGTTGTTCCGGAATACGTAAAAATCAAAGAAAAATCGTTTTCAAAAGCAGTCCCGCCCTGTAACGAACGATTCTTTGGAGTATCGGCGTACTCACCCCCGGTAGTGCCTGCATCATCTATTGTTGTTTCTACATATTTATCATATTTATCAAAAGTAACACCTGAATTATCCGATGTGGCTCTTATTCTATAATTAGAACATTGTCGAGGCTCTGAAGTATATGGCACACAAGCAGTATCCTGCACTTTTATGCCATTTTTTGTATCCGCAATTGTTTGCCGAATAACATCGGCAAACTGCTGAGCAGAATTACGCACCAAAAAACGTTGTCGCGCCTGAATCAGACCCGTCAAAATAATACCCATCAGGGACAACATGATTATCATCGTTACAATCGCCTCAACAAGCGTAAAACCGGAATTTTTAGTTATTGTTTGTTTTTGACGTAACATGTGTCTGTCTATATATTACATCAGACCATCGGCCTCGTCTACAAATAAATTCCCCATCTTATGTCCACTACATCTCTGACTACAAGTGTTTCTCAATCAAAAATCTTTCAACGTACGTATAGTACGCTTCAAGATTTTGTTCAATCAAAACACTCGTATTCAGAGCGTATTGAACATAATTTTGGGGAATTTATTTGTAGACGAGACCGTAAAAAAGAAGAATACGACCATAGAGTGCCGGAAACAACAGTAACACCGCCGTGGCAATTGTTAAAAACGGCCCAAACGGCACCATGCTTTTTGCCGTAGCTTTTTTTAAAACTATTAAAACAATGCCAACCAAGCCACCAAGAATAAACGCAAACATTAACGCCAGTATTGTTTGTCCCAATCCCAACACCATTCCCATCGCCAGTGCCAACTTAACATCACCGAACCCCATCGCCTTCCCTTTTGAAAAATAATGAATTCCACCAAGCAACAAAAATCCCACAACTGCTCCCGCGAGAGCATCTTTAATATCCGGCCTGTGCATAACTATGGCACGAATAATTCCGGTAAGAGTCAAAAGACCGACAAAAATATCCGGTAACGTCCAAAACTTAAGATCAGTAAGAGTAAGCACCAATAACAGGGTCAACATTACAAGCAAAAAAATGAAATCGATTTGTAACGGTTTAGGGGTAACTAAGTAGGCTGAAACAAACAAAAAAACTGTGACCAATTCAGTAATCAAATGATACGGGGCGATTTTTTTACCACAATAACGACATTTTCCCCCAAGCCACAAGTAACTAAAAACCGGAAAAAGATCATAAAACCCAAGTATGTGCCCACACTCCATACATTTTGAACGCTTCCGTTTTAGCCAATCAAAACCATCCGGATCTTCCGAAGCGACTGTCAGGAAACTACCAACGATAAGGGCAACCCCAATAATTACTACCAGCATTATTGACACACGACGGTAGTATTACAAGTACCTGCTGTTCCTATTTTTGGACCATATGTTTGTTTGCCGGTTGAGTCATAACACATTTTTGAATCATCCGCCAAAACCGCGTCTATGCAAAAAGCACCTTCGTTTTTGTTCAAAGTGGGAACACCATTAGTACCATTTCTAATATCGATATCGTCACTAAGTTGCTTCACCTCAGAATTAGTTAAATCAAAACAACTGTTCCCCGTACCTATGCAATAATTTGCCATTCCGTTTGCCACATATGTCACTTCCGCTTGCTTTCGCAGTTGATCCATATCACTCTTGATACGGGAATTATTAGCCTTAATCCTCACCTGCGTCACGGCAATAATTACCAAAGCTGTTAATAAAACTATCACCGAAATTACGACCAACAACTCAATCATTGTAAAACCGTTTTTATGTATTTTTGTTTTCATCTAAATTTGTTATTAAAACTTATCCACCCTTAAATAATCACTAACCAATTATAACACAAAACAGCCTACAGTTGCGGTTCATGACCAAACTCTGTACCTTACAATTTACGAACGAGACCCAAGATATTACCCCCCCCATAAGCCCCAATGTACAAAATTAGTCAAATAAACCCCGTTCGTTGCTTTCCCATCATCTTTTTAGCTGTATTTTTCATTTCGCTTTTTCTCTGGAATTCCGCAACTATTGCGGATGAAGACTATTGGGTTGGAAAGAAAATCCAGCTGATAAACGACCTAGAAACGCACAATTTAAACTTCAATCTAAGTATCCATTCCACGCACCCGGGAACATTTCCCTTGTTAGTATCAAATCTTTTTCCTTCAAATTTATTTTCGCCCCTGCGCAGTATTCGCTTGGCGTGCGTGTTGATAGACTCCTTTGCGACATTTTTTATCCTTTTCTACGTTTATAAAATATATAAAAATAATCTTTGGTTGTTTGTGTTAGCCTCGTTATTGCTTGGTGGAAACTATTATCTCTTTACAAACCCCCCTGATATCGTCACCGCAAAACTGGTTGGGCTAGCTTGGATTATTGCATTTTTCCATTCAATAAAACAAAAAGATACACCCTGGTGTGACACCTTGATTTTGGGAGCCAGTATAGGACTAGCTTTTTCTTCTCGGATCCACATGGCAATGGCACTAATTTTTTTAATTCCACCACTGATTTGGCACTACACTTCATTCAAAAAAATGGTGCTTTTCTTGTTTGCAACAGTATTCATATTCTTTCTGACTTGTCCATATCTCTGGTACTCACCATTCTTCTTTCTCTCTACATCCTTCGCGGGAGTTAATTACTCTATTAATAACGATATAGCACTCGTTGGAATGCGTGCATATTACTATCGAGAGGTTTCCATTGTTGAATTACTATTGGCAACCCCCCTAGCCACAGCCTCCGCTATTTCACTTCTTTCCCTACTAACACTCAAGAGAAAGTTATTTGTTTCAAGAATATTTCTTCTGTCATTATTTTTGGTACTGGTTGCATCCATCGGACTGATTTTGAAATCTTCCGTCAATACCATGCGCTATTTCTATCCGGCAATATTTATTCTACATATTTTTCTCCCGATTTTTACAATGGAAATACTTAATACCCACATAATGCATAAACTTAAACTTTATAGTCACTTATTTCTTTACACTGCGCTTTGCGTATTGAGTTTACTATTAATGCTGTCAACCGCCGGCATGATATTTAATGATACTTTTCTCATATTTCCTCCGATTATCGTTCATTGTGGTCTAACCATATTATTTTTACTAGGAAACAAAAAAAATAGAATAACTACTAATAAAATACTATAAGTAACAATAAAAACAACGCGGATACCACCGCGTTGTTTTTATTCAAATCCTTGAATATTTATTATGTTGAGGAGCAGACACCTGAACCACAAGTACCAACTCTCGACGCACCAGTTGTATCCACACACCAGTTTGTGCCAGAAGCACTCAATTTTGCATAATAACACCAAGAAGTCGTTCCATTCGTTGATTGAGGGGATACAGGCTGAGTGGCATACTGAACAGCGATATCAGCCACTATCGTATCAAACCCAGGTGCAGTAGTGTTAGTAATCGTTGCATAAGCCCCAGTATCACCGGCGACAGCTTCCGCCATGGTTCTCAATTGTGCCAAATCAGCTTTAACGCGAACCTCCTTGGCCTTGGTTCTGGCAGTCGAAACTGCAACCAATACCATCGAGGCTAGCAACCCGATGATCGCAATAACAACCAACAATTCGATGAGGGTAAAACCTTTGTTATTTAACTTTTTCACACGCGATCACCTCCTCTCGATAAAATGGTAATGTTTGACTTTAATCCGCGTAGACGTTTGAAAATTTCAGTATTGGAAATTATTTGCCCGCCACATCGGCGGGTCCGCCCGATGGCGGAAAAATTAGAAATTAGAAATTGGTAATTTGGGGACACGACTAAACAAAACCACTCAAGGACTTTAACTGGCCTTATCGTTTCCACAGAGTATGTCATGTTCCCAATCATTGTATCACATTTACCAACTGATAAATTGGCATCAATACCGCAATGATCATTAGGCCGACACCAGCGCCAAGCACCACGATTACAATCGGCTCGATTAATTGCGTCATGTTTTGCACAGCATCGTTCACTTCTCTTTGATAAAAGCGATTCACGGAATTTAACGATTTTCCAAGTTCTCCACTGCGCTCTCCAACACTGATCATCTGTGAAACCATCATTGGAATTTCAGGATATTTTTCAAAAGCGCCGGAAATTGTCGAACCATTTTTTACCTCTTCCGCTGTTTCATCGATAATTTGACGATATATTTTATTACCCATAATATCACGTGCCACCATTAAAGCCTGTACAACGGGAATTTCGCTTTTTACCAACACTTCCATCGCGCCGGTAAACTGCGCCAAATACATTTTTTGTAGCAACCGCCCGGCGATTGGCAGTTTTAAGAAGATTGCGTGCAAATTATAGCGACCTTCCGTGGTGCGCACATAAAATGAAACTAAAACCACCGCGACAATTATAAAAAGAAGAATAAACCACCAATATGACCCAACAACGGCAGAAACACCTATTAATACTTTCGTGATAAACGGCAATTCCGCTTCGGATTGATTAAACAAACTCGTTAATTGCGGTATCACAAATATCACCATCAAAAGCCCCATCACAAGCATGGCGGAAATAACAAAGCCAGGATAAATCAACGCCCCTCTTACCTTACTAATCAGCGAATAATTTCTCTCTTCATTGTCTGCCAATCTTTCCAACGCTTCCGCAACCCGTCCGCTTTGTTCACCACTACGCACCATGCTGACGAAAAATTCCGAAAACTGGTGAGGATATTTTTCCAAAGCGTTACTAAGCGATTCTCCACCCTCGATATCATAGGTGGCTTCGCGAACAATATCGGCGAGCTTTGAGTTTTCGGTTTGAGAAACCAGAATACGTAAAGATTGCAAAATTGGAATACCAGACGAAATCATTGTCGCCAACTGGCGCGAAAAAATCGCACGATCACGCACTGTAACATTCTTTATTGTTATTTCTTTACTGAAAAAAGACACATCTTTGGAATCGCGAAGTTCAATCGGAACAAGACCGTGCTGTCCCAACATCTCGGCCGCTTCTTCTTCCGATGATGCTTTAATGACACCACGTGAAATATTTCCCTGTCTATTACGTACGCGATATTGATAATCTGCCATGTGTTTATTTGTGTGACTAAATTATACCATGGAACTACCCATCGCGAAATCACTATACCCAAGAAGCGACGGATCTGACGCAAAAACCATTGCCTCCTCGGCCGTTACGAGATCACGATCTACGAGCGAACGAAGCGACCTTTCCAGCGGAATCATTCCTTGTGAAGCGCTGGTTTGAATAACTCCTGGAATTTGCGCTGTTTCTCCCTCTCGAATCAAATTGCGAACAGCCGGTGTGGCCAAAAGCAATTCAACTGCCGGCAAACGACCACCATTTTTAGCCGGTACCAACCGCTGTGAAACAATGCCTGTTAATGTTCCGGCCAACTGCGTTCGAATTTGCGCTTGTTGTCCCACCGGAAAAACATCAACAACACGATCAATCGTTTGCGCGGAATTATTCGTGTGCAAAGTGGCAAAAACCATGTGCCCTGTCTCCGCAATGGTGAGAGCTGTAGCAATACTCTCCAAATCACGCATTTCACCAATAACTACCACATTGGGATCTTCTCGAAATGCCATTTTCAATGCTTGCGAAAATGACTCTGTATCGCGACCGATTTCGCGCTGATGAATTAGACATTTATCTTCCACATAAACATATTCCACCGGATCTTCGATAGTAATAACATGCGCCACCTTCGATCGATTGATCATATTTACAATCGCCGTCATTGTGGTTGTCTTTCCGTGACCGGTTGGGCCGGTAATCAAAACAAAACCCTGTGATGGTTTTGCGAATTGTTCCAACTCATGTGGCAAACTCAATTCGTCCAACGTACGAATATCTCGCGGAATTGCCCGCATCGCGATAGTAATTGTTTGCGATGTCAAATAGACATTCACGCGAAAACGAAAACCGCTTTCGTGGGCATAAGCAAAATCAATCTCTTTTTCGCCCCGATCAAATTGTTTGGCTCGCTCTTCCCCGCCAATAGATTTTAGCACCTCATTCAAATCAATTTTAGTCAGTACCCCGACTTCCGGAATCGAAAAAAGTTTCCCATCCACACGAATAACAGGAGGTCTCCCCACCGACAAATGCAGATCAGACGCGTTGCGACTAATAACATGTTCGAATAGGTCTTTAAGAAGATTTTCTGGTGTTCGTCCGATCATTTATTTGTGTTATTAAATCGTAATTCCTCACCTACGTGAAAGCGAATCATCTGACAATACACTTAATAAATCCACCACCCCCACCCCTCGACCATGAGCTCGGGGTCGAATGGAGAATTCGGGGGTCCATGCGACGTGGATTCCCATTGCCATGGGAATGGATGATTTGATAAGTACTTGCTTGTAATTACAGTAACTTTCATTGGAGTGAATGAACAATTGCATTAAATCTTCTACATCAATCCCTTACGCCGTTTTTCTTTCTAACATTTTTTCAATTTTTTCCACAACCTCCGACGGGGTAAAATGCGCTTTGATAATATAATCATCGGCACCCAATTCTAAACCTTTTTGCACGTCGGGCTTTTGACCCAAATTGGTCAACAAAATTACCGGTAATCCCTTAAACTTCGCGTCTGCACGAATATCTCCAAGAATTTCGAACCCGTCTTTTTTAGGCAATACGATATCCAGCAACACCAAATCAGGAGTTTCCTTTTGCAATTCTGCCCATCCGGCTTCACCGTCTGATGCCACGCGCACAGAATAACCAAGCATTGAAAGTTTTGTCTGGTACATACCGGAAATAAAAGTATCATCTTCAACCAATAATATTTTTGCTTTAGTTTGCTCCATAATCTAATGTTTTCTAATAATTAAGTTATGTATCGATTCTAATCCTCTGACGTAACTTCTAGAACCTCTCTTAATGATGCCACACCAAGCAATGCTTTGAGAAATCCATCTTGTCGCATTGAAAGTACCCCTTCTTTTGAAACAATTTTATACATCTCGACTTGTGACTTACGCGACATCATGGCTTGTCTCAAATCTTCTGTAATTGGAATTACTTCCACCACGGCGACACGCCCACTCGTCCCTTTCCCACCACACTCCTTACACCCTGTCGCTTCAAAAAGAACTTTGGGATCCTTCTGATTTGCTTCATTTTTTTCCGAATCCGGAATAGTTGCAATTACTCCGTTTATTATATCACGAAATTCCGGTGGTATCGGCACCTCTTTTTTACACGACTCACAAAGACGCCTTACCAGGCGCTGAGCACCAACCATTCGTAAAACAGCAGCAAGCAAAAAAGGCTCTAATCCCATATCAATCAAACGTGGAATTGCGCCAACGGCATCGTTGGTGTGTAGAGTAGAAAGCACTAAATGCCCCGTCAGTGCCGCGTGAACCGCTAATTCCGCGGTTTCTTTATCACGAATTTCTCCAACCATTATCGTATCAGGATCCTGCCGTAAAATACTGCGTAAGCCGTTAGCAAAAGTAAAATTAATTTCAGAATTAATCTGCGATTGATTTGCGCCCACAATTCGGTATTCAACGGGATCTTCAAGAGTAACGATATTAAGCGTCGGGTCACAAATACTATCAATGGCCGTGTACAACGTTGTCGATTTCCCTGAACCGGTAGGGCCGGTAACAAGGATTAAACCATGTGGTTTAGCGAGAGCTGTTTTGAAATGTTCCAATCGCACACCGGTATATCCCAGCTTTTCAAATGGCACCGCTCCTTGCGATTTATCCAAAATACGTAAAACGATTTTTTCGCCATAAACCGTTGGCAAAATAGAGACACGAATATCATATTCATGACCGCCGGCACTTGTGGAAAAACGTCCATCTTGTGGCAATCTTTGCTCGTCAATTTTTAAATTACTCAATATTTTAATACGGGACGTCAACGGATTGTGCAATTTTAATGGCAAAAGAAGACTCGTATAAAGAAGCCCGTCAACACGAAAACGAACGCGCAGGTTTTCAGCATTCGGTTCAATGTGTACATCTGATGCTTTTCCTTCAATGCCGTGGCGCAAAATAACCGCTACCGCTTTTGTGACAGGCGCTTCGCCGACAATTTTTTCAACCTCTCGATCATCCCCATTAACATCCTTGCGAACATCTTCCAACTCCTCATTAAATTCACGAATCGCACTTTGCACCTCCCCAGTTATTCCACCGGTAATTTTTGAAAGCGCTTCCATAATAGAAGTTGCGGAAGCAATATGAATTTCTGTTTTTAAGCCGGTATTCTTTGTTAAAAATTTTAAAGCCTCCAACGCCTGAAAATCATCCGGCTGGGCCATCGCCACATGAAGAGTCGTACCATCCTTGGCAAAAGCGATAAAATTATAATTTTTTGCGACATCCGCCGCGATCACACTAACCGCATCTGCCTGAAGTTCAAGATCCGCCAGATTAATATATGGAATACCAAGCACCTTACCCTTTGCGCGATAAAATTGTTCTTCCGGAACAACTCTTTCACTAAGCAACAACTCATCGATCGTGCGACCACTTTTTACCGCCGTGTCTCGCAATGTTTCTTTTTGCTCAACAGCAAGAAAGCCCCACTCTTCCAAAACGTCTTCGATTGATCCTTGGTTAAATTGAGACATGTCCCTTTTAATTAATCACAAATTATTCAAGCGCTGTCGCCCCAGATACTTCTGCGCTCATTCCGTTCTTCATCAACAATCTATATACCGAAAAGATTCGCTTTTCCTCTATTCTCCGGCACTTTTACGGGCAATCGCCCTGAGTCCATTAACGTTTTATCAAGCGCCTTATACGCACCGCTGTTTAAGACCGATACATTAAACGGACTATTGGCGTCATTTGACGAAACACCACCGACATTTAATTTCACCGCTTGTTGCGTAGATAATGATTGCTTGCCCGACAAATAAACAAAACCGATAATACCAACAAGCACCAACACTAATACCCCAACTGTACTATACGCGACGATTCTGATGTTTTGTGAATTCATTTTGTTGGTATTAGAAACTAAGGTTGAACATATGTGCGAATCGTCATATCGGCCGAAAGCATATCGATCACGGTATTTTTATCAGACGATGCCACGGGAGTAAGTTTAAGTTCTTTCAAGTCCGAAAGAATAAGCGAACTCTCAAGATTCTTAATAAATGCCCTGATCTGCGAATAATTGCCCTTAACTTGAATCGCGGTTGTCCACTTTTCCAATTTTGCTGTTTGAGCGGACAACGTATCCTCTTTAACAACAGACTTGTCATCACCAGCTAAAACTGAATTTGCCGTTACCGCTTCCGAACCGGCGGCACTTTGTTTAACGGCTTCCTTTTTAGAATCACCAATACTAACCACAACAACCCCCGCTCTAGTTGCAAGATCATTAATATTGACCCAGAAACTACTCTGCAAAAATTTATCCGGTAAAATCATACTAAGCGCCTTTGCATCGGGCTCATATTTTTTCAACTCTTCGGCGCGTTCATCCAAATTATCAAGAAAAATTTTATTGTTTTTTTCCTGCTCTATGGCTTGCGCCAATTGCACTGTCACACCTTTATATTGACTGAATTGCGGTATCGTAACAAAAACGCTGAATACCAATGACCCCAAAATCACGACACCAAATGTTAAGTAAGAAAGACCAGTTGTTGCGCGTGCCATAAAATTAAGGAATTAATGGATTAACGGGCGTCACCACAACCGGAGAAGCAGGCGCCGGACTATTGGAAGTAATTACTTCAGTAGAAGTAGAAATATTCTTATCAAGAAACCCTTCCGGCTTAACTGTAAACTTGAGCTTTGTAGCAAAAATTGTACTTGCATTCAAAGTTGAATTACTCGAACTAGTGGAACCCAGTGACGACGCAATTACGTTACTGAAAAATGTTTCGTTGCTTTTTGCCTCATTTTCCAGCGACACGACAAGATCTGCCGCCGTTTCGATACTTGGCAACTGAATGTCCATGGAAATTTCCTTACTATCCGTGCCACCACTTAACCCAAGAATACTAACTGTTGGCAAAACCAATCTTTCAAGCTCACCCAAAGTAGTTGACCAACGCGTGTGGTTCTTCAAAAGACCCTCCACGTTTACTAAACGCACACTGAAGGCCTTAATTTGTTTTGCCGACGGTTCACGCGACTTAAGTTCTTGCTCCAAACTTTTAATCCGCAGATTAACTTCAGCCAATTTTCCTTCTTCATTTTTTGTTAGCAATATACTACTAAGATACACAGCCCCAACAATTACTAAAACTACTACGGAAAAAAAATATACAACCTTGCGACGTCTCGCAATGGCCTGATTTCGCATAGTTTCTTGAGCTAGATTTATTTTCGGCATTGTAATGTTTTGTTTAGTGTCGATCTCTACTGTGAATAACCTTTTCTATTTTACTCGCTTTGGGGACTAACGTAAATAAACTGTCCATATTCTGTTCAATACGCTCTGAATACGAGTACTGCGACCGAACAAAATTTCGAAACGTACTTACGGTACGAAAAGAAATTTTGTGACCGAGCAGTGCTTGTAGTCAGAGATGTAGTGAGCATAAGATGGATAATTTATTTACGTCAGTCCCCTAGCTCCAACTCGCGCAATGCCAGTCCAACTGCCACTGCAAAAGAAGGCCCGTTAGCTATTAATTTATTATTTAATGCCGTTGGAACACGCACACCCTTCCAAGGATTTCCCACCTCTGTTGGCATCCCTGAAGTTTCCTGCCAAAACTGCGCGAGGCCTTTTAGGTTTGCTCCTCCTCCAATTAAAACAACTTTCCCCACAACCTTATTACTTTTTCGCTCAAAAATTCGTTTCAGATTCAAACTTCGGTCAATAATGTCTTTTACAACCGGCTTTATGGCCATAGCGGTACTTTCACCTTCATTTTCCATAGTTAATCCAAAAGAAACCTTGCGCGCTTCGGCGGTTTCAAAAGAAACACCAAATTTGGACACTATTGCCTTGGTTAATGCTGCCCCACCAATATCAGCACTCTGATTAATTCGCAAATATCCATTATCCACAATCGAGAAATTTGTCGCCAAATCACCAATGTCTACCAATAACGCCGGTTCCTTCTTATTCCCCAAAAGAGAACGGGAAAGCGGAAAAGATTCTACTTCCAATGCCACCAGACTCAAATCTAACCGATCAATTACTGCTGAATAACGTTGCACAAGTTCCTTTGGTGCTGCCGTAAGAAAAATCTCCGAATTTTTTTTCGCGAGCGGACGACGTGCTTTCAACTCGGCGCTATCCTCCGCAACAAGAGGAACAATTTGCTTTTCTTGCACTTTTTCTCCAGTCGCATTAAGGTTCACGACATTACTGGCATTTCCCGCAACGGACGACATTAAACCTTTTGACTTATCCATTGCCACTGAAGATTTAGACGGCATAAAATCTTTCATTGCCGTCCACCCAAGCACAACATCCTTTAACGGGGATGGGACATAGTTTTTTGCGGCCAAAACCACCGCTTTTTCCAAATCACGTTCACTCATGTCAGGAAGAGAAAGAACCGCGGAAAAAACTGACAAACTAGGCAACGCGGCAACCACTTCAGAAGAAGTAACTCCCGCGCGTCGCAACATTTCATGCGCGATTGCCGAAATATGCGTTACGGCTACATTATCTTGATCGCTTGCCAAAGACTCAGCGCTCTTTGCGGACGCATACGTAACCAACTTTATTTGATCCCTGCCTTCACGTCTTAACTCAACAATTTTTATTGAAGATGTACCGATATCCAAACCAATATAGGATTCTTTTCTGGAAAATATAGACATGAAGCTGGCTAAATGTTGATTTTGTTATTTATAAAGGCAGTATAACGCAAAATAGGAGATAGGACAAAACTAAATTGTATCTGACCGTTAATTTTAAATTTCTAAATGCCATCACCGTTTAAAAATTGAAAAATCATTACCGAACTTTCTCCTTGCTCCTTTACAAAAATGGTATACATTAAAGGAATTAACCTTTTCAATACATATATATGATGTTCTTAGTCGTTCTATTATTAGTTATAGCTATCGTTCTTTGGGCCGTTATGATCTATAACAGTTTTATTCGCCTCAAAAACAATACTGATGAAGCATGGTCCGATATTGACGTCCAACTAAAACGCCGTCACGATCTTATCCCCAACCTGATTGAAACTGTAAAAGGCTACGCCACACATGAAAGCGGAGTCCTCACAGCCGTAACCGAAGCAAGAACAAAGGCAATGCAAAGCGGAAGTCAAGAAGAATTGGCGAAAGCAGAAAACAGCCTTTCCGGCACTTTAAAGTCCCTTTTTGCCGTCGCTGAAAATTATCCTGATTTAAAAGCCAATACTAATTTCCTTGAACTACAGCGCGAACTTTCAGATACGGAAAACAAGATCCAGGCGTCCCGTCGTTTCTATAACGGCAATGTACGTGATATGAACTCCGCAATGCAGGTTTTTCCGGGCAATTTTATCGCTTCCACTTTCAATTTCAAGCAACGCGCCTTCTTTGAACTGGATGACGTGACTGAAAAAGAAGTACCACAGGTTAAATTCTAAAATCCGCGGATTTTAGAATTTAACAATTTTCAATGATCATTTTTCAATTTTCAAACGTCAACGCTGTTTTGAAAATGAATCATTGATAATTATTTGAAAATTGCAAAATTGGAAATTGATAATTAACAGCTCTCATGACCGTTTATACTTCAATCACTTCTAACAAACGCCGATCCGCTATACTTATCGTCTTTTTTATTGCCTTCATTCTCCTCCTTGGTTTCATCATCGATCAAACACAAGGCGGTGGAACAGCAATCTTCCCCATTGCAATCATTATTTCTATTTTTTCTTCTCTTACCGGCTACTATGCCGGCGATAAAATAACGTTAAGTGCCAACGGTGCCATTCGGGTTAATAAAAATGATTCCCCCGAACTCTATAGAATTGTGGAAAACCTCGCGATTACAGCCGGCATTCCAACACCGGCAGTGTACATTATTCCATCCCCTGCCATAAATGCCTTTGCCACCGGTCGCGACCCTAAACACGCCTCGATCGCCGTCACTGAAGGGACACTTGCAAAACTTGATCGCCAGGAACTGGAGGCGGTTTTAGCCCACGAATTTTCCCACATCGGCAACTATGACATTCGTTTACTGACTGTCGTGGCGATTTTTGTGGGAACAATCGCCCTCGTCTCCGATTTATTCTTGCGCGCCAGACTTTTTGGCGGACGCCGAGAACGTAATGACAATGAAGGTAACGCGGGTGCGATTATTGCTATTATTGGCGTAATACTTGTCCTGCTTTCACCGGTAGTGGCACAGTTAATTCAATTGGCCGTATCTCGCCGAAGAGAGTTTTTAGCAGACGCTTCCGCGGTACTTCTCACTCGTTATCCACAGGGACTTATCAACGCTTTCCGTAAAATTCAACAAGAACAATTACCAGTCGCCCAAGCCAACACCGCCACCGCGCATTTATATTTTAGTAACCCCCTTTCCGGCCGAATGGTTAGCAAACTTTTCTCCACCCACCCACCACTAGAAGAGCGCATCACGGCGCTGGAAAAAATGGGGTAAAAAAAAATCCCGAGGGATGCACCCGCGGGATGATAATGACGACTGTTCAGTAACTCGGCCCTGGATTTTGCGGTTCGACTGCCTCGGTCGCGTCTATTTGTCGCTCGTAATAGCTGTGCAAAACATCTACAATTGCCGTCCTGACCCAGCCCTCCTCACTAAGGATTGTCAACAAATCCGGCAATTTATCCTGTGACTGCCCTGCAGACACGAGCAGATTACGAATAACATCATCTGATTCAAGGGGTAAACGTCTTCGTTCTACAACAAGCCTCAGAAGAAAGACTATTATCTTGCGAATATCTCCATTTCTCGACGTCAACAGCCTCAACAACGGACGAAGATTGGCACCTTGTTCACCGCCGGCATCAACATACAATCCACTTAGCACTTCATCCGCATCCAAGACTGGCTCTACTATGCCGGCAGTGCCATCATGGTCAGTTTTGACCGATCCTGGCTCGTGATCGGAACCATCAGTTTCCAAAGAAACCACACTAATACCGTCCTGTCCCAGATATCGCAGTACTTCATTGCGCACGTCATCGACATTCAAGCCAAGATTCATCAAAACCTGAGCGGCCACGCCTTCGTTTTCGCGCACCAGACCCAACAAGACATGCTCGGTGCCGATGTAGGTGTGATTCAGATTGCGCGCCTCTTCCATCGCATACTCGATAGCTTTCTTGGCGCGTGGCGTTTGAGGCAACTTACTCATCATCACCATTTCGGGTCCGCTCTGCATCAATTTCTCGACTTCCAGCCGGATTTTGCGCAAGTCCACGCCTAAATTACCCAGTACATTGGCCGCCACGCCACCACCTTCCTTGATCAACCCCAGAAGAATATGCTCCGTGCCGATGTATTCGTGGTAGAACCGCTGTGCTTCCTGATTTGCCAACTGCATGACCTTGCGAGCACGATCAGTAAATCTTTCGTACATTTTTGGCTCTTTTCTGAAAAAAGGAACGGGAAATACCGGAACAAGATATATTAAAACATAACAATAGTTATGTCAAAAAAACAACGGTAGCCACTCACCCATCAAGAAAAGGTGTGTTCATTCACCTTCAAGGTGGAGCATACTTGCTCCTCCTTGAAGGTGGCGTTGGTTCGTCGTCGACACTAATTCTCTTTCCACTCCCGAAGAAGTGCCTAGACATCATTCGACCCTGAGCTCATGGTCGAGGGGCCACTTCGGAAGTAAACACGAAAATTCAATTTTTTAAGTCAACGAAAATATCCCCCCTCGCCCACATTTTGATCATCATTCGATCCTTCATTTTTAAGTTGTTCAAGAACGACACTGATTGTATCTATTCCAAAACCCTTCCCTGCCAAAAATTGCCCAATTTTTCCATACCATAATTTTTTATCTATTTTGCTTCCAAGTAACTGTTTTTTCTTTTTCATAAATGCTTTTTTTGCCAGCTCCAATTCTTTTTCCGGAGTAATCAAATCATTAATCGTCGCTTCGATAGTCACCGCAGATAATCCATATGAACTCAATTTCTGCCGGAAAACTCTTCTGCCAACCGTTTTTGACACCAGCATTGAATCACACACAGCAATAGCAAATTTATTATCATCAAGATAACCATGCTTTTTACATTCCACTATTGTTTTTTCCACATCTTCGTTTGTAAAATGCTTTGCCAAAAGCCTTTTACGCATCTCCGAAACGGACCTGGGACGCACGCTCAAAAGCATCGTCGCCACATACCACGGATTATCGCGCTTCTTTAGAACAGGTATTTTTTTACCGTTTTCCGCGTAGGGACCATTCATAAATCGCCCCTACAGCTAACCGACATTAAATATTGTTTCGCCTTATTCATTATTTATATGCTACAATAATTTCAGAATATGAAAAATTTTCCAATCCAAGACAAACTTACAACCCGCTTAAAACATGTTCTTGCCACCGCCTCACAAGTATCGGCCGATCTTCAACATGGAGAAATTGACACCGAACACCTGCTTTATGGCATGACCAAAGAAACCGGATCAATCGCCGCTACTATCCTACGCAAATTCAATATTACTCCGGAATACTTAAGAACCGAACTGGAAACTCTTCCTCGTCAAGCAAATTTCCGTGAAATATTATCCGATCAAGCGGAAAAAGCTTTTGAAAAGGCAGCGAGAATCGCTTTTGAACATCAACACCGTTACATTGGAACGGAACATTTACTTTTTGGAATTATTTCTCAAAAAGACAATACCGCTTACCACATCCTCGAACGCTCTCCTGCCGACATAAAATCGTTACTGCGCCAAGTGAAAACTGTCCTCCAAAATACGGCCCATTTCCCCGATCTGTCCAATTTTTTATCGGGCATGAACAGTCTGCCAAATATGCCCATTCAAATGCCAAAAGGAGCAGAACCGCAAATCAAAAAATCAAAATCCAAAACACCCGGCCTTGATTTTTTCAGCACCGACTTTACCGAACAAGCCAGACAAAAAAAGTTTGATCCGGTGATTGGCCGTGATAAAGAAATTATGCGCATGATGAGTATCCTTTCTCGTAAATCAAAAAACAATCCGGTATTAATCGGTGACCCTGGTGTTGGGAAAACCGCCATCGCAATCGGCCTCGCTCAGCGTATCGCCAGTGGCAAGGTTCCGGTTAATCTGATCGATAAACGTATTCTTTCATTAGATTTAGCAGCTGTATTGGCAGGCACAACTTTTCGCGGTGAATTTGAAGAACGTCTAAAAGAAATTCTGCGCGAAGTAAAAGAAACACCAAATATTCTTCTTTTTATCGATGAACTACATACTATTGTTGGCGCAGGTTCCGCCGGTGGTTCTTTAGATGCCGCCAACATTCTCAAACCGGCCTTGTCGCAAGGAGATATTCAAGTAGTGGGTGCCACGACACTGGACGAATATCGAAAACATATTGAAAAAGACGCTGCCCTGGAAAGACGCTTTCAGCCGATTGTAGTACGCGAATCAACCGAAGAAGAATCAATCAGTATTTTAAAAGGTGTTCGCGAAGCCTACGAAACGCATCACGGATTAGAAGTCACCGATGACGCCATTGAGGCCGCCGTTGCTTTATCCACTCGCTACATCACAGACCGATTCTTGCCGGATAAAGCTTTGGATTTACTTGACGAAGCCGCTTCCCTTGCCCGCCTAAAACTTGGAACTGAATCCAAAACCGATACCAGTGAATTACAGGAAACCAAAGAAGAGCTAACGGAAACACAATCACAAAAGAATCGCGCGATTGAAGAAGAGCGCTATGAAGAAGCATTGGTTTTGAAAAAAGAAGAAAAACGGCTTGAAGAAAAAATCCATTCCCTACACACAATGCCCAAGGAAAAAAATCACGTTCACTCCATCACGCGCGATGATATCGCCTCCGTTATTGCCGAAATGACAGGCATTCCAACAACACGTCTTCTAAAAGCCGAAGAAAAAAAATTATTGCATCTCGAACGCACCATGGGCAGTCGCATCGTCGGTCAAAAAGACGCCATCAATACTGTCGCTCGTTTTATTCGTCGCTCTCGCTCCGGTATCGCCAATCCAAATCGCCCCGTCGGTTCTTTTATTTTCCTCGGTCCAACCGGTGTTGGAAAAACTGAACTGGCGAAAGTTTTAGCGCGCGAAATATATGAAGACGAAGACGCCTTGATTCGTGTTGATATGTCCGAATTTATGGAAGCACATGCTGTTTCTCGTTTGATTGGCGCCCCGGCCGGCTATGTTGGCTACGAAGAAGGTGGCAAACTCACAGAAAAGATTCGTCGTCGCCCCTACTCTATTGTCCTATTTGATGAAATTGAAAAAGCCCACCATGACGTTTTCAACATTCTTCTTCAAATTATGGAAGAAGGAGAGCTTACCGACACGCACGGGAAAAAAGCGAATTTCCGTAACACTATTGTTATACTAACCTCCAACATTGGTTCACAAGAACTGGCAAAAGAAGCAAAGATGGGCTTTGGCGTTACGGATGAAAAAGAAAAGAAAGAATCGCAAGAACGTTACGATGAAGTAAAACAACGTGTTATGGGAAACTTGCGCGAAGAAATGGCCCCCGAACTTCTTTCCCGCATTGATCAAATAGTAGTTTTCCGCCCACTCGGTCTACCGGAATTACGTCGCATCACTGCTCTCAATTTGGAAGAACTCAAAGAACGTCTCCGCAAGCAACGTCTTGAGGCAACAATTTCCAATGACATCCGTGACCAAATTGCCGAACGTGCCTTTCAAAGCGGTGAAGGCGCTCGACCAATTCGTCAATTTGTCCAAGAATTTATCGAGGACCCGGTAGCCCAAAGCATTATTGAAGGGTCTATCCCCAGTGGCAATAAATTTAATATCATTTGGGAAGAAGGCAAAACCAAAATTGTCCCAATTGAATTAAAAAAAGAACAAAAGCAAAAAGTCGCCGCCTTGTAGGGGCAATTCCAGCCGTCGCTAAAGCTATGGCCGGCAGGCATGAATTGCCCACATAGATAGCATAAAAATTTGTAAACATTTATTAAAAAAATCCACCAGTATCAACTGATGGCATTTAGCGCCTCTGTCCGCAAAGCTGTTGCAGTTGCACTTCTTGGCGTGCGATATTTTCAACCCGCCTTAATTCCGGTTGCTTCAAATGTTCTGCTTCCTTCCAAATTTCAACAAGCTCCCTGAAACCATAGATACCGTCCCGCCACATGCGCACCAACATCAGTATCGCGTTGTCGCTAGCTTTTTGAATACCCACAATTTCAGGATCACATTCAACAAAGCACTCTTGATCCATTCCCACCCCACTCAACCGGAAATCGAAGGCGATATAATCCATTACCGCCGTCAGGTTGCGTCGCCTAATCATGCGACCGTCTTGCTCATAATAAGAAAGTTGCAGTATGGGCGATCCGACTCTTGGTAACCGCATCACGACATAAAGTTCACCGAGCGTCGGCTTAAAACTCTGCAAATCCGCTTGTAAGAAAATCTTGGTCACGTGAGAAACCCTTTTCAAAAAAAGAAAGAACCAGTACCAAAAACCCGCCACCATTTATTAGCATATAATAATAAAAGACACAAGCCAAAAATACTGCTGATTCCCTTCTTTACCAAGGAAGGGTGTGGGTAGATTTTGTTGGTAATTTGTCATTATTGTGTTAAAAAATTAACAATGACCACACACGCCACCGTCAAAACAGTAAAAAAACTTCACAATATTATTATCGACCTTCTTTTCCCGCCCGCTTGTGTGGGCTGTGATAATTTTGGCCCCTGGCTTTGTGACGATTGCCTTAAAAACATCGGCGCCCCGATTGAAACCTGTATTTTTTGCAATGAAAAAACATTGCACGGACTTACCTGTGGTGATTGCCGGAAACACAACAGCTTAACAGGTATCATCAGCATTGGTGGCTACAAAAATCCGGTATTAAGAAACAGTATCCATGCCCTTAAATTTTCAGGCGTGCGCGATATCGCCGAACCATTAGGAGATTTGTTAGCTAAGAGCATCTTAAAAACTTTAGGGAGCGATTTAAACGGTTTTTCCATTATTCCCATGCCATTACATAAAAAACGGGAAAGAGAACGCGGTTTTAACCAATCGGCATTACTCGCCGACAGAATCTCTTCCTTGCTTTCCATTCCAGTCGCCAACCTTTTAATCCGCGAAAAAGCCACGACGCCTCAAGCGTCTCTCAATTCAAAAATGTTAGACTTGCGCCAAGAAAATATTGCTGATGCATTTATTATCAACCCGGAATATACGGCAATAATGCCTAAAAAAATAATTATCTTAGATGACGTAGCAACCAGTGGCTCAACCCTCAACGAAGCAACAAAATTATTAGGTGAAAAAGGAGTAAAAGAAATCTGGGGCGCGGTGGTTTGCCGAGGATAGATTAGGAACGTTTCGCCCACTTCCGATGTGGTGCCGAGGCACTTCATCGGAAGTGGTGTAGGTTAGTAGCGTCGTAACGACGATACGCGAACCTAAACCACATCGAAGGAGATGCTTGACCCTGCGAGGGTTGCCGATAAAGCACCACCTTCGATGTGGCTACTACGCCCAATATCCTCAACCGTTGAACGGATATAAAAACGCAAGTATTGTATAACTAGCTTTAACATGGCAATCTTGAAAAGCGGTTCGTAGTTATCCGATTTCCAATCTCTGATATCCGAATTCCGCGCTGGAGAGGTGCCAGAGTGGCCGAATGGGCGTCCCTGGAAAGGACGTAAGTCCGAAAGGGCTTCGCGAGTTCGCCCACGCACCACGCAGGGTGCGGGGCGCCCAGAACCCAACGTGGTTCTGTGGCGAATCTCCTACCTATTCTTTAAAACTTTAGAAAAAATAATCAGCTTTGGAGAGGTGCCAGAGTGGCCGAATGGGCGTCCCTGGAAAGGACGTAAGTCCGAAAGGGCTTCGCGAGTTCGAATCTCGCCCTCTCCGCAAAAATAATGAAACGCCCTTGCGGCGTTTTGTTATTTTGCCTGAGCAACCAACTGCTTGGCTCACGGCGAGATTTGAACGGCAAGCGATATCTCGCTCGACTGAATACGAAGTATCGCAATCCCTAAAATTTGACTGAAATCGAGGGACTAGACACACTAAAACAAGTTGTTCTATTAGAAAATCCTTGAACAGGAGGCTGTTGATCATGTATAGAACACTCTTTTTGTGGTGGGTTGGGCAAAAACGCAAATTTCAAGCCTCGTTCGTCCACATTCGGCAACTTCTCTGGTTTCACGTGCGATTGCGCGGTAACGACTTTCATCCGTCACTACAACTTAACGCGAAGCGACGTTCTTCAATGACACAGAGCGAACAAGATGGTTACGATTTGGAACTTACTCGGCGTCGCAGTTTGGCTCGCGAACTTGAACTGAAAAATGAAGACCTTGCCCGCACGCGCTTAGCAAACACTAAGACCTAATCTCTCAGTGTTTTTTTAACTTCCCTTTTTGCTTTATTTATCCTACGCTGGCCATATCAATCCTTAATCAAAATTAATGTTTTACTACATTTTAATCGCCATCGTCGTCCTAATTTTCAGCTCTCTACGCATCATCAAAGAATACGAGCGTGCGGTAGTGTTCTTCCTTGGTAAATATCAAGCCGTCCGTGGCCCCGGTCTCATCTTTCTTATTCCTGTTTTGGAGAAAATGAACAAGACCACCCTTCGCACAATCACGATGAATATTCCATCGCAAAAAATCATTACCCGTGACAACGTCTCTATCGATATCGCAGCGGTTGCCTACTATCACATTGTCGACCCGATGAAATCGGTAATTGCCATCGAAAACGTCTACGATGCCGTGAATCAAATCAGTCAAACGACCGTTCGTAATGTTGTTGGTCAGTTTACACTCGACCAACTGCTCGCCCAAACCAGCGCCATCAATGTCCAAATCAAGAACGTAATCGATGAACACACTGAACCATGGGGAGCGCAAGTAACAGCAGTGGAAATAAAAGACATCGTTCTGCCGGACAACATGCAACGCGCAATGGCGAAGGAGGCCGAAGCCGAACGCGAACGTCGCGCCAAGGTTGTTGCTGCCGAAGGTGAATTCCAAGCTGCCCAAAAACTCGGCGAAGCGGCGGATTTAATCGCCGCCCATCCGGTGGCATTGCAATTAAGAACACTCCAAACAATGGCGGAAATCAGCGTGGAGAAAAATTCCACAATCATCTTCCCCGCCCAATTTATGACAACAGTCCAAGAGGCAGTAAAAATGATATCCAATGACGGAATAATTAAATAACCGCGACAAACACATCAATACTAACCCACACCACTTCCAATAAAGGCCATCCGTGGTCACATTGGAAGTGGGTGCGACAATTCAAATTTGCCTTAATTTATAAGCACTTACATATTTTTTACCTGTTCAACTAATTAAAACATCTGTGCTATTATTATGGCATGGCAAAACCAACACTGGATTTGCGCCCAAACAGCACAAATGAAACAGAGATTGATGAAGAAATAGCACAATCACCCGCTCGTTCTGGTGGCAGCTTAAGCCATGGCCAAATTTATTTGGAATGGGAAGCGCCGGAATATGTTATTTATAAAAAAACTACTGTTTGGTATATCGGTTTCGGAGTTATGTTGGCGTTACTTCTTTCCATTGCGTTTATTATGCAAAGTTTCCTTACCGGAATTATTTTCCTGCTATCTGGTATACTAATCTTTTTTCACAGTGAACGACCGCCAAAAATCGTTTCATATGATCTGCGTACCACAGGAATAAGAATCGATTCCCGCATTTATCTTTATCGCGAATTATCAGCCTTCAATATTGTTGAACACGGTTCCAGTATTTACTTGCTATTAAAAAGCAAGCGCCTTTTAATGCCGTTAATCCACATTCCTCTCGCCGATAACCTTAACCATGAAGAAGTTTTGGACGCCATTTCTAATCACCTGCCCCAAGATCCGGATTTTGTTGAACCGTTAGCGGATGTGTTAGCGCACTGGCTGGGATTTTAAAAAAACAAAACATACAACTAACAACAAATGAAGGTTGTATTTTTTCATAAAATAAAGCAGAATAGGTTATCGTTTTACGCGCTCGTAGCTTCCCACTCCGCTCAATCTCTGGATTGAGCTACGAGGGACAAGTATTGGAATAATAAACCATTGCCTGTCCACCGTAGCTCCGTTCCGCAGAATGGAGCGAAGGTGGGCGCTCGTAGCTCAATTGGCAGAGCAGGGGCCTCTTAAGCCCAAGGTTGAAGGTTCGATTCCTTCCGAGCGCACTCTCGTTGATTAGTTTTGCGAAGCAAAACAATCCAAACGTACATAAAATAGCTCCACGTCCTGTGGAGCTATTTTACACAAGAATCAATGAACTCCGAAAGTTTGCGACAAGAGACGCAAAATTTCGGAGCTACCTTTGATTGCAACACAACTGCTTGTGTTGCGTGAAGGAATCGAACGGCGAGCGATGTTATGCAGAACCGCTCGCCGATGGCCAGATACTTGCGTATCAACGCGAGTTTCGAGGCCGATTCCTTCCGAGCGCACTAATATTAAACAAGCGCAGACCAAAGTCCGCGCTTATTTTTTATTTTAAATAACTATTTTACGAGCTCAACAACAGATACTTTCAATACCGCGGCAATATTCTTAAGCGTCAAAATTGTCGGGTTTCCATTATCACCGGATTCAATCTTAGAAATTGTAATGTTTGATACATCCGCTTTTTTTGCCAATTCCGCCTGAGAAATCTTTCTTTCTTGTCGAAAGGCTCTGATACGCTTAGCGAATGGTTGTAGGGGCTTTTTTGCCATATGTTTTATTTGATAAATTATAAAATGGTACTGCTTATAGTATTAGAGTGTTCCAAGTGTGTCAACACTCCTGTATGTAACCACCCACAGGTTAAAGCAAACAACGCATTAAGGTCCGACCCTTGCAAAGGTCGGACCTTAATCACGAAGAACACAACACGACGGCAATATTTGCTGATACAAACAAAATTCCTCCACCCGTGAACGGTTACTCCCGTATCTTCTGTTACAAACCGAAACCGACGGGGCGACAAAACAAACCCTCGCTATCCCTGTGACTAAGCGTCAAAAAACGATAAATTTTTTTATTATGTCTGCCCCCCAACCTCTCCTATTTAATAATGTCTCTTTTTATTAAATCCGGTAATATTTTATTTCTGATAATCGGCGATACCCTATCTGTTACCAAACCTTCCCTTCCCAACCAACTGAATTTCACTATCTCGTGCGAAGGAATTGGAACACCTACTATTTTACCAACATACAGCCGTATCGAAACGTCCTTGGTTGCATCTCCGGCGGCCACATCAACATATTCACCAACAAACTCCAAACTTTCTTTATCCAGCCGAACAGCAAGCTCTTCTCTGATCTCGCGAGCCAGACAAACAATATCAGATTCACCATCTTCAATCCGCCCTCCAGGCAAAATATAGTCCGTGGTAAAATTATCCTTTTCACAAACCATGAACATTTTCTGATCTTCCGACAATAGAAGTAACCCCACCTTGTTAAAATAAGCCATTTATTAAAGTATAATAGACAAATAATTTAACTATTTTCCCTTATCCCCAATATTATTTTTTGGAATAAACATGGAAACACCGCATCGCGCGCATATCCTACCGATTTTATCCTGCACCAACAAACGAATACCCAAAATTTCCAAACCTATAAATATCACCCATGACCCTGGCACCAACGGTATTAGATGAATAATCAAACCAAAAACAACCAGTGAAAGACCAAGAACAACCCTTAGCTTGGACCTTTCCTTTATTTGGTCATATATTTTACCCATGATTTTAAAGTAAGCAATCGTCCAATCGTTGCTCAATCCTCTTTTTTGCGTCCAAAACAGGCTTTAAGGAAACTTCTTCAACCAAGTGATCCTCCACACTATACCCAAAAGGATTATCAAGATCCTTAATAAAATAGATCATATAAATCAAAATAAAACTAACGAAAGAAACAAAAAACACACTTTCGTAAAATGGATCCATTTTAATAAAAATCAAACCAATCACAAGTACTGCCGTAATTATCTCGGCGATAGCATAACCTGTCCCCAGAAACGATGTTTCCCTTATTGTGTGGATACGAATAATCATTTTCCTTAACATATTCTGCTCCTGCTTCAAACGAACAATAAAATTGGCTTGCGTCAAACCTTCAAAAACTAAAAAATTATCATTAAATGAAGACAATAACTTCATCACATTATCCGTACGTTCTTTTTTATAAAACCATTTTATCAATGTCTCATTAAACAGCGCCAATTTCCTTAAATAATTCTTCGCCTCTTCGTTCTTTTTTCCGGCAAAAATAATCGACCCTTCATCCGCCATTGTTTCCAGACTCGCAGCCAAATCGCCCGGTAATTTTTCGCTTTCCTTATAATCAACCAGAGTTCCCGAAATCAAAAAACCGATTAAAAATATATTGGCGGAAATAATTGCCGTAAACAACGAGTTTAAGGTTAAAAACTCGAAAGCCGAATAATGCACGACAAATTTTACCAAAACAATTGCAACAACCATTGGAATTGTTTTCAATGCCAAACGCCAACGCGAATTTAAGGGGATTTTATTGAGAAGTTTTTGCATTATTAATTCGAGAACAATTAACTACTTGCCGACTTCCCGATTTTTA
This sequence comes from uncultured bacterium, assembly GCA_903934015.1. Taxonomy (GTDB): domain Bacteria; phylum Patescibacteriota; class Andersenbacteria; order UBA10190; family CAIZMI01; genus CAIZMI01. Next base: position 28,941 of record CAIZMI010000034.1, read on the forward strand.
CCTAACCTTGTTTTAACAAATTCATAAATAATCGGCACCACCGAAAGACCAATAATCACCAAGATCACAAGTGAGAAATTTTCTTTAACTGCGGGAATGTTCCCAAAGAAATACCCGATTAGTGTAAAACTAAACACCCACACAAAACCCCCCGTTGCATTATAATAAATAAATTTTCGATACTCCATCTGCCCAAGACCAGCCACAAATGGAGCAAATGTCCTGACAATCGGCACAAAGCGTGCCAAGAAGATTGTTTTCCCGCCGTGCTTTTGGTAGAAGGCATTAGTTTTATCGATATGCGCTTGATTAATCGGAATCCTCGGGCTATCAATCAATTTCTGCCCAAAATAGTAGCCGATCCAATAATTAACCGTATCACCCAAAAATGCTGCCCCCCAAAGCAAAAACAAAAGACCAACGATATTAAACGACCCAATCGCCGCAAAAGCCCCGGCAGCAAAAAGCAACGAGTCACCAGGAAGCAACGGTAAGAAGACCAAACCCGTCTCCGCAAAAACAATTAAAAACAGAATCAAATATGCAAAAACACCATATTGAGTAATTATTTCTCCCAAATGAGTATCAATATGCAAAATAAAGTTAAATATCGCCGAAATTATACCCATGGAAATATTGTTCGTGAGAGATAAAAACTATGCACACTTTTCAATTTTTTAAGGATATCATGACCACCCCATTTGGCCAACGCACCCCAATTAACCACCAAACTTGATTACCCACTGTTTAAACTTAATAACACCATCTTTATTGTGTTTTTTAATTCCCGCCAATATTTCTTCACTACTTTTTTCCACTGCCCCACCGTCACCTTTTTTAGAAAAAAATTTATCAGAAAAGCAAATAATCTCTTCCTCTATCGTGACCGGTTGCATATTACGTTTTGGCAATTTCAATTTCTGATTTTCAATATCTTCAACCGACAACCCCACACCAACATGTCGCTCACAAACAAGAGCGTGCTTTGCAAGACCTTCTTTTTCCAACAACTCTCTTCCTAAGTAGCCGTGACAAATGTAGGGCATCGTTCCATGACAATCAATCTCAGGAGCACTGGTTAAAAATATCCCCACGTCATGCAACATCCCCGCTTCTTCAATAAACTGCATATCGGGATTAAATTGTGGTACCTTCCTTGCAACCTCAAGCGCCTTGTTTGTCACCGCCAAACTGTGCGCCAATAAAATCGAATAAGCCCGCGAATCGGGCAAGTAGTATTTTTGCAGTAATTTAATGGGTTCCATTTTTAAATTTTTCAGAACCATAAAATCGACTTCTTTTCGAATAACAAAAAATTTCCTATCGATTTCCTTTTGCCCGATTGTGCGTCTTACACAACATCTCACAATTTTTAGCTGTTGTTTTACCACCCTTGCTCCACGCCGATACGTGATCGGCTTCCATTTCACCAAAACTCCAAATTTTACACTTGTTAGCATCATGGCCAATTACACAATTTGAGCAATTTGATTGACCTTTTTTCTCTGCTTTAGCGGTCTGTGTTGAGTAAATACTTCTCTTTGTTGCTTCATCAAAGATTCGAACGTCAAGCAATTTTGTGTCAGTGGAGCCGCCGAGAATATACTCAAAAATGCCTTTGCGATTTTTGACGTACGGATCACCATAGAGCTTTCGTACCTCGCCTGTCACCTTAACGGGATCATAAGCTTTCTTATGGTATTGCTCATATAGTCGCCCCCACTCCAGTCCTCGCATCTCACTTTCAACATCTATAAACACACTTGAAACCCAATCAACTACACTACCGAAATACCTTTTCAGCTCGGCAACATTTTTATCAAAACGATGTCGGCTCATATAATCGCCAACGTTGCCTTTGCTTACCCAATCAAGCGCACGCTCCAAAAAATCCTGCCTGTTAACACTACCCGCTACATACGCGCCCCATTTTTGGATGTTGGCATTTTGGCTATTGCTAAACTCTTCTTTACCAAGCGTCACAAATGGCCCAGAATACACGGCGTTAAGCAACTCCTGATTATTAAGTGGAACTCCGGCGATGTTGATTGTTTTAAACCATTCTTTTATCTCGCTTTCTTTCCCTTCGCATTCGTAAATAAGCAATGTTGTTATTAAAATTTTATCCTGCTTGTCTTTTGCCATACCACTAAAATTTTGTGGATTGCCGTTTTCATCTTTGATGGCAAATTTATCAGTCACAAAACGTCCAATACTTGTTATACGTTGTTGCCCATCCAAAACTTCCAGCCCATCGTCATCGACTTTATTAAAATAAATTAGGCCAATCGGATAGCCCTTAAGGATTGACTCAATAACAGCTACTTCTTTTTTACCGCCGTCGGAAGAATATATGTAGTTGCGCTGATATTCTGGCTGAATCGTTAATTTGCCAGACAAGCCAAACAACCCCTTGCCCTCCAATTCGTTATAAACGAATCCTTCGCAAATAGCTTTGATGGTAATTTCGATTTTCAAAGTAGTTTTCATATTATTTTTTTTTATGTCTAATGAGTACTCTTTGATAAACTTTTTCATGTAAACCAGCTCGAATAACTACTCCACTTGCATTCAAATCATAAACTCCCCTTTTTTTGAATTTATCTAAATATGCTTGCTTACATTCCGTTGATTTGTACACTTTTGTTTTTAGTTTATATAAATCTTCGTTTTCACACATCCCAACAATACCAAACTGTTCTGGGGAGTGTTTATCAAGAAAACTAATCGGTACACCCATTAATCCGTTGTAATCACTTGGAATATTTTTTACTAAAGATACTTCTAAGGCATTATAATTATCGTATTTTTCAAATGGTTTTTTCGTTACAAACTTAATAATCTCGGCTTCAGTCATGAGTGGCAACGGCTGATGACGACGTCCATGATCAAGATTGGTGAACCAACGAACACCTTGCACTCGGGTGATATAAACTTTCTTACCTCTCTCATTTGTTTTAATTTCACGAACTTGATCCAAATTAGCAATCTTTTCGGGTATCTCAAAAAACATCGCGCCAGCATTGACTTTGTAATTGTTGCCCAACCACACTTTATTCTCTTTAATTAGTGGAAATATTTCTTTGTAGGTAATTGCATTCAAGTTGCCAATGATCAAAAACTTTTTATCATAATCAACAAGTTGTTTTATATACTCGCGAAACAGGCTAAACGGAGGATTTGTTACCACAATATCAGACTGCTTCAGAAATTCTATAGATTCATTGCTACGGAAATCGCCGTTTCCTTTAAGCAGAGTTGTTACATTTTGATCCTGCCTCAACAAACACTCTATATCCTCAAGGTTTACTGCACCATCATTATTTAAATCTTTTACCTCATTGATTTCAATTTTGAACGGCTGTTTTCTAGTGAACCTTCTTAATCCTTCTATCCCAGACAACGGAAATATAGTGCCGGTAATAGGTGATGGAACATAACTTGTAGTAATAAGTTTTTTAAGTCCAATATTATTGAATTTTAATACAAAGTATTTGAAAAAATTACTTTCATACGGATCGTCACAGTTGCAATACACTACTTTGCCTCGAAACACATCAGGATTGTATTCCAAATACGCTTCAATCTCTTTCTGGATATCTACGAATTGCGTATAGAACTCGTCGTTCTTTACTCTTTTTGCGTTAGTAAGATTTTTGTTTGCCATAATTTTATTCCTATTCTACGGATAAAATTCAAATTCGCTCATTATTTTTTTATTATCGACAATCTGCTCCTGTATCGCATCTCGAACAGAAGCAATCATCTCGATATCCCACTTTATTTTTTTGGACGAAGGAATAAAACTTTGCATCAATTCGAAAATTTGATTATCAACAAAATCCTGCCTTTCTATTTGCTTATTAGTTAATTTGGACATTTTTATCATTTTTCCGTTTATTATTTCATTTGCGGAGAGGGTGGGATTCGAACCCACGAAACCCTTGCGGGTTTAATGCATTAGCAAAGCATCCTCGTAGGCCTCTTGAGTACCTCTCCTTGCGTAAAAACCATACCTTATTTGTTCATCTTTCTCAAGTGCTTTGGATTATGAGAACCAATAAGTTCTATGTATTGTTTTACAGCTGCCCTACTCTCGATAAAAATATCTCGATCCCGCATATTTGCCCAAACACCGATTTTGCGGAGAGATTCGTGAACTGAATTAAGCAAAGGCGGAGAAGCGGATGTAAAACTAATCTTTTTGTAGCGATAATCTTTGCCTCTTATACGATATTGATGCCAATAAACCGAACCATCCGTATCAAAAAGACCTCGAATACAAGGAATTAAATAATTCCGCTTTCTCTTGATCCACATTGGAATATCTATTTTTTGTCTAATTTTGTTTCCCTTAACCAGACCCAAGTGTTCTATACAAAAGTGAACCATCTCCGTCCGGCTTACGCGATAATCGTTTGCTAAAGCATCTTTACTAATTATCACGCTCGGTCTAACTCCAAACAATTTCTGAATTAAACTGCATACAAAGATACCGTATTCATGATCATCATACCTGTGTAACGTAACAGTTAGTTGATAACGGGTTATTCCACCATCACCAAGCATCAATCCGACAAACTCGGCTAATTCCGGTGATTTCATAGGCTTTCTAAACGGCAAACTTTTCCAAAGTATTTTGTGTTCTTGATATTTCCCTTTCTCATTCCACCATTTTGTCCACTGCACTCGGCGATAATCCTCATCCATACCAATCCGTCCATATTTTTTAAACATTGCTTTACCACCCAAACTGCCAATTTTTTCAAGGCGTTTATTCCATTTTAATAAACTGGCAGAGGTAGGTATTTGTACTCCGCTTTTTTGAGCTAGCGTTTTAGCGTGGATAAATGACATGTGATACTTCTCTCTCTTCCAATCACAAAGCGTACGCCTATTAATGGCCAACAAACCGGCTAAGAATGGTGTTGATACATTTAATTTTGAAGCAACGTTTTCAATAAATTTGCGTTGCTCTTCAGGTTCAAAAATGATCCTGTCTAACTTATCCACTTCATCTATCATGTGGTAATTATACAACAAATACGAACATTTTACGAACGTCATTGTTTTTGCACAATCCGATTCTTGTGCAAAACAGCATTCGCGTTTAGCGAATGCTGTTTTGTGTACATTTTTTTGTTTCACTAAGCGAAACAAATCTCGAGTGTCCCCGGCAGGACTTGGCCTCGCCTCAAAAATACTGATGTATTTTTGGGCTGGCCACCGCCTCGTGTTATCTTCGAATAACACTCCGGCGTTCAAGTCCTGCCGGGGGATTTAGAAAAAAGACAATCGCACCGCGATTGCCATTTTTCTAAATCTGTGTCCCCGGCAGGACTTGAACCTGCAACCTTCAGCTCCGCAAGCTGACGCTCTGTCCAGTTGAGCTACAGAGACATAATTAGTCTCTTTTTTGTAATGATATCATTTTAATTCTTTTTTGAAATCTACCAAGCCGGCAGGACTTGGCCTCGCCTCTCGGAGTGTTGATACACTCCTCGGGCTGGCCACCGCCTCGTATTGCTTGCGAGCAATACTCCGGCGCTGAAAAACCATTAAGGGTTTTTCAGCCTGCAACCTTCAGCTCCGCAAGCTGACGCTCTGTCCAGTTGAGCTACAGAGACATAATTAGTCTCTTTTGACCTCTTCTTGATTACTTGCTAACAGATAATGACACAAATATCTCAAACCGGCAATATCAATATCAAACTCTGGGATTAGCCTTATTTGGCATCCGACTTCGTCCCTTATTTCCCGATGCCACTGCGCGAAGAACAATATCACGATCAGTTGCATAAGTAATTTTTCTTAATGCTTCCCTGACTGGCATCCAACGCGCTTCAAGCAACCCTTCTTCCGCCTGCGCATGCAATTCACCATCTAGTGATTCCATTAAATAATAATGAACGGTCTTTGTAATTCGTCCGCGTTCAGTAAAAAAATGATAACGAGTAGAACCAAGTTGACGCTTAAGAACAAGATTGCTAAGACCCAACTCTTCCTGACTTTCGCGCACAGCGGCTTGATCCTGTGTTTCTCCTAACGCAATTTCTACGTGACCCTTAGGCAAAATCCACACTTCGCCACGTGCGTGCTCTGTTCTTAAGAGCGCAACATGCACCCTCCCATCAATCCTGCGCACAACAACACCACCGGCAGACTCTTCCGACACACCCGCCACTTTGCAATGTGGTTTTTTGAGTAGCCGTGAAGAACCAGTTTCATTTTCCGGCGGTTTTGTTGTCCCCAATAAATCATTCATATAATTAATTTGTTTTTATTATTACTGGTTTTACCGGAATAACGATCTTTGGTTTAGGCGTCGACAATGGAAGAGGTGTTGGTGTCGGCGCCACAACAACTTTTTCCGCGTTAGCCGCCACAACGTGAGGAAATAGCGCCGGTGATTTATATGAACTTAAAATTATATCTTCCCTAACCATCTGCCCCGCTTTATAAACTTGCTGCACTAAACGCGCTTTTACAGAACCACTCGCCGTTCGATCATAAGAAGTTGGTCCTACAATTTTAACTTCCCTGCCATCCGATGTACCCCAAAATTCAAAAAACAATTTCGTTCCCTCAACTCTTGTCTGAATAAGAATATTAGCCGGTGTGTCGTTAACAAATTTCAAATCGGTCCCGTCTTTCCAGGTGCGCTGATTAGGATAAATCGTTGCGTCAAAACCGGGCGCGCCATAATACGCTACAGGATAAGCGTGATTACTGCGTTCTACTATTTGCAAACCCGACAAAATGGCAGCACGAAAAGCCGTCGTTGATACCTGACAAAGACCGCCACCATATTCCGGCGTTGTCACATTTTCCTTAATTACTAATTCCGGTTTGTATCCGGTGGCTTTACCAACCGGCCCCAAATTTTCATTAAAAGCGAAAGTTGTACCCGGTGGAATCAACACACCGTTAAAGCGTTCCGCTCCCACTTTGATATTATGAACGCGATTAACCGGGCTTCCGCGAAAATTAGTTTCCCCGGTGCTCAACAATGTCGTAATCCCAAGGCGATCTATATCCACCGTTGATGCCACCTTAGACTTACTGACACTAAGCGCCAAATTAGCCTCCGTTTGACCACTTTCCACTGCAGACCGAATAGTAACGATACTTCCTTCTACGTTTAATTCTTGACCTTCCTGGGCTGGCACAAATACTGTTACCCGATTATTCTCCATCGCAAAACTAGCATCTCGTGTTTCTTTTTGAACCTGCGAAACAATTGTGCTTTGTAAATAATCCCTTAATAAATTTTGGGAAAAAGTCACCACTGGCTTACCGTCAACACGTTCCAATAAAAGTAATTGCGCAAAATTCGCTTTCGGAACTTCAATTGTTTGAACACCCGCCTTTAAAACAAAAGTACTCGCAAGAATTTTCTCAACCTTAGGTTTTAACTCAAGCGCCTGTTGATCATCAACCTCAGGTTGCGTAGGTAACAAAGTTAGCTCCACCGGCGCAATATCACCCGCGTTATAACGCGCCAGAACGTCAGACGCGAGTTTTCGCCGATCAATCAGTTCACCTGATTGTGAAGAAGTAAGTTGTAATTTTCCGGAATCATCCACCACCCAATTAGCTGATTGCGGAGTTTTAATCTGGCCATTTAAAACATCTTCTAGATATTTATCAAAAATCGGCTTATAAACCAACACCTGCAAAGGTACTTTTTTATTCACAAAACCACTAACTGATTCATTTAACCAAATCGCTCCAGCGCGTGGCTTTCCAAAATTAATTGCTGTTGTAACCGCCGTTTTTACCTGCGGACTGACACCAATTTCAGTAAATGTTGGTTCTGCCACCAACACACCGCCAATATTTAACTTAATCCTTGCCGTATACCTCTCTCGCTCTTGCTCACGCACCTTTGCCTCAGAAAAAACGGCATCTAAATTGCCAACAAAAACGTCGTTTATCCAAACATGAGGCAAAATACGTGTTTTATAATAAGAAGTTACAAAACCCAAAACTCCAAAACAGAGTACTAAAACCCCAATCACGCCAAATATTCCCCAATAGATTATTGCTTTTTTTCGCTTCATTGAGCGTAAACTTATAAGTCAGATCTAAATATAATTTACATAGAAACTACATAAGACGCAAGACAAGAGTCGCGAATAAAAATACCATCCGTGGTCTTGCCTAGTGTTTTAGGCAACTGACTTAAATAAATTGTCAATATTCTGTTCAATACGCTTTGAATACGAGTACTGCGACCGAACGAAAGCTTGAAGCGTACTAGCAGTACGTTAAGAGATTTAGTGACCGAGCAGTGCTTGTAGTCAAAGATGTATAGAAAATAAGATGGATAGGTTATTTACGTCAGTCGCCTTAGCCTAAAGATACTTTTCAATTAACATTTTTGTTGCGTCTGTAATAGCGATTCTAAATAGTTCATCTTTAGTAAAATAACCCGCACCGGCCCCTTCTTGCACGGTGATATCACTCCACTCAACCGGTTTATTGTAGTGCACAACATATACTGCTCTATCATCCTTTGGACGCAATTCTCCCACTAAATTAAAATATTCTGATCCAGCATAAATATTCAACTCTTCTTTAGTTTCTCGAACCGCACCAACAATAGGATCCTCATCTTCTGTAAGACCACCACCAAAAAAATTCCACTTTAGAGGATTACAAATACCTTCCGAGCCATCTCGCATTTGAACAAGGTATTTTCCGCTTGAATTTTGCATAATCGTATTTACACTCTTCTTCATATCAATAACAATTGTAAACCCCATTAAACATAAAAAAAAGAGAAAGCATTTGTTCCTTATCTAAGTATTCAGATGAAGATCGAAGCAAGATCGAATAAAAAAGCGCACTCGATGAATTGAGTACGCAAGAGGCGAAAGAACGGCCAGTCTCCATGTTTTACGATGTAGGTGAAGTTGGTGCTACCACACCAAAGCGAAAACATGGTTGGTAAAGCTGATCTGGATTTTCTGTCAAAAACAAACTTCGCCCCATGAATTCTCGCCTAGCAACCAGTTTAAGCACAATGTCTGTGTATATGGGGTTTTCTTCAAAAGGAACCATCTTCAGGACATTGACCAAACCTCGACTGCTCAAGTTTTCAATGAAGTGGGAAACTCCAGGCTCTTTGCGTGGAATCTCGTGTATTTCTGGTTTGAGCCGAGAAATATCAGATCTACTCGTAATAGCCCTCTCCAGGTTTTCCAGAAACGAACGCAGAAGACGTGATGAATGTTGTGAAAAAACCTCCTTCCATTGTTCAGGAATATTTTCAGGGTGTACTACCCCACTCCATGACTGAGACAGAGAATGACACCATACCATAGCATCATACTTTTTTGCTTCGTTCACGGTTGCAGTGAGTTCCAATGTCGGCAGTCTTGCAACGGCTGCTTGGATATCTGCAAAAGCAACGATTTCAGATGGGTACTTGAAATCTGGAATCCGGCCGAACATTTCATGGATGCCGAAGAGCCACTCTAGGTACTGCCCGACGTGTTCGGTCTGTCTGTTATGAACACAAACTAGCGTATCAACGTCCGAGTACCTTTTGTCTTTTTCAACAGCGAAGCTGCCGAAGATGTAGGCAAAAACCAGTTGGTCTCCAAAAATGCGCTGCACGGCTTCCTGAAATTGAGCCGTTATGACTTCATGTTCTATAGTGGTACCCAGAAACTGGACAGCCAGCTAAGATACAAAAGTTATGCAAAATACTATAAAAAGACAGCACTCACCAGAGTTCAAATCGCAAGTAGCAATAGAGGCGATAAAAGAAGTTGAGACGATTGCACAGATCGCATCCAAGCATTCAATCCACCCGACCCAAATCAACAAGTGGAAAAAAATAGCACAGGATGGTTTGGCCATATTGTTCTCCGGCAAACAAGATGTCGAGCTGAAGAAAAAAGATGAGCTGATTGAACAGTTATACAAAAAAATCGGTAAACGTGAGGTCGAACTTGATTGGCTTAAAAAAAAGACTGGCCTTCTCGACAACTGAAAAACGCAGTTTGATCGAGCAAGAAAACCCCGCGCTTTCCATCGCTTCGCAATGTTCTTTATTAAAACTTCCGCGTTCCACATTCTACTTTCCGCCTAAGTTAATTCTGCCGGAAAAGTCCGTTACGCTGATGCATAATATCGATGAGATCTATACTGATTTCCCGTACTATGGTGGCAGAAAGATTAAGGTGGAATTGGTAAAACGTTTCAAGAAGATTGTCGGTCGCAAAACAATCCGCAAGCTGATGCGGATCATGGGTCTGGAAGCGATCTATCCGAAGCCAAACACGAGCAAACCAAATCAGCAACATGCTACTTACCCGTATCTCCTGAAGGGTATCATCGCCGCTTATTCCAATCATATTTGGGGCACTGATATCACATACATCCGGGCTGGCAAATACTGGTTTTATCTTTCGGCAATTCTTGACTGGCATTCCCGTTATGTTGTCAGCTGGACGCTGTCCGAAAATATCGATACCGCGCTTTGTTTGGAAACTCTGGAAAAAGGACTGGCAATTGCCAAACCCCTTATCCACAATTCCGATCAAGGCAGTACATATACGGCGGAGGAATATCTAAACCATCTCAAGCAAGCCGAGGTGCAAATCAGTATGGATGGTGTTGGCAGATGCATGGACAACATCTTCACGGAACGATTATGGCGGACGGTGAAATACGAAGAAGTCTATCTGCACGCGTACGGCAGTTTCAAAGAAGCTATGCAATCGTTGAAATTATACTTTAATACATACAACGAAAAACGGGTGCATCAAGCACTCGAATACCGCACACCGGCAGAAGTGTACTTTAAATAATAAGTTAAATTTTACTCAAGAAAGGAGGTGGTGAAAATTCTATCTTAGATTTGCCCAAATACTGTCTTGACACTGGTTACCACTTTATTCCCAGCTTCCTTTTGTTCTAGAAACACCGGCAAACATTTGTTGTCCACGAGGAGATAAAAAGTTGTAAATCTCACGAGGAATTAACAGGGGTTTGGCAATCCGTAATCCTCGGTACGCAACTGACGATGCTCCAGGACTGTAACCACCAAACTCTTCAGTACCTCGTTCAATGTCGTGGATAGTACGATCTTTTAGGATGATGCTTCCACATACTCCAGTGACGTAATCACTTTCGCCAAACAGGGAAACATACATCTCCTTTTCTTGATAGCGAGTATTAGGATCGCTGAAGTAGAGAGCCAGTTCACGATCATGTTCATACTCGGTTACCAGAAAGAGCGGGGCGTACAACTCCGTGAAGTTCTGCAGTTGACGGAGGGAGACTCTGACAACACATGGGCACATGACATTATGTTTCAGATCAATCTGTCCACCGTATATAATCTCTCCTCCTTGTTGTCGCATTTCAGAGATCAGATTTGCGACATCAAGCAACGAGGAAGCTTCAAACAGTGGACCCACAACGACATCATCTGCTGTGTAATCTTTATCGCAGCGTACCTGAGCGAGTTTTTTCAGCAAGCTCTTTACGTAGGCATCGACGATTGAACTGTGTACTAAGATAATATCTGGACCAGCACAGTCTTGCCCGTTGTTGAACAACTTGACCTGCAGTGTTTTTTTGACAGCAAGGTCAAGATCTGCGCTAGGAGTTACCACCAGAGGGTTGTGACCCACACCGCTGAACAAAAGCAGTGTATCTTTGCTACAGGCTTTTCGGATACGCAGGAAGTTCTCGTACTTACCAGTAAAAAGAACAACAGAAGCATTTGCACAGTGTTCAATAAGAAAATCATCTCGTGAACCTTCAAAGGCTTGAATGTTTGAATAATACTCCCCGAGGGAGAGCCGTTCAAACAATTCAGCAAATAACTCTTTCATCCGCTGAGGAGGACGAACCATCAGCGACACAGATTGGTATGCAGGGAGGGCTGCAAATAGAACGAATGAATACAGAGGAAGGTTCAGAGGCAGGAAGGTTGCAGTTTTTTGGGCAAGAGGAGTGATTGGGAAGTACTGTTGGATTTCTCCGATACTTCTCAATGCTTCAATAGAACGCCTCACTTCATCATCGACGACTTCTTTGCTTTGGTACTTGCGAAGAATTTCGTGAATTATAGCAACGTTCAATTCCAGGTGACCAGCAAAAGACTGAGCATGATCGACCACATTGGTGTACAGCATCGAATTTCTCCCTTGGTTGTGAATGAGCTTTCAGTAACTGAATACATAGAGACACCTAAAACCTATTTTCAAGTCATTTTGCTTGACTATTAATCATAATCATTTTATAAGTTAATGCAAATCAACCTATTCTTATGATGAAGCTTACATTTATTGGCAGTGGTTGCTGGCAAGGAATTCCAGCGCCTTTTGGCGATGATGAAATTAGCAAAAAAGTAGAATGGGGTTCGAAGGATTTTCGTTTTAGAACATCGCTTCATGTCGAAACTGAAAATGCAAAAAGTATTATTCTAGAAGCAACACCAGATATTCGATTACAGTCTTGGAAATTCAAACTGAAGAAACCAGATGCTATCATTATCTCACATTGGCATTGGGATCATTTGTTCGGCTTACTTGATTTAGACTGGTTTGTCTCAAAAAACCCACTTGTTGTATATGGAAATAGTGTAACAAAAGATTGGTATGACAAGAGAATGGGTCATATTAAGGTTGATTTTCAGGTATTCAAATCTTACAAATCATTCCAGATCGATAATATTAAAATTACTCCCCTAGAGGTGAATCACGTCGACAAAACTGACGGCTTCTTGCTTGAAGACATGAATACGGGGAAGAAAATGGCATATCTTTCTGACCTTCATGGAATACCAGAAAGAACTAACCAGCTTATTAAAAATAGTGATTTAGTCATCACCGATGCCACCTACTTAGCTTCGTATATTAATGATGATCCAACGCATTTACAGAAGGATCAGATTGTTCCCTTTCTGGAAAAGTTAAGTGCCAATGAGATTATTCTTACTAATATAGGTTCATATCAAGGCATGACACATGACGACTTTGAAAAAAAGTTTTCGCAATATACGATTGCATACGATGGGATGGAACGACAATCCTCATAAACATTTCATATAAAACAATGAATCTCCCCCGAGCACCACACCCGGAGCATTAGAAAAAAATCAAACAAACAACTAATTTATTTTGTTATTTCGATTCCACGCTGAAACCTAGTTTTCTCCCGGTTTATAACCGACAGTTACGTTCGTTCCTACCGGCAGAGCATCTTTTGAGCCCTCAATCGGTAAGCGCACAAAGAAAGTTGAACCACGACCAAGCCCCGGACTGTCTACCCAGATATCACCATGATGTTCACGACAAATTTTGCGCGCTACGTACAAACCCAACCCTGAACCATCAGTGTGGTACTTTTCCGCTCCACCCACACGGGTGAATTTCACGAACAAACGACCAATATCCTCTGCGGTCACCCCCTTGCCAGTGTCCTGAACTGAAAAAGTAAGAAAATCATCTTCTCGAATCACCCTAACATCGACTTGTCCTGAATTTGTGTACTTAATTGCGTTATCCACGACATTTAATACAACTTGTCGAATACGTTGAGAGTCAGCAACCACATGAGGCATACCAGCTTCGGATTGGTGAAAGTTCAAAACCAAATTCTTTTTCTTTGCGTTTGGCGAAAGTTCTGTGACAATTTCTTGTGCCATTTTTGCCAAATCCACCGACCGAAGCGACAGTTCCAACCTCCCACTTTCGATCCGCGACACATCCAAAAGATTTTTAATAAGCTCAATCAAACGTTCACTCGACTGGTATAGAATTTCCATAATCGGTTGTTGCTTAACACTCACTTTTCCATAATCCCCTTCTTGCACCATCGAAAGATAGCCTTTAATCGCCGTTAACGGTGTGTAAAGCTGATGCGAAGCAATGCTTAAAAACTCACTCTTGGCTTTATCCAATTGGGCCAAACGATCATTTGCTTCACGTAAGTCTTCAGTGGTTTTTTGTAAATCCTCATAAATTTTGGATTTGTAAATTGCCAACGAAACAAGACCAATAATACCGGAAATAGCTTCCCTCTCGTATTGTGAAAGATTATTTAGATCACGACTGGCTGTGAGAATTAAAACGCCTAATGCCTGTTTACTTTGCGAAAGAGGATAAATCAGCGAACTCTTAAGATTTTTCCCCACCGATGTTTTGGCCACCTGCTCAACAAAAGAAACAGGATAAACACTGGAATATCCATCGATAACATGGGCTTGATGTTCCCGCATTGCCTCCTTGGCGATATCCACATTCTGCAGTGACTCTTCAAAATTATCTAATGTTTTCTTCTTCAGAATCTTATTTATTTCCGACACGGGAGATGTAACCGAAAGCCAACGCATCTTGTCATCATTATTATCATTTCTAAATACGGAAATAGCAGCCAATTCATAACCGAGCTCTTGCCCAATAGCGATTGTTACCCTTGATGACATATCTTCCATACCAATAGATGTCATAGAAACTTCATCCAATTTTCTAAGTAAAGCCAGTGTCTTGTTACGAATAGCTAATTCCGCGTTGCGCTTATACAACTCGCGATTTACCTGAGACAGCAAACCTCCCTCACCATCAATTTGCTCATCGTTATTTTCCTTCTTTTTACTTTTCGGATACTTATCCACACGCATAAAAAGTAGCTCTTTTATTTTTCCAAGGAAACCGTTACTCATGTTTTTATTATACATGATTATTCTCCAGCAGTCTTCGTTTAAGAAAAAGAAAAAACCAGCCACAAACTGCCATGGCTGGTTGTTGTGTTGTGTTGTTGACTTTTAATATAAAGATACTATGATAACCTATCGCCTTTAAGTTTGACCTTTAACAATCACAAAATTTCCTTGATACAATACGCAGGTCAAGGACTTCCCAAATGGAGAATGTACAATGACACGTTTTATTGAGATTCCTGGGCAGGTCGTTATAGGCACACAAGCCGCTTCCGGAACTAAATATTTTTCTGAACATGGAGGAACAATAGCGCTTCAAAGAACTCATTTCGAGCAAGCGGGAGTCGACTTGACTAGAATCCATAACGGAACTGTTAATGTTGATATAAAACCACTCTCGTTTTATATCAAAAAGCCAACAATCATTGTTCCAAATGTTTACTGGCATCCAATTTACAGAGACAGGTCAGAAACATTCTGGTTCGTTGAATGCATACTTCATTTTCAAGATAATGAGTATGAAGGCTTCGTATATTATCCACATCCTAGCACAAAGATAGGTATCTCTCCTGGAAAATCAGTAATCGAGACACTAATACCGTTCATTTCAAATTTGAATTATGGAAGTTTAGTTGCACTAAAACTTCCCGACGATCGGATAGAGATAGAAAGACAAAACGAAAGTATCATATAGTCTTTCGATTTGCTCTACCCCCTTGCGTATTTGAGGGGGATTTTTATTAACCATAATCATGAATATGAAATTAGACAAACAGGCCAATGTGGAAAAAGTAATAATTCTACCCTTCTATGGTGAATTTGGTTGGTTTTTAAATTCACATATTAGGCTTGCCCATTATTTTATTGCTTCAAACAAAATAGTATGCTGTCGAAAAGGCGAAGAGGTCTACTTCCCCTCTGCGAATAACTTTTTCTATGACTGGAAGGACATATTTGAAGACTATGAAAAGTGTGGTTTTCGGAATACGTGGCCAATTAGCCCTTCATTCAAAGCAACTGCCGAAGAAGAAAGACTTAAAACAAAACTTAAAAGTTTATATCCAGAACACCGATTATTAGACTTCCAATATGCAATCCCCCCAGAATTAGTACAATATTTTCCCATACCGATACAATTCAAAAAGAAATATGGTATTAAAGTTGATATCGTTATTTGCGCACGCAAAAGACACGCCACAGGCAATTTCGGTGACCATGGAATAAGAAATTTTGAAAAATGGCCACAAGTAATTGTTCCCCTGCTACAAAAAGGATACAGAATTGGTATTGTTGGAAAAAAAGAGACATCTTATGACTATTCAGTTTTTGATACACGTAGCTGGGAATACAAAGACAACAACAGTGCAATTTTTGAAATGCTAAGCTCTGCCCGCATATATATCGGAACAGATACTGGGCCAACACACCTAGCAGCGCTATTAAAAACACCGATGATTCTCTTCCGTAACGAGAATGAAACCTTGAGTCCTAATTTGCTTAATAATTGTATATTACCCATCGCACGCAACCAAAATTTTTACGCTGAAATAGTGTCAGATGGCTGGAACAATCCTACAAAAGTTGTAGAAACCACTTGCAGATATTTAAACAAAACTACTTCCTCTCAAGAATTTCTCTGATCTGTAATAATTTACTTTGCGGTATTGCAATTAATGTTTGTATGCCAGAGTCCCATTGGTAAGGTTTCTGCCCACTGCCCATTACACACAATCCATATTCTTCAAAACAAAGACTGATTGGCGATAAATCCCATATTTTCGCAGTTTTATTAAAGTAGGCATTATTTTCTTGCGACACGATAGATAACGCATTATCAACACAAGACCAACGATCACTTACTATGAAGTCTTGTTTTTTTAGAATTGGGGCAAACCCATTATCGTCAGCAATAATACTCAAATCCTGCGTCTTGTCTAAATTAATATGCTTTCTTTGTCCATTAACAAAAACTCCTTTATTGCGTTGTGCGGTAACAAGCATATCTTTAAAGGGATTATAAAGAACAGATAACTGAACTTTATCTTCCGTGATACGCGCGATCATAACCCCACAATCTTTTACACCATGCGTAAAATTATGCGTGCCATCAAGCGGATCAATAATCCAAATATTTTTTGCGTCAATCGTTTTTAACAATCCCTTTTCTTCCGCTATAATTCCATCTTCCGGGAAATTTATTTGAATTTGTTCAATAATATACGCTTCTGAACGTAAATCCGCGTCAGTAGCAAAATCGTTTGCTCCCGATCCTTTAATGTGTCGTTTAAGCTTTTGCCCAAAATAATTCTTGATTATTTCTCCAGCCTTACTCGCCATCTCAACGGCCAGTTCCAATGGTGTAATCATAATCACGCAAGAAACTAAAGACGATTTTTTTACAAATTATCTAACTACTTGAGAATCTGTGGAATTTCTTCCTGGGAAGCAAATTGGAGCAAAGGACGCACAGCATCTCGACAAACCTCACGAGAAAGTTTTCCGAAAAGTTTTTCGTATTGACCGACCAGATTTTCCAAAACAACCTTAGCATCGCCATCAATGTGCACTTCATGTGTTTGTGCATTCAAATTTAGACCCTTTACCTTCTTAGCCTCCGACCAAGCCACAGGACCAATGATAGCAGCTTGTTCTTCAATGATCTTATTAACGATTTTTTCTACAGCTTCAGTCATTTGAACCATCCGTTAATTTCTTAAAGACAAAACCAAGATACATTAGAGCAATAGTCATTAATGTATATGAAAGTAAATATATATAATCGCTAACTCCACCAGAGTACACCATTTCCCTGCTAGCCCTAAAAATAAAAACATAATCAGCAATTGCCTGTGAAAAAACCGCCACCATAAGAAATAAAACAGGAAACTTCATGATTCCACCCAGAAACTTCTTTGACAACAAGTAAACCAAAATAATCAAGGAAATGTACACTCCATCGATAATTGGTGACGCTAAATCTAAAATTATAACAACGGGGCTTGACCAGTCAAAAACATACCCTCGCAAAAAGAAAAAATAAGACGAAAAAGCCCATAACAATGGAATCAAAATCGCACCAATTCGTCCTTGATACGTTTTAAGAGCAGGTCGAATACCAAGAGAGCGAATCAACTGGATAGAACCAAAAGCATACAAAAAACCAGTACTAAAAAAAGCAAAATCACCAATAGACGGATATGGCACTTCCATACCCAACACAATAATATAGTAAGAGTAACAAATCTGACCAACAAATTGAGCCAATAATCCAAGAGCAAATGATCCAAAAGCTTTTCCTAAAATACTTTTAAATCCACCCCATTTTTTCGCTATCACCAATCCTGCAATACCGCCCCAGAACGCTACTGCCCCATAAACAGACGTAAAAATATCATTCTCCGTTCCACTTTGCTGACCACGAACAAACAAACTAATCCACCAAATAGTAATAACTACAAAAAACACTATCGTAAACAAAAACAATTTCTTATTTTTCATTTCTGTAAGTGAATAATTGACTGTGTACATCTTTTTAATATCATTAATATTGTATCATACTCTTCAACCACTGCAATACACCAGTTTTTTGTTCCAACGAATACTTTCTCATAAAAGATATTGGACGATACTGCTCTTTCATGAGCCTTATCTGACCCAGGCCCAAATCTTCTTCAAGATTTAATAAATCACAATTTCTTTCTCTCAATTTTTTCGAAGCCTCCCTCATCAAAAATGAAAAAACTCCCGTAAAGTGATAATCTGCTTTTCCAAAATGACTTACAGCTGTAGATTCGTTGCAAATTTGCGCAATCATAAACGCAATTGGTTTTTCTTGAACAAAAACCACAATACTAATTAAATTAAAATTATCCACATACTTAAGCAGTTTTAAAAGTGCTTTTTCTTCACGTTTCGAATATGACTCTCGCACAGAATTCCACTTTTCCCAAACATTAGTAATTACACTAAGCTCAGCACTGTCATTGAGCTCAACGACCTTCACTTCACAAGAATCGCCATATTGAGACTCAAACCTTTTTGCCAAACGCCTTTGTCTAGAATATTTTCCTCCCTCCAAAGACGCAATTTCATTAACAGAATATACATAATCAAAATTATCTCGATCTTCCTTGATTTCGACCCTCAATTCTTCGGCAGAACAAAAATTGATTGTTTCTTGCGGAATCATCCTTAAAATCGGACGAATGTTTTGTTTCTTCGCATATTTAAAAATTGATCGAATTGTTTCAGGAACCTGATTGTTTCCCAAAAATGAAAAAAATTCTTTCCCTGAAATATCATCCGTTAAACGGACCACCAAATTGTTATTCAACATTGAAAATTGACGCCTGTCATCCGTATCCCAGCAGAATAGTGAGATGAAATTAAAATCCGAATAAACCGGATAATTTTTCGTAAAATTAGTCACTTCTTCCTGATCTGTAATTTCAATTTTCTTAAACTCCGGGAATTGTGGGATCATTGGTTATTATAGTATAGCGTATTAACAATTTAATAAAAAACCCGACACGTGCGCTTACGCTAACACGGATCGGGAGGAACAGGGATCGGCACAGGCATATGCCATTGCATGTATACAACGCCCAGGATCGCTATTACCGCTCCAACGTATACCTGTCGAGGCAGAATCTCTGAAAAAATGAACCGGCTGGCAAGAATCAGCAATACGTTGGTGCCGACGTCATAGAGGATCGCCGCTTCGAGCAAGGTCCCCTTCTTTAGCGATGCCGTCCAAATCGACAGGGCGACGTTGCAGAGCAGAAAGCCGACAACAAGATGCCAAAGCCTGCCACTATTCTTTGCCCAGTGGTTCAGGACAACATCCCCAACCACCGCGAAAATGATCAAGACCAGAGCAAGAAAATAAAAAGCAGTTCGGGTTCCAAACACAGCAACCTCCTTTAGTGACTAGGTATTTCACTTGAAAAGAACCAAGCATTATTACACCTATATCTTTTTTTGTCAACAGCCCGTTAGTGTAACTTGCTCAATAACCAAATGACACTTAGCCATAATAAGCCAAATTTTATAACACAAATATGGTTTTTTCAGAATGTCGTTACCTAAAATTGGCTTAATAAAGCCAAATGTATCCATGACCAGTAAGCAGTTTCTTGATCGAAACAATAATCAAAAGACACAGCAAATATGTTTCTGTGCTATATCCTATTTCCTAGATATTAATATCGAAAATTCACCTTTACATCCGCGCTTTTGCCTTGAAAAAAGTCTTGGCAAAACTTCGCTGCCTTATACGGAGGATATGCTTTACAGCTGAAAATATCTAAATAGACCGCATTTGTTTGATTTGCAAAATGACCGGAGATTAGCGATGTTTCAATCAGTTGAGTCATCGAAAAACCGGACACGCGCGGGTCTTCACCAAAATCTACCACTGTGGTTTCACCAAAGGTTTTCATATCAATAAGCACGCAAAGTTCGCGGACAAAATCTTTTATTTTTTGCGCATCTCTGATTATTTCCGGATTACACTCCTTTAAATCCACGCAAGTAGACATCCCCCACGGGTTCTCGTTACCATACTTTTCAACAATTTCTTGGTCTTTCGATACAAAATCACCACTCAATGAATTATCATTCATAATACTAACAATAAATAATTAATAAACTGCGCACAACGATTATAGCAACCAGCTCGATAATATTCAACCCAACTGTATAAAAAAACACTTCACTTTTTGGATTGTTTAGCCGGATTTTACATTAACAAAAAAGTCGGCCCCTTCTGTATCCTTAAACGATTTCGTATCTTTTTTATTGATCATAAAAATCCTGCCAGTAGTACCTCCGGCAGGTTAAATGAAAAACTATGTTCCTGTGCGAGAACGGTGAATCAAAGAACATAGCATTGATTGCGAAATCATTACGTTCCCTTGTTGCGCAAGAATTGCTTCCTCGCAAAAATTAGGCGTCTCCAATACATTCCTTTGTTGAAAACGTGAAGCATCCCAAGACGCGACTATGTAACATGTATGTTGCACCGGATTTGTCCATCCCCCAAAATCAGCAGAATGATCGGCAATAACAACGATTGTGTCGTTTTTGGAAATGCAACCCTTCGATTTATGGTGATGTCTCCGTTTATTGCTTAATTATTTGTGAAAAGTTCCAACCCGCTTTACATTATTAATATCTATGAAAAAAATGGGAAGTTAGTCAGACGATGAAATTTTTCCTTTCAACCGGAATATTTTCAAAAATCTGCTCCCCCGACATTGCCGAAAAGATTGCATTAGATGCCGGTTATGACGGAATCGAACTTATGCTACCACCTCGTTATGTTTACCATCAAGAAGATACCGGCGATCTCTCTGCACTGCGCGCAACGACAATCATTCACTCAGCAAACGATTACTATGACGAATCACGATTTCACGCGGCATTAAGCGATGCGGTGAAAACAGCGCATACCATTAATTCCAAGCTGATCATCATTCATCCACCTTCCGCATATTTTAGTGGCCGTGAAAATATCCGCAGAGGCATCGCGCTCATTCAAAAATTACAACAAGATACGGAACTGATAATTGCCTATGAAGTGCTCGGCATTTCATCACCAAAGACGCCAGACTCCTACCTCCACGGTTTAAAACAGCAAGGATACAAAACACCGCAAAAATGGGTAGATGATGTAAAACACTATAATTTAGCCGCAGTGCTCGACACCTCCCATGTGGCAAGTTGGGGAATCAATCCAACAACATTCCTTTCTCTTCTCGGTTCAAATGTCCGCCATATCCACCTTAGCGACTTCGACCCGAATACCAAAACAACCCATCTCCTGCCCGGTACGGGAAACATCAACTTACCTGATTTCTTCCATACACTGCAGAAAGATTACCAGGACATTACTGTGACAATCGAAGTCAATCCAGTGAAGACGATGGCTGAAGGAGTAGAAATTGCAGATAAATGTTTTACCTTCCTAAAAAAATATCAATAATTCCAATGTTGTGCTAGACCACCCCGTAACCATTGGTGTCATGCAAAGAACATATCCTTTACACGCAAAAACACTGGAGGCGCTTCATCAGATTCCGAGCAATACGATTATTGTTGATTCAACACCGGGAAGACCGATTGTCAAGAAGAACGAAAAAATAAAGGTTATACACACGCCGGACAAAAATGGTTTTTTTGCGATAGCTCTCCTTGTCCCATTATTTACAGAATTTCTCAATACGAAAAGCGAAAAACTATTTCTGATCGAAGGCGATCTTGTTCTATCGATGGAAAATATGATCCGCGCCGAACAATGCACGGTAAACACAAAAGTATTTTACGCCGAATCCGATCCAAAAAGTCGGCACGCATACATTCGGAGAGAAGGGTTGGCTGGTGTCTTATTGCGCAATGAGTGCGAAAAAATACTTCACTGGATGATCTCTAAACCACCTTCAATATTTAGAAAATACCAGGGATATTGCGACACTTTTCTTTGGTATGCTGTTTCCAGCGAAACGACAGGATATTCAGCATCAACAAGCGGTCCAGACTGGATACCTGTTGTACACATGACACATGACGACTACACGCGGGTTACGAAAGTTCAGCGAAGAGATATGAAAGTATACCGCGCACGCATGGCAGAGATAATTCGTTTAGCCATAGAATGCAATCAATTTACCTATCCAAAAAGTAACTAAAAGTATTTCCTGCCACCCGCACGAAAAACCGTTTGCCTTTTTGGATCACTTGGCCGCTTCCGACTTTTTTGATTAATGAGTTTAACAACTTATACCACAACAATACTCACTGTTTCACCACTTCAATGAAATAATTAAAAAGCTCTATTACTCTCAGGAAAAGAGCTGTCGTTTCCCGCTTATTGCTTGCGTGATGAGGAAGCATAGTAAGAAAGTGACAACTCTCCAACAACAAGGAATTAATAAAGACACGATCAGTAACGCTAGTCGGAAACACTTCTAAGGGGTTTTCCCAAAAATTAAACTTCGTATCAATATTAAATATGAAATTTTTTTGAATATTTTCTCCAGACATATCAAATTTGTCCGCGTGAATCAAACACCCCGCGGCAAGCCGCGGGGTATGACAGGAGGCATGGCCGTCATGTGAGGAGACGTAACTGCGCTGGGTTACCGCTCGTCTTTCCCTGGTTTTGGACGTATTGCTCAACCACCTTCCAATTACCCCGCTCGCCCACTGTGGCGAGATAAAAACCGTCACTCCAAAACTCTCCACCCCACAGATCCTTCTTGAGCGCGGGAAATCGACGGAACAACTGTATTGCCGTGACGCTTTTGAAAATTCGGACCGCTTGTGAACCACTCATCTTTGGTGGAAAAGAGCAGAGCAGATGGATGTGATCACCGTCTGTACCTATTTTTTCAAACGTAATTTCGAAGCGTTCCGTGATTTCCCGCGCGATCTGCACAATGGCGAGCGGGATTTCGTCAGTCAGTAAAGCTTTTCTGTATTTAACAGGAAAGACGAGGTGATAGTGAGAGGTATAGACATGATGATAACCATGAAGGACGGCCATGCGTTAATTCTATACTGGAAACCAATGGTTTCCAGACCTTCCTTTACAAGGACCCCGCGGCAAGCCGCGGGGTAAGATAAAAATATAATCATATAATCCGTGAAACGAATGAAGTAGCTTCCCAAGATCGTATTCAATCGGCATCCTGGTTGCGCCATTTGGATCCACAAACTTCACGGAATCACCATTAATCAATATGTTTCCGAAATGTAAATCACCATGGATAAATCCGACACTTTGCGGTACAAATTTTTCTAAATATCTTTCTTGAGAAATTTTTTCCATTATCAGCGGTACGCCCAAATATTCACAGCCATTAATAACAACATTCTTTAGGGCTAGTAATTCTCTTAACCATAAGATGCATTTTGCCTCATTCATTCTAAGACTTATCTTTCGCCAATATAATCGTTCAATTTCGACTGCACCCAGAGTGAAAATATTTTTCGAATTATACAGTTCAAACAATATTTCCACGCTCTTTGCCACGTATTTTTTCAAATCATCAAAACCAATATTATTATCACAAAAGACGCTTCCGAGAGAACGAAACTGTTCCAAAAATTCCAGCTCATAAATCGCCAAATACTGATCATAAAAGCCACCATGAAAACATGGGGCAACATTATTATTAGCACCCAAAGACCGGTACCATTCGATTTCTTTAGAGGTTGTATCCGGCAGATATCCACTCTCCGCTTTCATAACCCTCAACCCAAAGCGACTTTTGAAAACAACCAAAAGCGCCTTTGTATTATCTTCTTCGATAAATTTTACGACTCTTTCGCCAAGTATCCTATTAAAACTCAGTTTAAGTTCGTCTTTGGTTAAGTGTGTTTTGGTTGATTTCAGCGATTCAATGGCCTCACAGTAAACATCAGACGTAGCCATAAAATTTGGCCGTATGCCAAGCAATAAGCAGTGTCGGGTCCACAATGGCACCCCTCTTTAGTAAATCATCCAATTTTTCTTTTCTGACGATCCTTTCCTGTACCCTTTCCACGGAAGATGTTTGCCTCCCACTGACTTTTTCCATCTCATTCGAGAAAAAAATATGCAACATTCCATCAGATCTTCCCGGACGCATATAATAACTAACCAGTTTCTTAATTTTTTTGGGCTTATACCCCGTTTCTTCTATACATTCCCTGATTGCGGTTGCTTTGGGGCTTTCACCGGCATTTACCTTTCCTCCAGGAAGGTCATAAATCCAAGAATCAATAGGAAATCTGTATTGATACGTCAAAAGCACGTCTCCCTCTTTCGGAACCAATAAAACCGCAGCTGCATCTTTTGAGCGATTTACGGCATATTTTATTGTCTCCCCGTCGGGTAATTTCACAGTTTCCTCATAAAGGGGAAAGGGTTCGCCGTATATTGGCTGACTATGCACAATTTTCCATTTCTTGTTGATTGACTTCATTTCAATGCTTGTTAATATACAATAATATTAAAGTTCGCTATCCGTAAACTATAGAACATTACACCAACTCCTTACAAGCATTACTCAAAAGACCATGCAAGAAAGTCTATCATTCAACTATAAGAAGAATTTCAATAAAGAGATTAAAATATACTTTTCGCAAGATAGTGCGAAAATTGTTGCTGACATATGTGGGTATTTAGGTACTGACCGAATTTTTATTGTTGCCGACAACGGCTTTAAAAACAACCACTCACACCGCCTTAAACAAAATCTATCAATTAAATTCCCCACTAAAGTACTAAATATAACCGCAAAAGAAATTAAGAAAAAATTATCCACCCTTCACAATTTGTCAGAAAAGATTATTGCCAATGGAGCGACAAATAAATCAGTAATAATTTCGTTGGGCGGAGGACTGGTTGGAAATATCGCCGGCATGTTGGCGGGATTATTGTTTAGGGGCGTCCCGTTAATTCACATACCAACAACAGTTCTTTCGCAGGCGGATAGCGCAACGGACGTAAAACAGTCCGTCAATTGTGAAAACATAAAAAACGGGATGGGAATATATTATCCGCCTGTTGCCGTAATTATTGATGTGAATTTATTAAAAACACTCCCTGAACGCGAAGTCAGATCGGGTTTGGCGGAAATAATCAAGCATGCCCTGGCACAAGATGAAGATCTTCTTAGGTATTTATACAGAAAAGTCCCCACTCAAAAAATAAATGCGCCCACGCTTGAACGAATAATTGCCAGAACAATATCGCTCAAAATCGAACACTGGAAAAACACGCCGGATATGTGGAGCGAGGAAGCAGTCAAAAAACCGGAAAGATTAACTCATCTTGGACACACGACGGGGAAAATTTTAGAGATTCTTCAACAAGATAAAATAACTCACGGCGAGGCAATCAGCCACGGAATGATAATCGAAGCCATCGCATCAAAAAAACTTGGAATTGGAAACGAGCAAATAATTACCGAGATGAAAAAAGTATTTGGACGCTTTCAATTGCTTTATCCCCTCAAGAAAAACATTAATAGCTCTTCAGTTATTTATGGTCTTTATGGAAATAAAAACAAACAAAAAAATCCGATATTTGCTTTATTAAAAAATTTGGGTGTTCCAAAAACCGTTTCAACTTCAATAAATCCAGATATATTAAAAGAAGCACTGCTTGAATATGGAATCAAATAAGAAAATAGTCATCTTATCAATACGCCGAAAACATTTTCCCAATACCACTCATATTGTTGAAAAACTGAAACGAGCAGGCGTGAATGTAATACACCCAAAAACGATAAGAGATTTTGAAAAAGCATGCAAAGTGATCAGTTCAAACGATATTATAATCACACTTTATTTTTCGAAAAATAATAGCTTTAGAAAACAACTGGTAGCACTAGAAAAGAAGGGGTGCATGTTAATGGATCATCCCAACAAAATGCGGCTTACGGAAAACAGAAAGAAAACTATGGAGTTATTGTCAAAGTCAAATATCAAGATTCCAAATTTCTATTTTGGACACCCTGACTGTATTCCAAATCATTTAGGAAATAAGCTGGTAATCAAACATCCATTTGGACTTGCTATTGGTTTTATCGATACTAAGAGAGCTAGAGAAATTAACCAAAAGAACATTTACGTCGAAGAAATCCTTTTAAATCCCAAAAAAACCGTCCGTTGTATCACTTACGTGTTTGGTATGGTGTTCACAAGAATCAAAAAGGACAAATTTGATATTGGTTTTGCCGATATACCGGGAACAGAGCCAAAAACGAGCACTTCGAAAAAAGATAGAATACTGGCGCAAAAGGTGCACAAACTTACCGGTATGGAATTATTCAACGTGGATTTAATCGACGAAGTTGTTATCGAGATAAATTGTTGTCCAAATTTTTTCTTGTACGACTCCATCGTCAAACATTTTGTTAAAAGAATTATAGAACTTTCGCAGAAACAATGACGAACAATTATGTAAATAACAAAAATGAAGTAAGGATGGTTTCAAAAGTAAGAAATAATTATTTCAGAAAATTTGTCGATTTTATTATCAAACAATCCTGCCTTAAAATGGATTCTGTCGTTGTTGACACCCCTTGTGGTACGGGAGAAATGACACAGTTATTGTTGAAAAAGGGGGTCGGAAAGAAATATTATCTTCTCGATATAAACCCATTTATGACAAAGGAGGCGCGAAATCGTTTACCGAAAAAATCAACCATTATTACCGGCGATGCCAACAATATTGCAAACTTTATTCCTGAAAGAGTCGATACTATCTTTTGCTTAAACGGATTTCATATTTATCTATCCCGAAAGCGACAGTTTCTAAAGGGGTGTTACAAAATTCTAAGGCCCGGAGGAACTCTGATTTTTGACGTGTCAACAAAGGGATTAAACAATGAACAATCAAAAAGGTTTTTAGTGAAAGAAAACGCTGAAATGCGCATCCTATCCAGAAACAAATTTATTAAATATTGCGCGCTCAAATTGGCTAACCATAATACTTTGAAAAATTACCAAAACCTTCTCAGAGAAGCAGGCTTTTCAATTAAGACAGTAAAAATGTTTGACACATGGAAAAGTGTCGATGAATTGGTGGATGAAACCACAAAAATACCTGGACGCCTACGCTCTCGACTATTGAACACCACAGATAAACAACGTGTGACAATCTACAAGGAAGCCAACGAGGTTGCAAAGCAAGAAACCGGAATAAAACGCATCGAACACAACAGAATATTTTTTGTCGCAAAAAAACCATAGCACGGTGATCAACACACTTTGTCTAAAAATTATGTCTTGCCCCGCCCGCGCGAAAACCTTTTACCTTTTTGGATCACTTGGTCACTTCCGACTTTTTGGTCGATTGTTTTCGCGACTTCCCCACTCATTTTTTATCCAATTTGCCGGCATAAAAAACCGGAATCAGGGACTCCGGCGAAACCATGCCACCATTCTCCGTGACGTTCCAGAAGATATCCACAAAGACTACAGTGACGCCCAGTAGCTTTTTCTAAATCAAAATGTTATAAATATAAACATGAATAAGAAATTAGTGATTTGTGCAAGTGCTTCATTTGAAAATGAAATTGTGGATTGGAAAAACAAGTTAGAAAACAATGGTTATGAGGTAATAAAATACCCCACGAAAATTAATGATGATCTCGTTAATAAATACAAAAAGGAGTTTTCTGAACACTACGAAGCTATTACACGGACAGATGTTCTCCTTGCACTTAATTTAGATAAAAAAGGAATACCTGGTTATATCGGAGCTGGTGTCTTTGCGGAAATTGCTTTTGGCATCGGTCTGAATCGAGCACTAAAAAAGAATATAGAGATCTATTATCTAAACTCATTCCCCAAAGACGCCTTTCCCTATTCGGATGAATTAAAACTTTGGCAGGAGTTGGGCTGGATAAAACAGTTCCGCCCATAAATAAAAACCGTACACGTTGTACGGCTGATATTTTTTTGCGTCGATCTCACTGCCAATTTTCGACAAGGAATTGTTCTAGCACCCCGTAAGACCCTTCAAGTTGCGCAAAGTCTTCATCATCACCCCACCAGTGATAGTTGTTATGGTGGATATGGTATCTTTCCCAGCTAGACCCATTGTCGGGAATGTTGAGATTGAAAGCCTTCGCATTCCTGAAAACATACGAACCCGGTAATGGCACAAAGCGGAACAGGGATACCCTGTCAACCATCGGCGCAATATCTTTCAGGAGAGAAATTGTCTCATTTGTACTTTCCAGATTTTCACCGGGAAAGCCATGCACTAGAAAGATCTTGACCATCAAACCTACTGATATGGCAAGATTAACAGCTCTTCTGATTTGGTTAGTCGTCACATTCTTACCCATTGCCTGCAACATTCGTTCACTGCCGGATTCCACCCCAAATTTCAACTCAATACATCCCGCATCGTGCAAACACTCAAGCAGTTCATAATCAACCGTATCAACTCTGGAAAGCGCAGACCATTTCAGATTGAGACTTTCTACGGCTCTGCAGATTTCCCTCACCATCTTTTTGTTGATAATGAAGTTATCGTCAACTACCGCGAAGCCATCAATACCGTATCTGCGTTTGAGATGCTCGAGCTCCATTCTAACATTCTCGCCAGATCGACACTGAACCCTTTTTTGATAAACTGCGCAGAAATGACAAGAAAATGGGCATCCTCGACTCATCATAATATGTGCCATTTTCATATCAGTATTTGCCAAACGATCATGCATAATTAAGTCCGACTCGTCGAGCAAATGCCTCGCCGGAAAAGGAAGCCAATCTATCCCCTTTTCAAGAGAACGGCTTGCGGTCGTCTTTGGTGACTGATCGACCAAGTAGCCTACCCCTCTAATACTCGAAAAATCCCCAGTAGAATGTGCTCGTACGATTTCTACTAAGGTTTTTTCTCCGCTTCCTATCGCAACAACATCAGCCCGAAAATCCACAAGCGTTTCTTCTGGATAGAAACTGGCATGAACTCCACCAACCGCAATTGTAGTATTGGATGAATACATACCCCCAAACCTCGCCCTTTGGACAATCCCGTAAGTCGCCGAGGATGGGGTGCTAAACCCGACAACGTCATAACCCTGAAAATCACAACTATTTTCCCCCTCGTTAATCTTGAAGATTTTCACTTCAATATTATTTTCTTCAAGGAAAGCCGCGAGGTACAAAACACCAAACGGAGGAAATTCTTTTCTCTTTTCCTTAAAACGAGCAAGTTCGTAAACCTCTGGATAAACGAGAGCAACTCGCATGTTAGACCCTTTCTACTTATTCAATTATTGAAAATGCAATCAGAGCCACAGAACTTGGCAACTTACAATATTATATGCGGATGATCAAGGCTTTCTACTTACAAGGTGTCAACGCTAAATGACAGAATATCAATCAGTTACCACCTCTCAGTTAATTGTTGGCACCTGATCAGATTTTTTTCTTTTCGGAAAGCCACCCAATCAACATCGTCTTTAAACTTTCCGGAAGTAATTTAACTTTATTCAACGACTTTATTTCAATAAACTCGAAACTTATGTGATTTTCCCTGCTCACAATTTTTTCTGTACCAATTTCGACAACAAACACTAAATTTAATTCGTGATGTTTCGTTCCATTCTGTTTAAATATGTTTTCGACTACACCAACAGATTCTCCTAATTTCGCAACAGTTCCTAATTCTTCTCTAATTTCCCTTGCAAGCGCTTTTTGGGCCGACTCCCCAAATTCTATATGACCACCCGGTAAAAAACACCAGTCGGCCTCTTTGGCCTTGCACACTAACAATTTATCCCCCGAAACAATCACCGCGCGTACAATATTCTCGATAAAAAGATGGCTATCCATATTTTATACCCTAGCAGATATTAACATTCTTTTCACTCGAGGATTTTTACAAACTTGAGATATCACCCTCAAACTTGTAATGTACTAATACAAGCATTTTCATTAGATTAAATGGCCACGAAATATACAAAAGACGAAAATGAAATAATTGAAAAAGCAATTCTTTTTCTTGTTACCGAATATGAAAAAACTGGATCCAATGAAAAACCGGTAATATTTCATAGTCTGCGCGTCGCTTGCAAGCTTGTGGAAGTTGGCGCATCAGCCACTATTGTTACCGCCGCCATTCTGCATGATTTAATTGAAGACACCAATGTTGATTTTGAGCGAATAAAAAATATTTTTGGCAGTGATGTCGCAAAGCTCGTCGACGCCGTTTCTTTTAAACCAAATATCGTTGACAAAGAAGAACGATATAAAGAAATGTTCGAAAGAACAAAAAATGCCGGAACAGATGCACTTAAAATCAAATGTGCAGATATTTTAGATAACAGTAGCTATTACTCATTCGGCCTTGACCAAGAACACGAAAAACGCTTGATAAACAAGCTAAAATATTTTTTGTTTATTGCAGAACCACAATTAGACGATTTTCCCCTCTTTCAATTACTGAATGAACGTTATCAAACATTACTCACCCAATTTAATAACGACAATAAAAAGCCAATATAATGTTCACACGACTTATTTTTTTAACCACACATTAATATGAAATTTAAAGATTTAATCTCTAAAGCACTAGTGATCAGAGCTACGTATGGCGAGTATGAAGAAAAAACCTATGGCAAAAGGTGGACTAAAGAAAATACCGCCGAGGACTTTGTTGGAGACGTGGGTGATTTAATGAATTTGGTGCTGGTCAAACAAGGAGTACGGCAAATAGAGGAGATTGATAAATAATCGCGCACGAATTATCTGATTGTTTATGGTCAATTATAGTTTTGGCTCAGTTCTATAATTTTGATTTGGAGTCCGCTTTTTTAACAAACATAGATGAATTAAAGTCTTTTATCGAAAATAAGATTAAATAAAAATAATTTTGTCAGTCACACAGAATGAGATTTCCGTAGCCCAATTGCGAGACTGCTGATACAAAGCGCGTGATCAAACTTTCCACTGACAATCATTTTCCACAACTTGTCCTCATCAATGAAACTGCAATTTATTACTTCCGCAGGATCTTCTTTTGGTTGAGAAATCTTAACCGGGTTTTTGACGAGAAAAACAAACATCTTATTGCTCTGTCTGGCTGGATTTGGTGACACCGTACCAACAAAAGAAAAATCTCCCGTATAACCAGTCTCCTCTAATAATTCCCTTTTCGCGGCTTCAAGCGGATTTTTGTCTTTTTCATCCACGGCACCGCATGGCAATTCATAGCTCACTTTGCCAATTCCGTGACGATACATAATAAGGAGAGACTTTTGTTCCGTCACTGGTCACACAATCATCCGCACGCACCTTAATCCATCGATCAGATAATACATAACGAGACCGCAGCACTTTCCAAGGCTTAATAATCTTTTTAAAATTTTTGACTAATTTCATGAACTTTCCAGGTTAGTTATTATCATTCCCTTTATGAATCATCCACTGATTTAACCCTAACCACTTTCTTATTTTATTTCAATAACCTCGCCCTATCGGTGGTAGATACGAGCATACAGATTGAATATTTTCATTCGATGTTATCACAAAACTTAACTTATTAAGTATAAAATTATTTGTGATACTTTTAAAAGTGACTATTTACCAAAAACGGTAATGAACCTAAAGTATCAATATGCAAAGTCATAACCCTAATCCCGACGATAAATTAATTTGGACGGAAATATCAAGAAAACAATTATTCGAGAAATTTTCTCGTGGCATTGATGATGTTGTCTTCAAATTTCCTGATAATCAAATACACCATTATTTTATTAAAAATGAGCCGGACACGGTCTGCACACTGGCTTTTGATCAAAATAATCAGGTTATTTTGGCACAACAATTTCGACCCGGTCCACAAAAGGTTCTTCTCACGCTCCCTGGAGGAGGCCTAGAGCCTGGTCATGATCCCATTTCAAGTGCCACAAGAGAACTAATGGAAGAGGTTGGTTACGAAAGCCATCTCAATCTCACTGCAACCTTTTTTGATGACGGGTACTCTACAAGCAGACGCTATTGTTTTTTAGCTGTAAATTGTACGAAAACAAATATCCAAAAACTAGATCCGACAGAATTTATCAACACTGTTCAACTGCCCATTGATATCTTTATGGATGAACTCCGAAACGGAAGTATTACTGATCCGGAAGCAGCCTATGCTGCAATAGATTTTATTAATAAAAATGCGGATTCTCGGAAAGAATACAGCGACTTAAGTGAGTTGTTCAAAAAAACAATATATACGGCTTATTAAAAAACCCTCCATGTTGAGAGGGCTTGTAATAATACAATTATCAGTTTTGAATCAATGGGGTGACACAAAAAGAAAAACAAAAAAGCGTGGTAAGCCTCATCAAGGGGTTGATAATAGAAGAAATTTTCCTTAAACAAGAGTAGTTTGTCTACCGTTATATCTAGTCCAATTTCCTCTTTGACCTCGCGCTTTAAAGCGTCCTCCATTTTTTCTCCGACTTCCATCCCGCCCCGGGAAACCAAAGTTTACCATTACTTTTGTTTCGCATCGTTACAACCTTACCTTGCTCCAAAATAATACCGTAAACGCTGGGTCGGAAATAAAACTTCTCGAGAGGAACATCCACCATTTCGTCAAAATTATTTTTGCAAGAAATAAATTTGTCCATTAGTCAACTATTTACAGAATGGTACCAAACGTGCGTTATTGCAACTGACACCATTAGTTTCCCAAATGTCTCTGCAATAAAAATTTTGTCGTTAACTTTAATTTTCTATCAATGCGTAAATCATCCACGATTACTGCCAAATTTTGCCAATCTTCTTCTGTGAAATAACGCCACAACAGACGGTTGATGAAACGACTGTAATATTGACGTTCTTCCGCCGTGTTCCGCCATGGCTGTTTGCACAACATTCCGTCTCAGTTGGTCAGTGCCTCAATATCCGAGGGCGAATAATTCATCATAAATATAGTTTATCATTAACGCCCGTGATATTGTTAATCTTGGCTATGCACAATTAATATTTGCATGAATTTGACAACATAGGTCTCGTCCGTAACAGCCAAATTCGCGTTAATTTTACTGTTTTGAATTATGCTTTTACAAAAAACCGCTTGCCTTTTGGGATTATTTGGCCAAATTTTTACACAAAAAAAGATCGGCTATCACTAACCGATCTCACAACCTCTTGATCTAAGAAAACGCATTAACGCCTCACTCGCATGAAAAAAGGTCCCGTTATTGGCGATCTCGATGTCCGCCAGTGAAACAACTTCGGCCATTCCCGCTTCCGTCTTAAATCGGTCAATGAGACGCATTTCTGCAATCGCCACATCCAATGAACAACTCAAGCGTCGTTGCATATTAGATTGCCGACGATCAACTGAAGCATGAATCAAAACAGTTAGGCAATTTGCACCAGGAAATGCTTCCACTATCCCCTGTTTCAACCAGGGATCGTAGCAACCATCAATCACAACACTTACGCCTTTCTCCAGCATTTGCTGAAGAATAACGAGTGTTTTTTTGCGTGCACATTGCACTAAATGATTAGTACCGGCTTTTTTCCACCAGTCTCTAACATGCTTTTCCCCAGCAAACACCGCCAGTTCGTGCAACAACGCTCGTTCCTTGATTATCTGCCAACGAGGATCGGCTTCAACCAGCGCCTTCGCGATAGTTGATTTTCCCGTCCCGCTCGGTCCAGTGAGCAAAAGAATGAACATTTCTCTTTTCCCTCCAAAAATCCGCGACTATTTGTTTTGTGCCGACAATGGTTTTTAATTTTTTCAGCTCCTTATTACTTACCCACTTGTAGACTTTGTGTTCATCGCTAAGTTGCAAAATTCCATCGCAACCAACCAAAAAAACAATACGCACAATCAAGTAGCTGATGCCGTTTGTTTTAGTCAAAATCTGCGTTACTGTCAATGGCTCACTTTTAACGACCACCAACCCCGTCTCCTCTTTGACCTCCCTCTCCATTGCCTCTCGCGCCACCTCCCGCACCTCCAATTTGCCTTCGGGAAGTTGCCACAAACCCCTGAAAGATTTGTGATTTATACTGCGTTTCAACATCAAAATACGACTGTTTTTATCGACAATAATCGCTGAAGCAACTAATTTAATTTGCGTTAAATCAGGTATGTTCATTTTGTAATTTTTGCGCATAAGTTCGCATACGTGCGACAACCTCTCTCACCTTTAACCAATTTTCATCCAAGTTTTTTTCTGCCAAATCCAAATGCAAAAATAATTGGCGAAATGATTCTTTGTAAGGTGCCCCTTCTAACAAAGGAAATGAACTGTAACCAACCTCGCGGTCTTCTTCAACCTCGCGAATATCATCGATCAGTTGCATGGCAACGCCATACCCATTAGCAAAACCCAAGGCTTTTTCTCTGACATCTTCACGCTCGGCCAAAGCGCACCCAAATAAAGCACCAATGGAATTAAACACACAAATATGTTCTATCCCCGGGCGATAATCACTAAAGTTTGTCGCTTTGTTTTCCCAAAGCAATGAAATATTCTTCCGCTGATAATAATGGTTCAAATTAATCTGCTGTAACAATATATCCAACGCCTTCTTCTTATCCATTTCAATCAACATCCTTGTGCCTTCAATCGCCATAATATTCCCCGCAAAAACCAGGCACGACACTAAATCCCTTTCTTTGGGCATTTCGTCAACAATGTCATCGTGTGTCGAAATCGGTAGCATTGTCATCCCCAGCGCGATCAATGCCTTATCATCAACAGATTTTCCGGTTAAATCAAAATGAAAAGCTTCACAAATGACCATCGGCGCCAAAGCGATTACTTTTTTCGGAAGAACAATAAACAATTTTTCTAAACCGGCATCAGGATATGATTTTACAACTTCCGCAACTACCGGAATTAGCAACTCACGATAGCGCGTAACGTCGCCGTACAAATCTCCAACCAAACTTGATGTACCACCAACTTTTGATGACATATAATTCCTTAATTATAACCCTTATTTCAAATGTCTTCGCAATAAAAATTTTGTGGTGAGTTTTAGTTTTCTGTCTATGCGCAAATCATCAACGATTTTTGCCAAATTTTGCCAATCTTCTTCTGTCAAATAACGCCACAACAGACGGTTGATGAAGCGACTGTAATATTGACGTTCTTCCGCTGTATTCCGCCATGGCTGTTTGCACAACATTCCGTCCCAGTTGGTTAACGCCTCAAGATCCGAAGATGAATAGTTCATCATAAGGTCGTACTGTTAATTAATTTATCTATTTGTGCTGTAACTAATTCAATATTTGTTATGCCGTCACGTAAAAACATCTCCGGCCTTAATTGAAACTGCTCCCTTTTCGCAACAAGCTCGCTTAATAATTTTTCTTCACCAATCGTTCCCAAACGAAATTTCTTTTCTGCGATTTCAGCAAGATTACGAAGAGACCAATTTTGTTTTTTTGTAAGAAAGGCAATATCGATATAATCCTTAATTTCATCTCGCGAACAAAGCGCCGACGCTTTGCCGGCGGCCGCATCTTCCAAACTCGCCGTTGCCAATGTTCCAAACACTACAAAGCTCCCAATTTGGGAAATATTATCGTGTACCGCGTCAATCACCATTCCACTGGCCTTATCCATCCAACCGCGATCAGTATCGACAATTTGATCAACACCAAAAAGCTCTTGCGCCAAACGGTGCAACCGGATCATCCGTTGGTTAAATACAAGCGCATCAACTTCCGGATAAGTAAAAAAATCAAGATCATTTGATTGTCGCGGAACAATACCCAACGCTTTTAATAATGTGCCACCGGTCAAATAAAAAGTACGCGCCAGTTCAACATCGTCAGCCACGTTTTTAATCACCTCCAATTGCGGTTCAGTTAAATCTTGCAACTCATCAATTGTTCTAATCATATTTTAAGTTTAACCTATCGCCATACGTAAGTACAGAATAAACGCGCCTGCAAAAAAAGATACTTATCCCACCCGCACGAAAAATCGTTTGCCCTTTTGGATTTTATTACCTGTTTTAACTTTTTGTTCAATTGATTTTACAACTTCTTCGTCGATTTTAACCGCGCCCTGTTCAACCAATTGACGCGCTTTTGTTTTGCTCGTGGCGATTTTACTTTCTACTAACGCATCGACAATCGTCATGCCGGCAACTTTAGCTGTTGGCATTTCATCTGGCGTTGTTTTCTTCTGAAAAACATTCACAAAGTAGTCTTGCGCTTCTTTAGCCGCCGCTTCCCCTGCATACATTTTTACCAACTCGGAAGCCAGGGCCATCTTGATATCGCGTGGATTCGTTTTACCGGCTTTTAATTCCTTGGCATATGTTTCCACCTGTTCCATCGGTAAACGTGTGCAATGCTCAAAATACGTGACAATTAGGCCATCTGGAACACTCATCACCTTCCCAAACATGTCGTTCGGCGCATCAGTGAGATTGATCGTGTTGCCCCAACTGGAGCTCATCTTGCGACCGTCCGTACCCAATACCAAATTTGTCATCACGATGTCTTGCGATTCTTGTCCGTAGTGTTTTTGAATTTCTCTACCGGCCAACAAATTGAAACGTTGATCCGTACCACCTAGTTCGACATCGGATTTCACCGCCACGCTGTCATAACCTTGCATCAAGGGATATAAAAGTTCGCGCAACGAAACACGACTTCCCTCTTTCAGGCGTTTGCTGATATTTTCACGCGCAATAAATTCGGCCAAGGAAAAATAATTAGCAAGCCGACCAATTTCCGCAAAACCCAATTTCTTAAGCCAAGAGGAATTATATTGCACTTCCGCTTTTTCAAGATCCAAAATTTTCCCGGCCTGTTCAACGTAGGTTTTCATGTTCTTGGCGATTTCTTGCTCCTCCAACATTTTCCGTTCGCTTTCCTTGTCGGAAGTATCACCAATTACGCCCGTAAAATCACCGACAATGAAAACTACTTGGTGTCCAAGCTTTTGGAAATCGCGCAATTTGAGCAGTGTTACTGAACGACCAATGTGAAGATTAGGGCTAGTCGGATCAATCCCCAATTTAACCCGCAGTTGTTTTCCCGATAACAACTGTTCTTCCAGATGTTTTTTATCGATAACCTCATTAACACCGCGTGTTAACAATTCACTAATGGCTTCTTTGTCGGTACTTAATTCCATAACATTCAGCATAGCGGATTCCCGCTTAAGCAGGAATACCCGTTATAAAGGATTCCTTCCTGCTTGCAACAGAACCCTTTGTTCCTCAATTATTTTTCGGAAAGATTCATCAACTCGATTCAAATCAACCAAATCGACTTTAATTGGTAAATTCGATTCGGAAAAAACATCTGCCATTAATCCCAATACTTTCGAATCAATCGGTTTCTCACAGTCAATAGCCAAATCAAGATCAGAAGCTGGTTTTGCCTTTCCACTTATTCGTGAACCAAAAACCCAAACAGCGCAACTTGAAACATGAGTGCGTAAAATGTTATTCACAATCTCCAATTGTTCCGAACTTAAATCAATTTTTTTAGTTGCTTCGTTCAAGGTTTTCCAGTAAATATTTCGCTTCCGTTAAAAATGGTTCCGCAAAAGAATAAACGTGCGTCGCCACCTTCACATCATATGTATGTGATGTTTGATTTCGCGCTTTTCGATATTCAAACCATTGTTCGACATTTTTAACATATCCCCGTTCAAACGCAGTTCGTAAAATGTCGTTATATATCATTTGATCAACATTGTCGTTGTGCTTCATTTCCAAAACCCTTTTAATAAATTTTACCGCCAGTTCATGGGAATATTCAAAACGCTGAATCACGCCATCGCGGGATAATTCGTTTTCCGGTTCTTTTTTCGCGCGCAAAAGCCCTTCTTCAAGCTGTTTCAGAGCATTTTTAAGTGGAGTGAGATCCAGTACGTTCATAAAGTCAGTGTACAACCAATTGCGCCAATGTTCCAAATTCCATATCCTGAAGAGTACTATGACATTTGCCGAATATTGCCAACAAAATAACGACGCTATACTCAAAACAATCGTGAATTATCTTCCTGAACGCGAACCGCTTGGCCATTACCAAGTTGCGCGGGAATACACGTTGCGCAAAGGGAAATATGCGCGACCAAATCTGGCACTGCTTTGGACGGAACTTTTTGGCGAATCAAAAGAAATTGTATTCCCCTTTGCTTGTGGTATCCAAATGGCAGAAGACTGGTTTTTGATGCAAGACGATTGGATGGATCAAAACGAAATGCGACGCGGAAAACCAACCGCCCATTTACTTTATGGCGCGTCCGCCACGATCAATGCCAGCAATTCGGTTCAAGCGTCGATGTGGAAGATGGTGCATGAGGGGACGTTACAAACCCACCCCCGCCCTCCCTTATCCGGGAGGGAAACGACGACGCGACTTTTTGATAAATTCTACGACATTATTAACGTGACTATTGAGGGACAGTATCTAGATTTGAAATTAACTGAACGAAAAATTACCGATTTTACCCTCGAAGATTACTGGCAATCAATCCACGCCAAGGCGGCCTACTATTCCGTTTATGGGCCAATGCAACTCGGCGCAATCTCGGCGGGACAACCGGAAAATGTGGTAGAAAAAATCGCGGACTACGGAGAAAAAATCGGTCGTGCTTTTCAACTAAAGGATGATATTCTCGATTGTACTTCAAACGAAGAAACGCTTGGAAAAACAATTGGAAATGATGTTTTAGAAGGCACAAAGACGGCCATTCTTTGGCATTGTATTCAAAAAGCTAGCTCACAGGATTTAGAAAAACTACAAGCAATCTATGCGAAAAAACGAACAGAGAAAACTGCTGATGAAATTGGTTATGTCTTGGATTTGTTTAATACCACTGGCAGTATCACTTATGCCGAGCACTTAACCGATTCCCTGGCAAAAGAAGCGATGTTGGAATTTGAAAAACAAACGACAAGCCTCCCCGAAACGGAGTTAAAAGACACTGCTCGCGATGCGATACTTAAAATGACTCAACGAGAAAAATAAAAACTACAAACTATCCGCGATTTTGCGAATAATGTCTTTGTTTTGATCTAAGAGGATACTGGTCTGCAAACTTGACGCCTGACTCTGTTTTTTCTTGGCGATAAAAATATTCGCTTCCAAAAGTGAATCAAAAGTACCCGCATCGATCCAACGACCCTTAATGATGCCGGCCTTCAATTTACCTTCTTTGAGATAAATGTTATTCAAATCTGTAATTTCCAATTCGCCCCGCGGAGAAGGTTTTATAGTTCTTATTTTATCGTAGACAGTCGTGTCATAGATATAAAAACCGGGTTGTCCATAGTTACTTTTTGGGTTTTGTGGCTTTTCTTCAATCGAAATCACATTCATATCTTGATCAAATTCCACCACCCCGAAACGATGCGGATCCGGCACTTCCTTGGCAAAAATTTTCGCACCCGTTCCGCTAAAATTACGAATTTCTTCCGACAGATCATCCTCAAAAATATTATCCCCAAGAATAAAAGCAATCGGCTCATTGTCGGCAAAAGTTTCCGTTAATGAAAGCCCCTGTGCCAACCCCGCCGGTTCATCCTGAATTTCATATGTAAAGCGCGCGCCAAATTCCTTACCGGAACCAAGGTAGGCCAAAAAGTCACCGGCATGATCGGGTGCCACAACAAAACAAACTTCTTTAATCCCGGCTTTCAAGAGGATTTCCAAAGGATAGAAAATCAACGGCCTGTCATAGACATGCAAAAGCTGTTTGCTTGTTACTTTTGTGAGGGGTGCGAGACGCGTTCCCTTTCCTCCGGCTAAAATTACACCTTTCATAGAAATAGATTAATTAAACAGTCTCTGTTTGAGAAACATACTGCAAACTCTCTTGACGCACCAGTTCCTCGGTAAATTTGGCAATTAAATGGCGATTTTCCGGATCAGCAATTTGCGCCAACAATTCTTCATAGGTGGCAACACACGTACCCGCTTTGCGCACCCCAATACCACCGACAATATTGGCGATAAACGCGGCTTCAACCAACGACGCACCGGAAGTTAGGGCCAAAACACTTGCCGCGAGAATCGTATCACCGGCACCAGTCAAATCGAACGCCTCTGCCTTTTGAGTAGGAATAACTGCCGTCACATTGGTTGCTCTTTCGTGGATCACCGAGCCATCCGGACCAAGAGTAACAATCACATCACATTGATATTTATCACTCAAGATTTGAGCGACTTCTTCAGGTTTTGTTTTCACAGCATCAACTTTTGCCAGCGCACAAGCTTCCCACCAATTTGGTTTAAGAAGCGAAAACATACCCGGACGATAATTTTTTTCATTACTCGGTTTTGGATCTAAAGCAATAATCATTTGCGGAAATTGCGCACGGATTTCCAAGAGAAAATTCATCAATTCTCCACGAACAACACCCTTGTCATAATCCTGGATAAAAATGGCATTGGTTTTTGGCAAAAGGCTGTGAATATGATTTTTACACTCTTCAAAAATTCCGGTACCAATCGAATCCTTTGATTCGTTGCTGATCCGTAACAAGTGAAATTGATTATTACAATAACGCAATTTTGTCGTGGTGGGACGAGAAGAATCTTCAATGCCAATCAAGTTGACGTTTTGTTTTACCGCCATCAATTTTCTTAATGAGTCAGCTTCCGGATCACGCCCGACAACACCGATAAGATGCACAAAACCACCCAGTAATCCGACATTCCAAGCCGCGTTTGCCGCACCACCGGGAACCTCTGTAAGACTGGGATTATGGAGATCAATCACCGGCGCTTCGGGAGAAAGCACAACCGCTTTGCCTCGACGATATTGATCCAACATTAAATCACCTACTCCTACAATGGTTTTTTGCGGAAAGGAATTAACAATGCCCTCCAGGCGTTGTATTACACGTTCTACGAACATAAATATTGTGTTTGGAGAGTAAACTAGTGCGACTATAATGTCAATAGCAAATCACTTGACAGTGTCACAACGAGGTGGTACTTTGCGCGGTTGGCTTTGGACCCCAACGAGACCAGCGTTTTAGCCACTTTTTGTGCTTAAAACGGTGCTCTTTCACCCCGGCGACGACCCGAAAACTCGTCGCCCATTTTTTCCAGGCATCTGACCGACGTGGTCGGATGGGCTGGACGAAAATGCACTTTTGCAAGGAGAAGAAAAAGCGATGATTACCGAAGTTGCCAAAAACTGGGACGAGCTCACCAAACCCCAAAATCTCCCGCGCCTCCGGGCTATTCTGAAGCCGTCGGTACTCGAGGCAATGAACAAAGCCGACATGGAAATCCTCCTCTCACTGTTACCCAAGTACGGGCCATTGCGAGGACGAACTCCCGGCGCCTTGCGTGTTATGAGCATCGGCTACCACGCGCACATCGTCGGAACGGCGATCGGATCGCCGTACGAAGTGGACTACGTCACCAGATTGCACAGTTGCTCGGCAACGAGCAGCATCATCCTGCGCATTCCGGAGAAATGTGGTTTTCGTGGTTTCGGTGACGTCCCCATGGGCAAAAACCTCCATTTTTTGAAAGCATTATCACTGGCGGAAGAAAAGAAACTGTTCTCCGTTGGCGAACTGGAGCTCCTCTTGCAGAAAATTTTCCGCCCGGGAACGCCCAACTCCTGGCAATGGGGTACCCCAGGTGGAGTCCACGAACCGAAGGGACCCGACGCGGTCGAGCAAGGAGTGGTCGAACTAACGGAAGAGGCAGAGGGCTTGACACTGATTGCCTCTGACGTCCTCCTCCATAACCAAATTTTCCAGTCCGGCAACATCCCGGAGTGGCACACCATCGTGGTGATGTTGTGCAGCGGTTCCCCTGTTGTAACCGACGGCGCCCGTTCCGAGGGTATTGTGGAATACAAATCAGTACGCCTTGCACAAGCCATCTCGGAAATCACAAACTTCGAAAGAGAAGGCGACAT
Organism: uncultured bacterium; assembly: GCA_903934015.1. Classification (GTDB taxonomy): domain Bacteria; phylum Patescibacteriota; class Andersenbacteria; order UBA10190; family CAIZMI01; genus CAIZMI01. The sequence continues at coordinate 71,016 of CAIZMI010000034.1, forward strand.
CAACAGCCCCAACTACATTCCGTTTGACGGGAAAATCCTCCAAGGTCTGATGATGATTGATCGCTGGACTCGGGTCATGATCTAGTGATGAAGGGAAAACCGAAAACCCGAAGCCGGACACAAACTCGTGTCCGGTATTTTTTTAATATATTACGTATCTTAAGGTCCGACCTTTGCAAAGGTCGGACCTTAATGCGATTGTTTTTCTATTTTCTCAGCCTCTCCAGATCCGCGTCTACCATCAACTTTGCCAATTCTTCAAAACTGACTTTTGGTTCCCAACCTAATTCCCTTTTGGCTTTACCAAAGTCACCGCGAGAAGCGGTTATTTCCGTCGGACGCTTAAAGGCATCATCCGAAAAAACGTGTTCTTCCCAATTCAAACCAACGTGTGCGAATGCAATCTGACAAAATTCTTTAATCGAATGCAAAGTGTTCGTCGCGATAATGTAATCGTCCGGCTTTTCTTGTTGCATAATTCTCCACATCGCATCAACATATTCTTTGGCATAGCCCCAATCACGCATGGCGTCCAAATTGCCCATGTGTACTTTACCATCGCGCACGAGCGATTGACCGGATTCGTCCAATGGCGGATCCGTGATCCCTAATTTTATACAAGCAACCGCGGTGGTAATTTTTCGACTGACAAAATGCAAACCACGACGCGGACTCTCGTGATTAAATAAAATACCGGCACAAGTGAACATCCCAAAAGACTCGCGATAATTGCGCATCATTAAATGCGCGTAAAGCTTGGCAATACCGTATGGATTATTTGCCAAGAATGGTGTTTGTTCATCCATTACCTCCTGATGCACGCCACCAAAAATCTCACGACTGGAACCCTGATAAAATTTACACGCCGGCACGAAACGACGGATTGATTCTAACAAACGTACAACTCCCAAAGCTGTCACTTCTCCGGTATAAATTGGATGGGTCCAACTATCGGCCGGAACGGATTGAGCGGCTAAATTATAAACTTCATCCGGCTGATGTTTTTGAATGACGTTATCAAGAGAACTACTATCGATTAAATCCGCATACTCGATAACAATTTTTCCCTTTAAATGCTTAATATTCGCACGTTCACTTTCTGAAGTACGTCTCAATGTGCCCACAACCTTATAGCCTTTTTCAACCAACAGATCCGCCAAATACGATGCGTCTTGCCCGCTCACCCCTGTAATAATCGCTGTTTTTGTGCTCATGAGAAATTTTTCACTTAAAATTAATGTTCGAATCGCCTTGGCAAATAGTCCGTTGACGCATTCGAATTCCTACCCCTAGTTTACGAAAAATGTATTAATGACGCAATTATCCAATATTACGTAAAACTATAAAAACATGACCATTATAATACGTATTTGTCAATCACTATTGACACTAATTTTTTAAGGGGGGATAATAAAAACTCCCAACAACGTATTAGATTAACCAATTAACATAATATTTTTTAATAATACGGCTGATAATAGTAATTAATGTTAATATTAACTGACAAATGTATAACACCAATCTCCCAACTAACAACTTAAGCACCGAATACATGGCGCGTTTATTTCGCACACCCGTTAACACAATAATTGGCACCCTCGACCTTCTTCGTGAAGGTGCTTTCGATAAGCTAGATGAGGAAAAAAAGACAGAATTACTTAATAACGCTTATGCCAAAGCAAAAAAACTGAATGAATACATCAACTACAGCATTTGCGACGATCGACACTGCATGGATAATACGTGTAAGATACACTTTCCTGACACTGCTAATAATGAATAAGTTTAGAGGCTAATTACAACTTACAAAGCCCTAATCTCATCAAATTTTCAATTATCAATTCCCAATTTTCAATTACGACGTCGCACTTTGATAATTTAAGAATTGATAATTATTTGAAAATTGGTAATTGAACATTGAAAATTTTGAGTGCAAATCATTTTTTTGCTTCAAAATTTATCGACTTCCTAATTTCAATCTTCTTCCACTGATATATCCGCTCCCAGATCGGCGAGTTTTTCAACTAAGTGGTCAAATCCCCTTTCCAGTTTTTCCACACCCTTAATTCGTGTTGTGCCATCAGCAATCAATGCCGCGAGTATGTAGGCAAAAGCCGAATGAATATCTGAAATATTCAGATTACCCCCTTTAAGGGCTACTGGCCCTTTTATTATCGCGCTGTGTTTTTCGCCGGTATTTTTAAAACGACACTCACTGCTTCCCAAACATTCAGCAAAAATCTGAATATCCGCCCCCATTTTTACCAAATCATCCGTGTAACTAAAATGCTGTTCATGCACCGTTTCGTGTAAAACTGATGCGCCATTGCATTGCGTTAATACAACCGAAAAAGGCGGTTGCCAATCAGTCATAAAACCGGGATGTACGCCGGTTTCCAAGTTAATGGCTTTTAGTTCACCTTCATGCGAAAAAGCAATACCCTCATCAATGACGCTAAAGTTTCCACCGATTTTTCTAATCACATTCATTAATGTTTGATTTTCATCTTGTACTGCACCTTTAATAAAAATACTTCCCTGTGTTGCGATAGCCACGCACGCAAATGAAGCCACCTCAATACGATCCGGAATAATGCTGTGTTCTGCCCCATTAAGAAAACCAACACCTTCAATCACAAACACCCTTCCGGGTTCGTGAAAAATTACCGCGCCCATCTTCTGCAATAAATTCGTCAAATCAATAATTTCCGGTTCCACGGCCACGTTTTTTATGACCGTCTTCCCTTCCGCTAAAACAGCTGCCAGTAATAAATTCTCAGTTGCAGATACACTCGGATATGGAAGTACGATTGAAGCACCTTTCAATTTTTCGGAACGAAAAAAAAGCGTATTATCTTTTTCCTCCACTTTCGCTCCCATCGCTTTGTAACCTTCAATGTGATAATCCACCGGTTTCTCCGCGCCTTTTAACGAACCATCCAACGGAATTTCTGCGTGACCAAAACGATGTAAAAGTGGCGCCGCCAAAAGCATTGGCAAACGATTTCTGCCGTGCCACTCCACCGATGCTCTACTATCCCGTACCTCCGGCGTCGTTAAGTGCATAAACTTATTTTCCTTATCCCAAGTAATTTGGGTACCGATTTTTTCCAGCATTTCCATCGTACTCTGCACTTCTCCAATATCAGGAACATTCTTTAGACGAATCGGATCAAACGAAAGCAGTGACGCAATCATCATTTTTGTGACTGCGTTTCTGGAACCACTGACATTTACTTGACCGTGTAATTGGTTTCCTCCTTTTATGATGTATGTTTTTGGCACACGTTAATATTATCACATGTGCCGATTAACCGTAGACCACTCCAGGAGCGGAGCAACCTTGCTCCGCTCCTGGAGTGGTGCAAAGGTTCGTTTAGAATCAATCAAACATCCCCCGTCGCCAAGGCTATGGGGGATTATCTTCTTTGAAAAGAAAAAAATCTCCCGTTCGAAGAACGGGAGAGAAAGAACACTCTGAATGAGCAAACTACGCGGCCAATGAGCAGACATACTGTGCCAATGTCGTTGCGTAACGAATCGCAACTGTCGCAAGCAACACGACTGCGGTCAGCAACTTCTTAAGCCATTGCGCAGCGCCGGTTTGTTTCTCAACATGAGCCGGATTTTTCGGATCGAGCTCGCGTTGGCGACTCCACAAGCGTTCCGATTCCCTTGCGGCCTCAATTGCGTCTCCATGACGGCCGATTTTTTCGAGAATTTTGCTTTTCCAGTGGTTCGCAGCTGCGCGATGATGAACGTTCATGTCACCGTCACCGTAACGTGCAAGGGCTCCCCCAATGAGAATTTTTGCGTGATGAAAGTGTTGTTCGGAATCAGAACCTCCTTTTTCACCAAGTGCTAAGAAAAACCGAGCGCCATTGTGCCACAAGTTGGCGGTGGAAACATCTGTTCCCTGATGACGGATAACACGCGCAAGGACATCAGACGATGCAATTGTGCTATCGGCGTCCCGCGCCCTGATTATGATCGCGTTACAAGAATTTACCGTGTCACCAAGCTCTGCGCACAGCGCAATCAGTGTTTCGTCATTTTTGTACCCTGGCGCGTATGCCGCCAGATACATCAAACACTCACGTGCCCACACAAAACTCCCAGCCTGGTTGGCAAAATCGAAAGCCTCCGCGTACTTTTTGAGTCGGTAGAAACACCACGCACCTAAGGCAAACAACTCACTCCGCTCTTGACCTTCGACCCCCCCCCGAAGCTCTTTTTCGACCGCTTCAAGGGCTTCCAAAAATTTACTGCCGTCGTAAAGACTTGACCGAATCTCTGTCGCTTTCATGTGCGACCTCCTTTTTGTTAACGAACAACTCGCCACCTTTCTAACATTAATCTGCACCATAGTAAGGTGTCAGGTACTTTTTCCCTTAAGAAAAAGTACCTGACACCCTTCTTATATTACAAACTCAATCGGTTCCGGGGGTAATGGAATTTGTTCTTTTTCAGAATACTCTATCGACACTTGCGAACCAGCACCACCTACGAGGTGGAGCAAGTTTGCTCCACCTCGTAGGTGGTCGGAGGCTTCATCCACCACTTGAATATCCGCGCCTAAACCGCGCAGTTTTTCGACCAATGATTCGTAACCACGTTCAAGTTGATCCACACCACTGATGACCGATGTCCCCTGCGCCATCAAGGCAGCAATGACATAAACAAATCCTGCCCTCAAATCCGGCACAACCAAATCCACGGCTTTCAAATTAACTGGACCGCGCACTGCTACGCTGTGCTGGTAATTCATTCCTTGAAAACGACAGTTATGACCGCCTAAACAATCGGTAAATAAATTTACGTCCGCGCCCATTTTCTTCAAGCCATCAAAATATCCAAAACGTTTTTCGTGCACCGTTTCATGCACGACCGACATGCCTTCCGCCTGCATCAAAAGCAACGAAAATGGCGGTTGCCAGTCGGTCATAAACCCCGGATGTGTTCCGGTTTCCATCGTTACGCCTTTCATCTGACCGGTCGAATAAAACCAAATACCGTCATTACTAATTTCAAAAGCCCCGCCGATTTTTCGCAACATATTCAAGAACGTACGCATACCATGTTGACTTACACCCTTAACAAGAACACTTCCCTTCGTGGCAATTGCCGCGCAAGCAAAAGAAGCTGCCTCAATTCGGTCTGGAGCAACGCGATGCTCTGCTCCATTGAGTTTAGCCACTCCTTCAACAACAAATGTCCGTTCCGGTTCCAAGAAAATAATCGCGCCCATCTTCTGAAGCAAATCAACAAGCTCAATAATTTCCGGCTCGATAGCGGCATTTTTAATAACCGTTTTTCCTTCCGCCAAAACAGCACCAAGCAATAAACTCTCTGTCGTCATGACGCTTGGGTATGGCAATTCAATCACCGCGCCATGTAGTTTGTTTGCCTTAAACACTATCGTGTTGCCATTCTCAACTATTTCCGCGCCCATTGCCCGGTAACCAGTGATGTGGAAATCAACCGGTCGCGGACCAATCTTGTCGCCACCTTCTATGGGAATTTCGGCATGACCAAAACGATGCAAAAGAGGACCGGCCAATAAAATTGGAATTCTGTGTTTGCCGGAAAAAACAGCTGGAACTGTACTGGTTTGCAATGTCGGAGAAACAAGATGCACAGATGATTCCTTTGTGCCGTCCCACATTGCCTGCGCGCCAAGGGAATTGAGCAAACTCATTGTTAACTCAACTTCCCCGATATGAGGGATATTAGAAAGTTTCACCGGTTCTTTTGTTAGAAGCGAAGCCACCATCATTTTTGTAACGGTATTTTTAGAGCCACCAACGGTAACAGACCCCTTTAAAGGGTTTCCACCAGTTACGATATATTGATTTGACATAGACAAAGTATTATGTTCCCAAAATGATTTTTTGTCAACCCCTCAAAATTACCCTTTTTGTGCCTATTTTACGCGATAAAGATAGACTTTCCCCACGCCATCAATACTCTTCTCTGCTTCAACCTGCCAATCTTTTATGGGAAAAGTATACGTAACAATTCGTGTGCCAGGCTTTAATTTTTTCTGCAATTCCCGCATCAAATTTGGAAGTGTTTGAGGCATCAGAAATAAAAACAATACATTTACATTCGACATGTTGGCAGCAAAACCATCCCGCAACTTAACAGAACCTTTTACGCTATTTCGCAACAGCGTAATTTTTGCCAACAACCAAAGGAATGGCGATAGCTCATAACCGATTACTTTTGCCCCTCGTTTGGCCGCCATCACCAAAACACGACCATCTCCCGCACCAATATCAACTAAAGTATCCCCTGCTTTTACCTGCGCCAAATCCAATGCGACTTCCACTGCTTTTTTTGGGGTTGGAACATAAGGTGCGCCCTTCCATGCCGCCAAGGCTGTCATTGCGCCCGCTAGAAGCAAGATAAAATAAATAAACCAACCGATGGTCATATGATTTTAAATAAAATTGTCTCACGCCCGATACTAACGGGCAATTCATGAATTGCCCCTACAATAGACCCCGTTTCAATAAAAATAATTCTCCTAAAATCCACGAACCTTTACCTTCTTTGTGAGAAGCGCGTCGGCCTTAGGAATCCGAATTGTAAGAATTCCGTCCTTTAAAGATGCGTCAGCTTTTTCCGAAACAATATCAACAGGCAAAATAATCGAACGGGAAAAAGATCCCCAATAGCATTCGCGATAAAAATAGTCTTCTTCCGTTACTTCTTCATCGTGACGCCTGGTACCACGAATTGTCACCATGTCATTAGTAATCGAAACGTCCAAATCATCAGGTTTTACCCCGGCAATGGTTGACTTAACAACAATGAATTCGGGTGTTTGATAAACATCAACAGTTAACTGCCCTTCTTGTTCATCCATCGCGCCATTTTTTTCTGCACGGGTTATCGGTAAGCTTTTCGATGGTTCAATTTTTTCATCGTCGGAACGCATTTCCACAACTTGCTCGTCATCATCACCCTCGATGTCAACATCGTGGCCGGCCGAACCTGTTAGGCGTTGAAATAGTGATCTTCGTTCTCCCATATAGAAACATTATAACAAAAACCCTACAAAAATACCAACTACTTAGGCGACAGACATAAATAACATTTCCATATTCTGTTCAATACGCTCTGAATACGGTTACTGCGATTGAACAAAATCTTGAGGCGTACTGTAAGTACGATGAGAGATTTTGTGATTGAGTAGTAATTGTAGTCAGAGATGTAGTGGACATAAGATGGATAGGTTATTTACGTCCGTCGCCTAAATCCTCTTTATCAAAGTATCCAAAGCAGTAATCCCATTCTGTTGTTTTTCTAGATCAAGTTTTTTTGCAACAAGTAGTTCCCGCTGTTGCTGAACCACATTAACCGGCGCCTTGTCACCCATCTGTATCAAGCGTTGCTCCAATTTAATAATTTCTTCCTGCGCTTTTTTAGTATCTGACTCCATAGTAATCAGCCTTTCCTTAAGAGGCAAAGTTGAAAGTGTCTCAGTGGTCAAAGCAATCTTTGAACAATATGTTGCCGGCAATGACACCCATTTTGCGCCATTTTCTTTTTCAACAACTTCTGAAAAATTACTTAATTGCGCAATCGCAGGCCATAACGGTTTTAGATTCCTTTCTGTTTGTAGAAGAATCACTGGCTTTGTACCATTTGGGATTCCCAATAAATTCCTTATGCTGCGTAGCTCGCCAACAATTGCTTGGAAATATTTAATCTCCTTAATTTCTTTTTTCCTAGACTTAGCAAATTTCGGCCATGCCGTATTGATCAACATTCCTTTTTTGTCTCCAAAATCCTTCCAAAGCTCTTCAGTGACAAACGGCATAAAAGGATGCAAAAGCACCAGGCATTTTTTAAACACGTCTTTAGCAACATTTGCACTCGTAAGTCCCGGCACCTTACTCACTTCAATGTACCAATCGGCAAATTCATCCCAAATGAAGGCGTGCAGCATTCTTGTTGCATCACCAAAACGAAACTCATCCAGAGCCACAGTTACTTCTTCAGACACTGTTTCAAGCCGCTGCAAAATCCAATTATCAAATAAGGTCGGGGCTGTTTTGGCCTTCTTTGCCGAACCAATATACTTTCCAATATTCCATAATTTGTTAGCAAAATTTCGTCCAACCCGCACAGCATTTTCATCAAAACGCAAAGCCTGCTGATCTTGCTGTGTTTGGATCAACAGACCAAAACGCACCGCGTCTGCGCCATACTGATTAATTAAATCTATTGGATCAATCCCAGTACCCAAAGATTTACTCATCCTCTGCCCTTTCAGATTCAATACTGTTGGGTGAATAATGACATTCTTAAATGGAATTTGTTGGCTCAAATTTTTCTTGCCGTATTGTTTAGCGGGTAAATATTTATTCTTATCGGTAAATTCAAGCCCTGAAAAAACCATTCGAGTAACCCAGAGCGCCATAATATCACGCGCCGTCGCCAAAACTGATGTCGGGTAAAAACGTGCCAAATCATCCGTCATTTCCGGCCATCCAAAAACAGCAAAAGGCCAAAGAGCGGAAGAAAACCAAGTATCTAAAACATCAGGATCTTGAATAAAATCCGTACCACCACAATCCAGACACTTCTTTGGTTTTACTGAAGAAAACACAACGTGTCCGTTCGTCTTAATCATTCGTTTATCATCATTCGTCATTCTTCCAGTCTGGCAATACCAAACTGGCAACTGGTGCCCCCACCATAGCTGTCGCGAGACACACCAATCTTTCACTCCGGTTAACCAATCCAAATACACTTTTTTCCAACGCTGAGGTTCAAAATTAATCAAATCTTTTTCCGCAACGATTATAGCCGGTTTTGCCAACGGTCCCATTTTCACAAACCATTGCTTGGAAACAAGTGGTTGAATAACGGTACTGCAACGATCACACAACGACACATTGTGACGAATTTTTTCCGGCTCACCTTTCAATAATTGTAGTTCCTGTAATTTTTGCAAAACTTTCTCACGGGCTTCAGATGTAGGTAACCCAACATATTCCAACCCAACAGCTTGGGTCATTTTTCCATCTTCACCAATCACATTAATCACCTGCAATTTTTGACGTTCACCGATTTCCCAATCAGTCTGGTCGTGTGCCGGAGTAACTTTTACTGCGCCCGTACCAAAAGTTTTGTCGACCGCATGGTCAGCAACAATTGGAATTTCGCGGTTCGTTAACGGCAGTTTGATTTTCTTTCCAACCAATTCTTGATAACGCCCATCACTCGGATAAACTGCCACCGCCGTATCTCCCAACATCGTTTCCGGGCGCGTAGTCGCAACAACCACCGAACCGGAACCATCGACCAATGGATAAATAAGATTATAGATTAAGCCGTCACGCTCTTCATGTTTTACTTCCAAGTCAGAAATGGATGATGCGCAACGTGGGCACCAATTTACAATGCGATCACCACGGTAAATTAATCCTTTTTTTGCGTAATGAATAAAGGCCTCTTGCACGGCGCGCACATATTCTTTGTCCATAGTGAATCGCTCGCGCGACCAATCACAAGAAGAACCAACACGACGCAACTGTTTACTAATTGTGGTTCCCGACTGCCCTTTCCACTGCCACACCCGTTCGATAAATTTTTCGCGACCCAAATCATGGCGCGTCAAACCTTCCTTTTTTAATTGTTTTTCAACAACATTCTGCGTAGCAATACCGGCATGATCCATTCCTGGAATCCAGACCGTATCGTCCCCCTTCATGCGGTGATAGCGAATCAAGGCATCCTGCATTGAAGCATTCAAAGCATGCCCCATATGCAATGAACCGGTAACATTTGGTGGCGGAATTACAATCGAAAAAGACTTTTTTCCACGTGGTTTTTTCACGGCCGGCTGAAAAGCCTTAGCACGCTCCCAAGCTTTATAAATCTTCTCCTCGGTTAAAGAAGGATCATAAGGCCGTGCGCTTCCCCTCTTTATTAAAGAGGGGCTAGGGGAGATTTTCTCCGTGTTTTTAGTAGCCATTGACATAAAGTAAGTACCTGAGTAAGATACCTTGTTCCGCGTGTTCTTTCAATTTTTTCTGTACGGAGAACGACAATGCCTGCTCATGCAGTCGCAATCACCTGCGAGTCGAATAGCGAAGCCCTGAAAGTCGCCACAGATACGGTCAATCACCTGCGAAACGGCACTGAGGCGGTACAAATATTGTACCGAAACGCAGATGATATCAATCGGGTGAAGGTCTACATTCCGGGGATAGCCCTCGAAGATGAAGAATTCACCATTTCCGAAACAAAAATTGGGGACCCAAATTCTTCGGAACATATTATGTGTCATGTCCTCACAATCACCCGCAAGCCCCCGAAGGACATACCACAACCCTATTGATCCGATGGTACTGATAAACCCCGCCGCTAACCACGCGGCTTTTTTTATTTTATTTTGCATCTGCAAAATAAAATAACCCTGCGCTTTTACCCTGAGCCGAGTCGAAGGGTGTCGAAGGGTATTACGTATGCGGTATGTTGTATTTAGTATGCTGTATAAACGCGACGCCGATACCACATACAGCATACCGAATACCGCATCCTACGCCGGCATCTCAATGCCGAGTAAAGCTGCCGCGCCTATCATTGCCGCATTATCCGTACAATATTTTATCGGTGGGACAATGAATTGTGTATCACCCAAAGCCGTTTTCATTGTTTCACGCAGTTTTGTATTGGCAGCCACACCACCGGCAATGATTACTTCTTGCGCACCTTCTTGTTGTACAGCTTTTAATGTTTTTTGTATCAGAATATCGACAATCGCATTTTGTGCGCTGGCGGCCACATCTGCTTTTTCTTGCAATGATAATTTTTTATCACGAATTGCGTAATAAACGGATGTTTTCAATCCCGAAAAACTAAAATCTAAATCTTCCGAATTAAACATCGGTCGCGGAAAATCAAATGCTTTTCCATAACCTTGCAATGCTAATTTTGCCAATTCCGGACCACCAGGATATGGAAGTTCCAATAATCGTGCAATTTTATCAAACGCTTCACCGGCCGCGTCGTCTCTTGTCTGACCAAGTAATTTCATTTCCAGTTTTTCATTCAACTGAAAAAGTTGCGTGTGACCACCAGAAACAACAAGTACAGTCGCGGGAAACTTGTGAATAATTGTTTCTTTCTCTGAGGACAACCACGCAGCAGCAATATGCCCAGCAATATGATGTACCGGCACAAACGGCTTATTCCAGGCAGCCGCCAACGCCCACCCAGCCGTTTCTCCCACCACCAACGCTGGTCTCAGCCCCGGTTGCGTAGTTGTTACAATGGCATCAATTTCTTCTTTCGTAATTCCTGCCCGTTTCACTGCTTCCGCAATTACAGGAATAATCGCCTCAACATGCGCCCGTGCCGCCACCTCTGGCACTACCCCGCCCGTAATCTTATGAATATCAATCTGCGAAGAAACAATGGACGACAAAACGACGATTGATTGATGATTAATGATTAATGATTGATGAAGTTCAACGACCGCTACGGCGGTTTCATCACAAGATGTTTCAATTGCTAAAACGCGTTTCATAGCTGAAAATGTAGCACTAGAAACCAAAAACGAGAAATTAAAAATATAAAACTGACTTAATTTTTCTAATTTCCAACAACTCCTACTTACACACCGACGCGCTCACCCACAAATTTCTGAACGACTTTTACAAGATCAATTGGCAAAAGATCTGCTTTTAGCAAAACATTTTTTGCACCCAAAGCCAACGCTTCTTTTTCCATTCCATCAAACTGTGCGTTTGAAAGTAAAATTACCGGTCCGTTTGGAATTTTTGACGATTCGACATTTAACCGACGAAGCACGCCCATACCATCCAATTTAGGCATCAATAAATCAAGAAGAATCACCGCGTACCCCCCACTACTTGCTTTCACCAGCGCTTCTTCTCCGTCCTGCGCCACATCAACCTCAAAACCGTTGCGTGTAAGAACGATATTGTACATATTGCGTAATGCTTCATCGTCTTCTACTAAAAGAACTTTACTTTGAGACATAAATTATTAGAAAAAGATTAATATTTAGCCAAAAACCCGACTATCAATTTATTATAGCTTATCACAAATCGAAGCAGTAGATACCCCGAACATAAACAAATAAATTATTTCAGCCTGTAGATATTCCAAAAATATACCCACGAATCATGCAAAACAATTTTCTATCGTTAACCCTAATATGAATTGTGCCAAACGGAAGCGCGTACGTCGGTCTTTTATGCTTACTTGCACGACTTACCGCAACAGAAACCCAAAACATCTCTACCGGCAATCCGATAACGTTAGCCCAATAAACCTTTGCTTTTCCTGCGTCAACGTTTGGGTGGATAATTATGCCTGGCTTTATGTTTTCATCTTTTACACATAAAATTTCTCGCAAATATCTCATAAACACCTTCACCATACAAAGATCGGAATTTACGAATGTTACTAATTGATACCCCTTTGAAAGTTGTTTATTTACACCCTCCCCCCCAATACAACGACGTTCCGATCATTAATAAGTCTCTTTTTGAAAGCCTTCCGATTTCCTGTTCCGCATCCTTATAAATAATATTATTCTCACGAATAATTGCTGCGGTTCGTCTTTTATTAAATTCCGTTAAATTTTTCTCTTTTGACTGACTCGTAAGACGCCTCAACCTATTCCTTGCTTTAATCCCCAACTCAATATCACGAAACCAAAAACTTAATGTCCCTTTTGATAAAATGTCTAATTGGTTCATTATTTCGCCATAACTCTTGCCCTGCTTTCTTAAATCAATTGCCATTTTCTTTTTGACGTTAAGTACCTTTGTCATAACCTAATAATACCATATTCTGGAGTACTATTTTATCTTATTCAGACTATAGAATAATCATCTACGTAAAATATAACCCTTCTTGCCATAATAGTTATAATTCATTATTCTATAGTCACGATTTTGGCCCTATCGTCTAACGGCTAGGACACGAGACTTTCATTCTCGTAATCGGGGTTCGATTCCCCGTGGGGCTACTCGAGATTTGTTTCGCTTAGCGAAACTATATAATGTACACAAAACAACCAAACATCCCGTTTGGTTGTTTTGCACAAGAATCGAAGAACTCCGAGACTCTAGGCGCTCGATAGCGCCGAGTCTCGGAGCAGCATTGATTAATGCCCTTTACGGGTGTTTTTAAATATCTTCTGTCGAATATGGGGAATCGAACGGTATTTTGAAAACATGAACTGCTTCATGTTTTCAAAAACCGAGGCTTCGCAGGAGGAGTTGCGCATCGAGCCGAAGCGAGGCGCAGCGACGGAAGCGAAGGATTCCCCGTGGGGCTACCAAGTAATAAAAACACCGTGCCAAAAGCACGGTGTTTTTATTTAAGAAAACTATTTTATCGTAATTCCCGCCGCAAATCGATTTGCATTCTTGTCGCGTCGAAACGAGAAATAATCAGAACTGCAGTGACTACAAATTCCTGAAATTTTAACATTTTCCTCTTTTACTCCATTTGCGATCAGTTGATATTTATTGCTTTCCCAAAGATCGAAATATGCTTTTCCATTTCTGTGAATAACAAAACTTTCCAGATCAACCTCCTTTGCCGCCAAGATTACTTCCTCCCCAACCTCAAAACAATCCGGGCCGATCGATGGACCGATTTCGGCGACAATGTCTTTTTGTTCACAACCGTATTGTGCGGTCATTTTTATAATGGTTTTTTTCAAAATCAGCTTCATTGTCCCCCGCCAACCGGCGTGTACCGCCCCAACAGCTTTTTTGACCGGATCATAAAGCAGAATCGGAACACAGTCAGCCACGAGAATATTTAACGTAATTCCAGGAATATTGGTCAACAGCGCGTCAGTATCAGGAATACCCGTTTCAAAACTCACACTTCCTCGCCCGGCGTCACTTTCTTCAACGACGTAAATGTTATCGCTGTGTGTCTGTTGGCAAAATACACCCCTCATTAAATCAATTTTATTTAGAGCAAAAAATGTTTGTCGATTACCTACTCCAGACGCTTTGCTTAATGATTCTTTTATTGAAATATTGCCGTCTTTGACAGTTGAAAAATAAGCAACAACATGTTCATCCCAATCCATACAAGAGGCTTCAGTGAATAATTTATTTAGTCTTTGTGAATATTATTAGTTCCCAAAATCAGCAACCGGCTCAACGATCCACCACAAGTCATTACCAGTCCTGGCCATGTATTTTACATAAACACCATCAGTGGAAAACGTTGGTTCCCATACATAATCGTACTTCCTTCCTTCCGTGGAATTCATTTTAACTGCCCACTTTCCTTCGTATTCAAACTTCACCCGATATGATACATTTTGGCTGTTTGGGCTGAAACTAATATTCCAAAGCCTACTATAACAAGTCTGTTGAACATCGTTATAAATGAGACACTGTTCGCCCGCACCAGCCGCGGGATATGTTGGATCAGCCATGAATGCAACTTTTCCCCCGTCAGGACTAACAGCAAAAGAACCAACAACATTCTTCTTAACACTTCCTTCGACACCATCAATTACCACAAACTTCTTATTGTTTTCTTTTGCTATATATGCAAAACCGCCGTCTTTTTTGAAAAATAAATTAGCGACTTCGTCGTATAACTTTTGAGTAACCCCATCAACCACGAATGCTTCCTTCGCTATATTATTAGTTAATGTGTGGTGTGAATATATATATTTAGACCCGTCTGAGTTGAAAATTGGGCCCCCTACTATTTCCGGGTGGGGGGCACTTACCACCTCAACATCATCTTTGACCACAACCGATGGATCAGAAAAAACTTGATATCCGGAATGATTACTATGCTCACTAAAGGTAATTCCATCAACCTGCGGATTGTTTGTGTAATGCTTCTTCTCAACACCATCTAAAACGGCGAAACCTTCATTGCCAGACGATACACTATATCCAGCGTGCTTTCCATCATCACTAAATTCGATACTGTACACATAATCATATGGTTGCGAAGACACACCATCAATGACGGCACTCTCCTTGCCTCCAGAAATTCCCTTATAACCAAATCTTCGCCCATCTTTACTGAATCTCAACCACCCAATTGAATCAAAAGTGATTTGTTGTGTTACTCCATCCAGTACAACCGCTTTCTTGTTGCCAACGCTCGTTACATAGGCATAATGACGCCCTGTAGAACTACTGACGGCATAGTTGGATTCATAATCTGATACCTGAATATCACCGCTACCGAGGGTTGCAAATTTAGTACTAACAATATTTAAACTGGTGTCAAAAGTATCCGGAGTTGGTTCTGGGGTCGGAGTAGGAGTTGAATTGGTACCCGAATTATTTTCAGACGATCCGCCGCCACTATTGCCACCACCGCCACCGTTTGATGTTTTAGGTGCGGCCACAACCTTAAAACCATTACTACTGACAGTTACACCCGGTATCAACTTCTTATTTGCATCCATGGCTTGCAAAACAGCACGATACGTCCCTGGTCCGACATTAGCGACAACTTGTTCCTTTCCATCATTCGGTGTCGCCATAATCATGTTTTTGCAATTACCATTTTTACCTTTTACGACAATACAAAAAGCAATCCGTTCATAGGGATATTTTGCCCTATTTGTCGGATTACTTGACCACTTTAACGTCACCTTAGCGCCTTGAGTTACTTTTGTAGGACTTACTGTCGCCCTAAACAAGAGTGGAGCAATCGTCGCAGTATAAAGCTGATCGCTGAAGACAACCGACAATACAATAACTAAACAGCCAACAATAGCCCCCGCCACAATATACTTCTTTTTATTTTTTGGTGTACCGCTACCACCTGCGCCGAATTCAGATGTGTTAGCAACTGTTTCTGTATTTGTGTTCAAATTGTCCATTTATTCAAAGTTTACTAATAACCCCTTCATAATACATTATTTTTATTATTATAAACAACAAAATAGCGCTAATTTACTTCCGTCGATACAATTTCAACGTATTCGATCGGAAACCAGTGTTGTTTGGGACGGAATCGACAAGTTCCCATTTTTCACCGATTTCACTAATTAACTGATCGGTATTTCTAAAATAGGCGTAATCCGTTAGATGCTCCATTAAAATCCATTTTACTTCCCCATTCTTGATCGCGGAGGACACCTGATCCCATGACGGCAAAAAAATACTCTTCTCACCCACCGAAATAAATTCGTACCGATACCATAAAGGATGACTGATATTAAATAACGTCTTATGGCCGGACAAATAAGGAATAATTGTGGCCGCGGTTAAGACCGAATCATCTTTAGGAACTATATTTTTCATTACATCAGCCATTTTTTCGGATGCTTGAGCGGTAAACATACCCGTCCAAGGCGCCGAAAAAATTGACACATAACTTAGTACGTTTAAGAATCCAAAACAAACTATAAATAGCAATTTTACAAGAAAAATTTGCTGTTCCCAAATTTTTGATATTACCCAAACGCTAAGCAAGATTATTGGAACCAAGAAATCCGCCGCATAATCCGGCAAAAATGTCGGCCATATCGCGTAAAAAACACATTGAGACAAAACCCACGATGCAAAAACAATATGAAAACTACTAAAATATATTTTTTTGTTTTTGAATAGTTTATAGAAAAACATTGCAACAACAAGCAACACCATAACCACTTGCGCCGTGGCAATTCTACTAAGAATTTTAATTGTATCAAATGTGGATATTCCCCAAACATCAACACTTGCATCACCAGAAATTCGACTACTAACAATGTGCGCATAACCCCCACCCAACAACTCATTCAAGCCGGAAAAACCATACAACTTAACAATGGCGACACCAAAAATGAGCACCACTATTGCACCACCTAAACTAAAGTAACCAAGAAACTTACCAAATGTTCTATTTCTTTTCCAATTCTGCAATAATAAAATTACCAATGGGACCAATAATACTAGATTTATTTTTCGTGATCCGAATGCCAGCGCAAACGACATTCCGCAAAATACCGCCCACCAAACAACCTTCTTTTTCTGTAATCCCACAACCGCGAGCGCGATTGTTGCCCCCGCAAAAAAACAAGCCACAGCTTCCGTGTGCCCAAATCCCATTAAAGCGATCGGGGCGGAAAAAAGAAGCCAGATTGTCGTTGCGATAATCAAATTCTTTCCGTAACAAGCATAAACAATACTTAATAAAGGAATCATGGTTGCGAACCCAAAAAAAAGCGAAACCAACCTCGCTGAATAAATTGATCCTCCGGTAATATGCGTAAAAATCGCAAACACCAAAATCACTACCGGCGACTTCGTAACAACGTCCCCGCCGGGTAAACTACCGGTCAAAATTGTTTTCCCGTCATAAAGATACGCTCCTTCATCATTCGTAAAAGGCATATACGACAAAAAATACAATCTCAAAACAAGACCAAGCACAACAATAAACGACACATAAACTATTTTTTTATAATCGACTGATTGCATATTTATATAGTAATTATGCTTTGACTTCATTTAAAACAAAACAGCCCCCGTTATGGGAGCTGTTTTTTTGGTATTCTGTTAGCGACCAGCGTATGGCGGTGGCACGCACGTCTTCTCCGCAATTTTACCTATTCCTTGATTAACTTGATTTACAACAGTGAGAGAATCCAACGGTGTAACGGTATTATTGCCATCCACGTCAACGGGATTCGCTTGATTTTGCCATGTTGCACCAGTTCTCAAAATCTCCGTACGACCGCCATTTAGATAATTATTAACTAACATAACGTCTGCTTCGGTAATTTTATTATCTCCGTTTACGTCAAAGTAAGACGGCGGGCAAGGCAAGCTGATTATTGGATCACCAACATTGGGAGGAAGTGGATTTGTTTTACCCGGTTCCGTCTTTCCTGGTTCATATGGCATTGGTGGGTTATATGGCAATGGTGGCGTTGGTGGAATATAAGGACCATAAGGAACCGGTGGCGTTGTCGGTACAACGTAATTGTAAGACATCGCCAACGATGTCCAAGTTCCAACAGGACTTTCACTGTCAATTGTCGAAGTTTTCCAACCACCGGAAGCGTTTGTGGCAAGTTCCAATGTTCGCTTTGTCGCATTATAGAAACTTACATATAAATTATTTTTGTCATCAACACCCAAGGAATTATATGTCCCGATTTTACCCTCACCCAACGACACAATCTCTTTCCAGGTATCGTTTTCCTTACCAACACACTTTAATTGATGCTTTGCAAGAGTTGACGCGTTTACAAAACAAAAACTGGGCTTATTATTACTATCCAAAATCAATGATGTGTTATAACCAAGAACCTTATTGCCCATAATGGGACCGGGTACAACGGAATCAATTTTCCACGTTCCGGAAACATTATTTGCGTACTTAGGTTTTATGCTACCTAAATAGCTCATATGCACCTTACCCATACCATCAATTTTTGCGAAAACTCCAAAACCGGAATTAACTTCTTTATCAACAATTACCGTGACCCATGCCCCACTAACATTCGTTGCGTATTTCAAATGACCACGCGCCCCAGCCGTTGAAGCATACGTTAAATACTGATAACCAATATGCGCCTTTGCGCCCTTATCCAAAGCCAGTGAAACATAACGCCCGGGAAGGTCAATTTTTCCTTCTCCCTTATCCACAATGCTTTTTACCCAGTTTCCCGATATATTTGTGGCATATTTTAAATCTCGGTTCGTATTATCCGCGTATGCAATATGAACATTATCATTTGCATCAATAGCAATAGAGGGATACCAACCAATATTTCCATCCGCGTCAATTGTTGTCGTCTTCCAAGTACCGGAGGCATTAGTAGCATATTTCAAATCAAAACGTTTCGCGTCATCGTAATAAGCAATATGCATTTTACCCTTACTATCAACAGCCAATGAAGAATCTTGACCAACGTTTCCTTCGGAATCAACACGCGTCATTGCCCAATTTCCACCGTTATTCGTAGTAAATTTTAAATCAGCATTTTTGACGTCATAATACGAAACATTTACCACCGGAACCTTCACAGATGCTACAACACGAGCAGGCAAACTGCTTGCAGTCGGTTTTGGGGTTGGTTTTTTGCTCCGCGAAACCAAAGCAGTGGTATTTAAATATCCGCTAAACGCATAAGAAACTGTAGCGATACTTATCACAAGCAGTAAAATAACCCCGCCCACCACAAGCGTCTTTTTTTGCCCGCTCTGTCCGTCAGATTCCAACAATGAAGATATCGACATTTTTGTTATGTTATAAATTATCTTTTTTAGTATATCACAATTATTTCTAAACTAAAAAAGGGGCTAATGCCCCTTTTTTTGAACACCACTCACCAGCCCAAATTCTCTATTACCTCACTCGCTGATTGATAACGCTTTTCTTTTAGCGTTTCCGCTAACCATTGACGATCTTCGGGTTCCAGATCCGCCATATTTTCGCATGCGCGCGTCAGGTCAACTTTTTGGGCTGGGTATTTTTGGTGTTCCCTTAGGTGTGTAAGCACCTCTGACCGATTATGCATGTTGTTAGCACCTCCTTTCCTTCTTTGTTGATATTCCGCCAATTACTAACAAGCGTCAAAATGACGTGTCAATAAAACAAAACATTTTTCATGCGCCCTCTTACTGGCGACTGACCTAATTAGTATTCTCCAATTGCCTTTTCTTCTGTCTCAAAAGTGCAAACAAAAATCCACATCCGGCCATAGCAAAAACACCAACCAAGGCGAAAGTAAGCCTAAAACCAATGAATTCGGCCACAAAACCGCCAACGAACGCGGATATCGCCGTACCAATACCAACCAACGTGGAATATAGACTCCATTCGTAACTTTCACGATTCTTATCCAAGTGCGTACTCCAGATCCCCAACCACGCTGAATATGCCAAACCGCTACCTGCTCCATGCAAAACCTGCGCCAAATAAATAAAAGCGATAGAAGAAGAAAAAATATAAATAAAAGGAACAAGAGCAATTAGAATTGTACCCAAAAAAAGCCAACGACCACGCGTAACATCGTTCATTTTGTCAACACTGCGTGAAAATGGCAATTGAACCAAAGACTTAACCAACAAAAATAACGTGCTTGCAAAAGCTGCCGAAAATACAGTACCCCCAACCAATCCATCCTTGATGTAAATTGCCAAAATTGGATCAATTAATCCAAAACCGGTCAAGACAAAAATGTCCGATATCATCAACAGTTGAATTGTGCGATTTATACGAAACATAAATAATACGATTACTCTTCTAGTAAGTGCTGTAATTTATCTTTATTGAGATTGTACGCAAATCCGATACCAAGAAGAATGGCTCCCAAAATCATAAATGAGAAAATTCGCGCCACAATGTCCAGATTTGCTAAATCATTAACAAATACTCGCACTACGGCAATCACCAAAGCGACTAATCCCAACACGCGTGCATCACCCCACTTCCCCAAAAATCCTCCAACCACAACGGCTAAGCCGATTATTCCCCACAAAATAGACGGCATGGCCGCAGGAAATTCTTTTTGTGTCATCACAAAAAGAACAAGTAGGCCTGCCCCGAGAATAATCGCCGGCACCCGAAGCATGTTTGAAGTTTTTACAAATACTGTCCGCGTGCCACGCGCAAAAATAGCACCAATCGCAAAAATAAAAGCAATAATCAACCCCGTAACCACATCGGTTGGAATAACACCCAACATTCCATTACTACCAATATCGTTTACAACATATCGAACCGTCGCAAACACAACCGGAATTAATGCGTAAACAACCAATCTTGGTTGCTTTACCAATATTGCCCCCCAAATAATAATCCACGCGATAAGCGCCCAGACAAATGAAACAACAGAGCTGTTTTCGGTAAATAAGAATGGCACCCCAAACAAACCCACCACGAGCGCAAATAGTATTGTGGCAATCATTAATAATCGAGCTTTATTCTCTCCCCAAAACAACAATAATAATCCCACATGCAAACCACAAAGAACAAAAAGATAATAACCCGTTCCCAACCGTTCAAATGAAGCGATTAAAGGATTTAATAGTGCCAACCCAAAGAATACCGTTACCAAGGATGAGATCAAGAGCGTTGCAATATGAAGAGTCGTATAATCTCGTTTGTCACTAATGCGAGCAAATAAAATTCCAACCACAATCAACACCCAAATAACTATTAAACAAGTTAATCCAAGGAAATTCTTCTCGAATAAACCACCACCCTGCCCAGGCAACAGACCACCCACTTTTATACTCCAAGAAACACAAGAAAGATATACACCGAGTGTTCCCGGAAACAAAAGCGCGGGCCAAGGCATAAAACGCGAAATAATAACAACACCCGCAATGATAATTACTGCGCCAACAATCGAAAACAACGATAACGGAGAAAGTATTGTAGTAAGCGTTGCCAAAACAAGCGCCAGCGCAACGAATAAGCGGGACTTTTCAAACAACGCGAAAACCAACAGACTTGCTACCACAAATACTAGCAGGAAAAGTTCAAAAATCGGTGAAGTGATTATTTTTGTGGCAGAGAAAAAATACATCGCATACGTAACAAGATAAACAACACCCCAAGCGCCCCCGGCAACAATCTGCGCAAATAGCCGGTACTTCTTCCATGTTAATATCGCGACGCCAAACAAAACACCACCCACGGCGTAACTAAGAAGGACCTTACCGCCAGGTCCAAAAAATTTAAACATATACGTGACCAAAAACAAAACTCCAAGAAAAAGCAGAACAACTCCAACAACACTAAACAACTTCTGACCAATCTCGAATTCGGCGGATTTATTTTGTGGTTTTTTATTTACCTGAGAAACTCCGGTGGGCTTATTACCATACAAGCTAAAAATTTCCTGTTCTGACATATTTCCCCCCATTTTCTTTTGCGACCCCGCAATAACGGCTGTAGGCACAGGCGCCTGTTTTAATTCCTCACCACGCTGTCCAACAGCACTCTCCACGGCAGTAAGTCTTGCCTGAAGTGTATCTACTTTGCCACTCAACTCGTCAATCTTCTTTATTAAATTTTCCTCAAAATTGTCTTGCATATTTATTTTTATTATCTAAATAACTCATGAAGAACAGACCCTGCCGCTTCAAATGGTAATAGTAAGAAATCATTACCATAAGAGTAACTAGACCTTCCATAGCCGTAACGTGTTAGAACATCCGCATTGTTATTGCGCCAATTCTCCCATTCCTGATTAGTATTAATGAAAGAGTGAGAAACGCGCACAATACCATCATCTGCCACCGTGATTGATTTTTCCACTGTCTCAAAAAGCGGGTGAGTAAACCGTACCTTGTAGTTGCCCGGCGATAATTTAACATTTTCTGTGTGCTGTGAATCGCAAACGAGGCGATATTTGGCATCAATCGGCGTGCAATCAGGAATAGAAATCTTCGCGTCGGGAGGAAAAACAGCCGCCTGCACTAAGCCAGTAGCGCCTGGGTTATAATTATAATTACTATAATTATAAGTCTTCCCTTGATTATCCGGAACATAAACAAACGAACCACTTTTAACCGTCAACATTGCAGGCTTAAGATCGGCACGATCCAAAAAAACTAATTCGTGCGTACCCGTTGTAACAGGAACGGCATTGGGTCCGTTTATCTGCAAAACCTTATCCACGGTTACCCTACCGGAAAGATCGACATAAATTGTCGCGTCTGTCACAACTTTCTTACCGAGATCCGACTTCATTCCTACAGAAATAAGAATAACAACCAGCACCACCAAAGAAGCAAATATCACAAAAATCCCCAAAAAAGAAACTAAGCGCTTGTTATCCGATTGATTATTTTTTAAATCATTCATGAGTGTTAATTTATTTATTCAATTTTTACTATACAATAATAGCATGAACACCATTCCTGACAAACCCTCAGAAAATTTATTTAAAATTTATGTACCGCTAATAATAACAATTTTAATTATTCCTGTTGCAATTATTGTTGGCCTCACAGAAACACAAAAAAGAACGGCTACTGAACCATATTTCGCTCCGTCGTCCACACCAGAACCGACTATCCTCCGTGGACCAACAGTCTCAACACCCACACCTCTTCCACCATACACATCAATTGTTTCAGGTATCAGTCGGGACGAAATGATTAGCATTTTCCGCGAATCAATTTTAACCAAAGAACAAAATAAGTATGTTCTCTATCGCTGGGAAACACCGGTTAAAGTATGGCTTAGAGGTCAACCAACAAGCAGTGATCGCAGTTGCGCAAACCTGGCAGTAGGCGAACTGACGCAACGAATGACTTCAACTAGTGTCACTATTTCCGAAAACCAGGGCAATTTTGTTATTTACTTGTTACCCAAAGCCCAGCTTTCCAGCATTAAACCGGATGTCAATCCAACATCAATCGTTGAACTTTTCCCAGAATACGATCTTTCGGCTCAAACATTCACGAGCGCAAAACTACTAATCAGCAGCGATTTGTCACAGGAAGGGCGATGTTTAGAGCTTCGCAAATATCTCCTTAGTGGTCTTGGTGTACACCCGGTAACAAAAAACTTTTCATCAACTAATTACCTTTCCTTAAACTCCCCTTCAAGTGCCATCCCATACGGACCGGTCGATCGTGAAATTATCCGAATTTTATATTCGGAATACATAACTCCGGGCTTAACCGGCACAGAAATCACGCGACGTCTTTCGGGACAGCAATGAACCCACTGCACCGATCACGGAACGGAGCAACCTTGCTCCGTTCCGTGATCGGACATTTGGTTAAATTACTCCAGAGACAAATGTTTTATTACTTCCAATTCTCGTTGATAATCCGCTTGATCATCCACGAATTTTTTGTATTGATCACCGGTAAACGAGATTAACCCTTGAAAATCACAAATCGGATATTTCACCGATCCTGGATCCACATATTCCGCGTACGAAGAATACTTCCAATCCGAAGCGTTAGCGACTAAACCGGCACTTACAGGATTAAGATGAATATATCTGGTTAGGTGAATTAGCTGGTTGTCACTTTCCACTAAAACACTTTTGAACCGACCCACCCAAAGCGGTCCTTTTCGTTCAATTTTTGTGTTGAAATAGTGCGAATAGGCGTTAGAAATATTTGTCAGGTAGTTTTCGATACCATTCTCTTTCATTTGTTTTAATACCAAATGAAAATGCGTTGGCATTACACAATACGCAATTACTTGTACTAAACACGACTTTTCAGCCAGCAATTTAGTTATTTCATCGGCAATATTTTCCTTGTGTATTTTTACGTCACGCAGAAATTGCGAAAATTTTTGTTTTTCACCCGCCGGCAAATAGTAACGCATATTATTTTTCATTCGCGAAAAATCATTTTCGTCGTTAAAAATACGAAAACCAGCGATACTCTTGTTCATTATGTGATAGACTTCCCCGTTTGTAAGAATCTCTTTCCTCACTTCAACAAAATACCACTGCCAAACCGTTTATGCCACCAAATGTCCGATCACGGAGCGGAGCAAGATTGCTCA
>CAIZMI010000035.1 GCA_903934015.1 uncultured bacterium
AATACAAACAAGGAAATTGAAAGGAGGTGGTTACAATGGCAAAAAAGAAAGCTGCAAAGAAAGTAACAAAGAAGAAGGCAACAAAGAAGCGCAAATAATATTGCGACGCATTTATTGCGTCTTTAAAATAACGAACGCCTCCTTTTTTCCTACCCCACTTAGCATCCCTTGCGGATGAACAAGACTTACCCTAGAGGTAAAGCTTAGGTGGAGAACGAAGAAGGGGGTGTTTTGTATTTACCTGAAATTACTACTACGCTACACTCAATAATATGAAACTACGTACGTGGAACACAGCAACTAAAGAATATACGGAGGTTAATCCGATCAACCATGACGGTATTATTCGAATATATAATTGCGGACCGACCGTTTATAGTACACCGCATATCGGCAATATCCGTCGCTTTATTGTCGCTGATTTATTAGTGAAAACTCTTGTTCATCTTGGTTACACAGTAAGAAGCGTTATGAATATCACTGATGTCGGCCACCTTATGGATTCCGATCACGCGGAGGCCGGTGCCGACAAAATGTTGATTGCCGCGGAAAGAGAAAAATTAACGCCGGAAATTATTGCCGCCAAATATACTCAGGAATTTTTTGCAATATTAAATCAAGTGCGGGCGGAACCGGCCAATTTTTACCCGCGCGCCACAATGCACGTCCCCGCCATGATCGAAGTCATAAAAAATTTAATATCAAACGGTTTTGCTTATGAAACAAATTCGGGAATATATTTCGACGTCACGAAATTTAGTAATTATGGAAATTTATCAGGAAACACTACCGCCGAAGTCGAACCGGGCGCTCGTATTGGAATAAGGGAAGAAAAACGACACGCCTTTGATTTTGTTCTCTGGGTTAAGGCGGAAAAAGAACATTTAATGCAGTGGGATAGTCCGTGGGGGCGCGGTTATCCCGGGTGGCACATTGAATGTTCCGCGATGGCACAACATCTTTTGGGGGAATCAATTGATATTCACACCGGTGGAATTGATAATATGTTTCCGCATCACGAAAATGAGATTGCCCAGAGCGAAGGAGCCTCTGGTAAAAAATTTGCAAACATATGGGTACATAACGAACATTTGTTGGTTGATGGAAAAAAGATGGCTAAAAGTGCCGGCACATTCATCACGCTGGATGAAATTATTAAACGCGGTTACAGTCCGCTCGCCTTCAAATTTCTTCTTTTTCAAACGCATTATCGCTCCAAATTAAACTTTATTTGGTCCGCCATGGATTCTGCGTCCGACGGTTTAAAAGGTATTCAAAACTTTGTTGATAAAATTATTGCGTTAACCGTCAGAGAAACAGATGATGGCTTACTCAATTCTGCAAATGAAATCAATTCGGAAGAGTATTCTAAAAAATTTGCAAATGCTCTAGCTAATGACCTCGGTACACCGCAGGCCATCGCGCTTGTCTTTGAAATCATTCGAAAATTTAATCCATTGCTTGAAAGCAACGGCTTATCTAAGCAAGAAGGAATTAAGATACTAGAACTTTTTCGATCATTTGATAAGGTTTTTGGAATGATATCTTTTGCTGAGCAAGAAAAAACAACGGTTACAAAAGAAGTTGCGGATTTGGTGAGTATGCGTGAAAAGGCACGACAAGAAAAAAACTATACTCTATCAGATGAACTGCGAAAACAAATCATCGATAAAGGTTTTGACGTGAAAGATTCGGCCAACGGACAACAACTGACGCCGATTAAGTAATGTGATAATGTGCAGTAACCTAAACCTATGGCTGATAAGCACAAAAAACAGGCGCTAAAAAACCCTTTTCGATCAGGAGACCGTATTCCTCCCCATAATCTGGAAGCAGAAGTTTCAGTGTTGGGTAGTCTCCTTCTAAATAAGGACGCAATAATTAAAGTGGCGGATTTTCTTCGAGATACGGATTTTTATTCCCCAATGCACGCGTTAATATATGGCGCCATTATCAATCTCTACGAACGTCGAGATCCAATTGATATTATTAGCTTATCCAATATCCTGCGTGATCAAGGAAATCTGGCTGGTGCGGGTGGTGAATCTACAATTGCTTCCTTGGCCGCTGCCGTACCTACTGCCGGTCACGTAGAGCATTATGCGAAAATTGTACAAAAAAAAGCCACTTTGAGGCGCCTCATTAGTGCCGCGGCCAATATTAGCGAATTAGGTTTCAATGAAGAGGAAGAGGTCAATAAGGTTTTAGATGAAGCAGAACAAAGTTTATTCTCTGTTTCACAACAACATTTACGTCAATCATTCGTTCCAATGAAAACCGTCCTTACGGAAGCTTTTCATCGTATCGACAGCTTACATAAGGGTGATGGAAATTTGCGCGGTCTTCCCACTGGTTTTGCGCCTCTTGATAATCTTCTTTCCGGTTTACAACGCTCCGATTTAGTTATACTAGCCGCACGTCCCAGTGTTGGTAAAACATCACTGGCTTTGGATTTCGCGCGCCATATAGCGGTTAGAGAAAAGGCCGCAGTGGGTGTATTCAGTATTGAAATGTCCAAGGAACAGCTAGCGGATCGCTTAATTTGCGCGGAAGCGGGCGTAGACCTTTGGAAAATGCGTACAGGGCATCTTTCCAACGAAGGCTTTCCAGATGATGATTTTTCACGCATTAATCGATCAATGGCCGTTCTGTCAGAAGCGCCGATTTATATTGATGACTCGGCAAGCAGTAATATTATGGAAATTCGTACCCTGGCCAGACGTCTACAAGCAGAACACGGCATCGGTTTTCTCGTCATCGACTATTTGCAACTTCTTGAAGGAGACTCTAAAGAAGGACGTGTTCAAGAAGTTTCTCAAATATCTCGTGCCCTTAAGGGTCTTGCTCGTGAATTAAATGTTCCAATTCTTGCTTTATCTCAGCTTTCCCGTGCAGTTGAGAGTCGAATGCCACCTGTTCCAAAACTTTCTGATTTACGTGAAAGCGGATCTATTGAACAAGACGCTGACGTCGTACTCTTTTTATATCCGCGTGGCCGACATGAAAAAACAGCAGAAAGCCCAAATATTGTAGATGTCATTATCGCCAAACACCGCAATGGTCCAACTGGTGTAATTTCTCTTTATTTCAAAGAAGAATGTGCCAGTTTTGCGGCGATTGATAATCAACACTATGCGCAGGAAGAAGTTGGGCAAAGGGCAAAAGCAAGAGCGTAATAATAATTTTCAATGGCCAATGACCAATTTTCAAATAATTATCAATTCAATATTTTTCAAAACGGAATCGTTATTGAAAATTGGATTTTTAACATTATTTGAAAATTGATAATTGAAAATTAGTTACTATTATGTCTATCGCATTATTACCAGAGGCCTTAAGACGTGTCTTGGAGGACCTAGAACGTTTTCCTGGTATTGGTCCCAAAAGCGCGCAAAGAATTGCGTTTAATTTGCTTACCGAATCACCGGCTTTTTTGACTAAACTTCAAAACGATATCGGTGGTCTTTTGGGTGGTATCTCAAAATGCCAAAATTGTGGAATGTTAACCGATGGAAATAAATGTAAAATTTGTATTGACTCCATGCGCGACAAATCTGTTTTTTGTGTTGTTGAAAGTTCTTTGGATATTATCGCCATCGAAAGAATTGGCGAATACCGTGGTGTGTATCATGTGCTGGGTGGTCTTCTTTCCCCGTTGGATCGCGTTGGTCCCGAAGATATCGGAATTAGTGTCCTTATCGACCGAATCGACGCAGATAAACCGCGTGAAATTATTCTCGCCCTAAACCCTTCCACCGAAGGCGAAACAACCGCACTCTACATTAAAAAAATTGTTATTCAATCCAATCCCGATGTGGTTATCACAAGATTGGCGCAAGGACTTCCAACTGGGGCCGCATTGGAATATGCCGACGATTTAACAATTAGCCACGCCTTTTCGGGACGAAGAACGTTGTCGCGATGAATGATGATTAATGATCGACGACTTAGAATACGACGCGTCGTTGCTTCATCATTCATGTATCATAAATCATTATTCAAAAAAAATAGCCTCCGCAGAGGCCATTTTTTTATTACGCTAGTTTGATATCTTTGATCAACAACTCTGTAAACGTTTGTCTGTGGCCAAAACCAACTTTTTCACGCTTTTTTGCTCTAAATTTAACCCCAGTTACCTTCTTGGCCCGACCTTGTTTTACTACTTCAGCGACAACAACCGCTCCCACCACCATTGGTTTACCAATTTCCGCCGTTTCATCGTCGCCAACCAATAGCACTTCCGTGATTTCCACGGTTTCACCTATGTTTTTCTCAAGTTTTTCAATCTTAACGGTTTCGTTAACTTTAACGAGACATTGTTTCCCCCCCGTCGCAATAATAGCGTAGTTTGGTTTCATGTGACTCACCTTATCAGGCAACACAATTTACGTCAAACGCACGAGTGGCCACCCTAGAGGTGGAGCACGTATACTCCTCCTCTTGGGTGGTTTGGGTTCGTAAGTAACGTCGTTACGATGCTACTAACCTAATCCACTCCCGAAAAAGTGCTACAGCACCACTTCGGGAGTGAGCGCAATGATTCATATTTTGCCTCAACCAGTGAGTTTTGAATTCCGTATTCTCCGTTTCGCATACTGTGACCCAATCATTACAAACACAATTAATCCGACACTAAAAATCACAAACAAAATTATTTTGTTATGTGTTTGTAAAATCACCGCTGCCACACCAAGCAAAACAGAACATGTTGTATATATGGCTAAAATTGCCCTATCTGAAATTCCCCGACGCTTTAGTCTGTGGTGCAAATGTGTAAGATCACCCCTAAAAGGCGAATGCCCCATACGTAATCGACCAAACACCACAATTATTGCGTCGATTAACGGCACCGCACCAACCACCGCAGTCGTTGCCACTTTTGTCGCGCCCTGAATCGCTAAAATTGCAATTAAAAAACCTAGAAACCAAGACCCAACTGTTCCTAAAAAAAGCTTAGCGGGAGGTAGATTCCAAAATAGAAAACCGGCAATAGCGGCAGTCGCGGCAAAAGAGGCAACAGCAGTTCCATAATCATTTACTTGTGGCAAAACACTCACAAAGCCGATTGTAATAAGAGCTACACCAGTAACCGAGCCAGCCAAACCGTCTAATCCATCCATGAAATTTATTACATTAATCATTGCGACAATCCAAAAAACAGCAAAGAAGTCACCTGCAAAAATACCTAATAATGACGCGTTATTTAAACTGATTACCCCGCCAAAAGGATTAGAAATATAATTGATACTAAAATTTCCCCAATAAACAACGATAATGGCAATAATAATCTGTGCGATAAGTTGAAAAAATGGACGCAAGGCTCGCCGTGCATCCAAAAGACCCACAACAAGAATTACTAAGGTCGCAATAATCAACGGCCAAAACCTTTCTTTGGTTACAAAACCAAACATTAATGCCGCGCACCACCACGCGAACATTATTGCTAACCCTCCAATTCTTGGAATCTTATTTTCATTCGCGTATACAAACACTGCGCCATACTTCGCGCACAATTTTGCAAAAACCATCGCAATCAGAAATACAAATATAAACAGTAATGGCGAAGTCCAATTAATCATTTACTGTCGTTTTTGTGACACCTCGTGTCTTTTCAGTAACCCAAAAACCTAACGGTTTACCAATCATCATCCGCGTTTGCGCATCAAGTGCGGGAAAACTGCCTAATACCGATGCAATAAATGGAACCAGGGCCCACTGAAGTACCATATACACATATTTTCTTTTTGGGGTGCCTTGCGGAAGTGGTGGTAATAGTAAAAAAGTTAGAGTCATGGTGATAATTAACCCACCCATAGCCAATGAAGCTAATGTCCTTGTTACATATGGGAGGTTATAAGAAAGAACTGTTTGATGAAAACTTGAGTTACCAAACAAAACAGGTATCCAACCCAAAACTGCAATAATCAACGATGAGGTTGCCCATGAGTGATTACCTTCAAATATTAAAAATAAAGATTTAAACTTTTTTTTCCAACTTATATCCTTATCTCTCCTGAAACGCATTGCCAGAAATGGAAAATTTTCAATTCCCCACGCCCATCGCCTTTTTTGTTTGTATTGATTAATAAATGTTTTCCAAAGAGTTGGCGCAAGCGTTGCATCCATAGAAACATTCGTAAAAAGTGGGATGGTTTGATATTTTCCGCGATAGTGTAAAAAACATTGCCAAAAAATTCTCGAATCCTCCGAAACAACATCCACTGACCAATAACCGACATCGTGCAGTGCCTTAAAACTCATTGAATGCGATGAGAAGGTAACAAGGCGTTCGGGCCTTACCGACTCTATCATTTGCCAAAAACTAGAATTAATCGCGATAACCCGCGTAAACGATGGCGCGTCCCAAATATTATTATGATAAAGCGGTAATGGCTGATAACTGCAATGCGTTCGATCTGGATTGGTCACATACACATAAGTTAAATACGAAAAATATTCTTTTCCAACGCACGTGTCACTGTCAAAATTTGAAACGATAATATTCTCATAATCAATATTTTCTTTATCAAAAATTTCCGCGACTTGTTTTACTGCCCATGTGGCATTCGCACTTTTTACGCGTTGCTCGCCTTGAATACCATCAGGGTGAACAGTTGTAATTAATCGTCCAAAATCGTTCGCGTAATATTCTTCTATTTGTTTTTTTGTTTGTAAAGCACCTTCTCCCGCCCGCTCCTCAAACGCAATCACCACCCAAAGCCTCTCGCTTGGAAAATCAGCCTCTTTCAAATGATCCATAGTAGTCCTTAATACTTCGAACGATTCCTTGTATGTTGGTATAACCACAAGATTAATAATCTTTTTCCAATCAAGTAATCTTATACTGTTGGACTCGATATTATTTAAATCATCTAAAAACACCTTCTCTTGTCTTAATACGTGTCGTAATTTTTTACTTTCATTTCTGGAATGACCTATTTTGTCTTTAAACAAATCACTTAACTTTCTTATTTCATTTATGGTTATCGTCTTTGCGTTTTCAATATCAGTAAGCAAATCTAATCGGTTTTGCCAATCAATTCCCTTCTGTTTTTTTAATTGGCCGTAAGAAGAAAGTAAATATGACGACATATATACGGCGCGTACCAGCCAGTATAAATCATAAAGAATCAAAAAAATTGAGATCCACATTGGAATTATAAAAGCCAAAACTCCAAGGCCCAATAAGGTTATCCAACTACTGGCTCCCGGTAAAATTTCATAAAATCTTTGCTCAAGAAGATTCAAATCCAATTTAACCCGCGCAGAACCAAAACATCTAATGGAATCAAGCAAAGAGACGATATTGCGATTTTTAGTTGAACCATTATCCATATTATTAGATTATTCTATTTAAGCTCAATAAAAATATCATCGTCGCAATTAGCAACAAATAAACAATGGTTGTTGAAGCAATCAAATAATATGATGCCAATTTTTCACGCTTTAACATGAAAAAAGCTAGACCGTTATTAAAAACAAACACAGTAAAACCAAATCCACCAAACCAGAATAAGTCATTTTTCGCGCCCAATAAATCAACACCAATATCGACGGTTCCATGCAGTTTCACACCTTCCATAGGCAGTTTAAACCACAAAAAACAAAGCAATGCACCGAATACCACCACTAGAAAAATGTTTAAAACAACCATCCTTAAAATCAATCCGGTTTTGGGTAGTATTGGAGGCTGAATATTTTCAACTTTATCATTTGCCATGGAAGACATGAAGATATCGATATTGTAAAGCATCGCAAGGCTAACGGCCATTCTTACTACTCCGTTGAAAAATCACAGATATTCTTAAATTGACAGAACTGACAAATCATTGGATTTGGTTTAGCTGAAAAATTCTGTTCCAAAATACTTTTCATCGTTAAAACCAATCTTTCCTTGGATTCTTCCAGTTTTTTATCTGTCCTCACTGTCCTCCTGTCGATTGGACCGTCTAAATACGACAGCACCAGTCTTTCCGCCTTAATACCAAACACTTCCTTTAATGCAATCGCATAAACAGAAAGCTGGAGATCATCATCAGCATATTTTTGATCCTTAGGTGTACCTGTCTTAAAATCCGTAACCGTAACGAGACCATCAATCCGATCAACGCGATCCACTCGCCCATTTACCGTAACATCGCCAAGTCGCAAACGAAACGCCTCTTCAACATATAGTGGTTTATTTTCAATAAGATATGGGTTCTTTAGCAAGTACGATCGAATCATTGCTTCACCCTTTTTCTTCTGACTTTCTTCATGACTTTTTCCTTCAAAGCCTTCACTGTTCCAATGTTTGTAATACAAATTAATACCATCCTCAACTCCTGTTTTTACACCACTAACCACCCGTCGCGCTATCTCACGCAATACAGTATGAACGGTAATACCAAAGGTTAATGTGTGATTTTGCGGTACCGGAATCCGATATATATATTGAAACTTATATTTCAACGGGCATGTTTCATATGTTTCCACCTGTGACACACTTATTGATTTCGGTAAAACTAGCGGAATTGATTTTTTAGTTGTTCTTTTTTCCAAAATTATGGGCAATTTCAACTGTTGCAAAAAAGTTACCCCTTTATCCGTGGTAGTTTCGATATTTGCTTCTTGGATAAAACGAGAAATCTTCTTTTTTGATTTTCCGGTACTACTTAATTCTGCTGAAGTAATATACAAGCGTTCTTTTGCTCTTGTCATGGCAACGTAAAACAGTCTTCGTTCTTCCAAGAGATGCGCGTCGCGTTCGTCTATACCCTTCACATCTGAAAAAAATTCCGGTATTTCTAAAGCATTACTCCTGTCGCGAACCGGATATTTATCCGCTGTTGCGCCAAAAATGAACACAACAGGAAATTCTAATCCCTTTGCGCTATGCACTGTTTGAATGCGCACCGCATCATAATCTTGACTAAGCGACGCTTGTGCGGGGCTTTCCCCCGAAGACACAACAAGCTCCAAATAATCCAGAAAACTTATCAGAGAAGCCTCCGCGTCTGAACGCTCATAATCTCTAATAAATTTCACCAGCTCGCTGATATTTGGAAGAATTTCCGGATTTTTCTCAGTGTTTTTTATTGCCCATTCCAAATACCCGCTTTTTTGGACAAACTCAATAACCACTTTCGATGGTTGGAGATAGGCAACATTGACGATATGCAGATCAATAAGTTCAACAAACTTCTTTACTCCCCCCTTTGTTTGTTCAGAATATCCGGAAGCAGAAGAAAACGAACGAAATTTTTCCAACAACGAAACATTTTCATGTCTACACTCGTTAAAAATTCTCTGACGCTCATATGGGGCAAGATTATAAATATCATGAGATATAAGACGAAATATGCTGGTATCGTCAAGGGGGTCGAAAAGTATTCGTAAATATGAAAGAACGTCTCTAACTTCCGGCCGTAACAACAATCCTCGCGCTTCCGAAACATGGTACATAATATCTCTTTGCATCAACGCCGGTATCACAATATCAGATTGTGAATTTGTACGTAAAAGAATAGCAAAATCACTATAGGAACGGCCTTGTTTTTCAACACCATACAAAATTTGATCGGCAATAAATGCGCATTCTTCGTCTAGGGTTGGAAAATTATTATGTGAAACGGAAATTTCATCACTTTTCTTAACCTCACTTATTAACCGTTTGTCAACATTGGCCGTCTTTTCAAGGCGCATGGGATTATTATTTTGGATCATTTCGTATGCCGAATCCAAAAGTTTTTGCGGGGAACGATAATTTTTCGTTAATACAATTTTTTTTGCACCGGGATACCATTCCTGAAAAGTCAAAATATTCAATATGTTAGAACCACGCCATGCATAAATTGATTGGTCATCATCTCCTACAACGGTAATTTGACCGTCTTTATCGGGAACTAATAGTTTCAATAAGGTATTTTGCGCACCATTGGTATCTTGAAACTCATCCACTAAAACCTCGGAAAGATTTTCACGTATTTTCTCCGCAATAGACGGACGCTCTTTTAGTAAACGTACTGCGTTCAAAATAATATCACCAAAATCCATTGCACTTTCACTTAAAATTATTTGTTGATAGGCGCGATATACTTCCCCAAATTCACGCCAACGCACTCCTTCTTCCAATAATACGATTTTCTTTTTTTCGTCAGGCTCGTTTTTGCCTTGCTCTGTCAATATCCCCGCATAGGAAATAAAACGTTCAGGCATTAAATCTTGATCTTTTGCCGAGCCAATTGCTCGAACAATTGCCTGCAAAAACTTAGTCGGATTACCCAGTGGACGGAAATAATTAAGTGGCAACTCAAATAAATGTCTTCTTACCAATAACCACTGCTCCGGAACAGTAAGAATTTTAAACGATGGGTCTAACCCAATTTCAATTGCGTAATCACGTAACAGTCTTTCGCAAAAGCCGTGAAAAGTGGCAATTCTTACATGACTCAAGCCCATAGGCAACAGCCGATCAACCCGTTCCTCCATCTCCGTAGCTGTTTTTTCCGTAAAAGTAAGCGCCAAAATATTATCAGGTCGCACACCTTTTTCATTAACCAACCAATGAATTTTATTGGCAATAACAGTCGTTTTTCCGGTACCCGCTCCGGCAATCAAAAGCAACGGTCCTTTTTCATGCATTACGGCAATCCGCTGTTCTTCATTCAGTTCAGCGAGATCAACTTTTATATTTTTTGATATTTTTTTCCTTGAACCAGACATAGCTTTTCGAGTATAACTTAATATCCGTTATTCCTATATTCCACTACTTTCGTACTCTTTAGCTACGGCCAAAACACGGTCCCCATACCATGTAAATCTTTGCCAATTACCGCCCGCAAAATATCGGTTAACGGCTTCATATTCATTTCCAGATGATGCGCCTGAATTTCGCAGTATAATTGCCGTTGCGACAAAAGCATCTTGCAAATTATATGGTGAAGAAAGAGTGCGTCCGGTAAGCTCCGCAACAGAACTTTCCACGCTTTCCCAAATTCCGGGCATAATTTGACCCGGCCCCATTGCCCCACCCCACCCCGCGTATGATTTTGGTTTCGCGGAAACAGGGGCATTGTCTGGGTTAAGACCAAGTTTTTTAATTACACGCAAAAAAGCTTCTCTATGTAAGGGATGAATATCGTCCGGATATCTTCCCGATCCGACATTTGTTCCAAGATTAGACTCGATTTTTAAAACACCCAATAATAATGCCGGTCTAACGCCTGTTACCTTTCCCGCAAATTTAGCAATTTCCAGAGCATCTGTTAAAGACATACTAATTCCCGAATTTTTTAATGAAAATAGTTTTTCGCTAATTTCTTTTCTGGCTTGCTCCGCTTCAGATATTAGACCGACAACTTTTTTTTGCTGAGTGATTGTTTCATTAAGAGCAATCTGTTTATTATTTTCCTCAATACCCAATGATTCTTTTTGTGCCTCCTGAAGCCCGTGTAATTGAGACAATATTTCTTGCTTCTGAAGTAATTCCACCTTCTTGTTTTCCAGAATCTTTCTTGCGTCTTGCGCAACCAATATTGTGTTCATCATTTTTCTTTGAAGCGAACTAAAAGCGCTATTTGATTGCAAGAAATCAGTGAAAGAACCTTTGGAAAAAAGCGACTGCCACAAAGATACCTGATCAACAATACTCATTTCTCTTAAAATACCTTTCAATTCCACACGAAAACGATTTAGTTGTTTTTCAGCCTCATCGGCACTTTGCTGATTTTGTTTTATTTGATTTTGTGCCAAATTGATAGAAATATTTGTTTTATCCAGCTCCAATCGGGTCGCCTGAATATTATCGTTAATCACATCCAAGGTATTTACTAAGCTTTTTTTTTGGCGCTCGTGCATTTTTCTTGCTTCATTTAACGCATTAATTTTTTCCTGAACACTTTTAAGCTCAGCCTCTTTGATCGAGATTGCGGTGCTATTATCTTGATTAATACTTGTCACTTCCTGTGCAAAAACAGTACCTCCGACAAACCACAAAAACATCACAGCCAACATGGCGTAAATCACCCTTTTCTTATCATTATTTAACACCATTCTGCTAGTTTATCCCAATTAAGCGTGCAAAGTCACCCCATGAAGAATCTTTCGTATTATTATTTAGGTATTCCTTCGGTTTAATTATTCGAACGCTTAATTGAAGATCGAGATCAAGTAGGTGATGATCTTCAGAAATCAAAAAATCTGCCTCCGAGGCAAGCGCTGTCGCCACCACCTTATCGTCTTCCGGGTCATCGGGTACCAGACGTTGAATATTGCGCACATCTACTTCTATCGAAATTTCAAGTAATTTTTGGATACGTTCAATATAAGCGGTATCCGATATTTCCCTCTGAAGAATTCGTTCATACTCTCGTCGTAACGGACGACTAATAAATAACTGAATACTACCGGAAAATGCCTTATTAATAATTTGCCATGCCGCCGAATGGTTATCCTTCAAGCCATCAATTAAAACATTTGTATCTAAAACCAATTTATCCATATAGGCACCAGAATAACGGTATTTTAATATCAAAACAAGGCCGGATAATCATTTTTCAAAAATATTCAAGTAATGTAAGCGGAAATTATTAACATGAGCTCGCAACTCTGTTATAATTGTCACAATGAATCAAGGTAGCTCTATTGAATTAAAACATTTAAGCGTAGATTATCCGCTACCTTTTAATATTTTTCATAGGAAATCTAAACTAAAATCGGCCCAAATACATCCGCGTCGTCGTTTTAGAGCACTACATAATATCTCTCTTAGAATATGTCCAGGGGAAAGAATCGGAATTGTCGGCATGAATGGTGCCGGTAAAACAACGCTGTTTCGAACATTGGCGGGAATTCTTAACCCGGCTGACGGATATGCCTTAATTGACAATCAAAATGCATCTAACCCCAAGCGTCAACCGGTAGGATACATGGCGGCATTTCCTCTTATTTATCGACAATTAACCGGTTATGAAAATCTTCGGTTTATTGCGAACCTTTATCATATTCAACACTCCGAAGAAAGAATAATGAAATTGGCGGAAATGGTTGGTTTGTCTGATGCCTTAGATAAATATGTTGAACAATACTCAACGGGCATGACTGCTCGCCTGGATTTTGCGCGTGTTTTACTACCTGATCCGCCACTTTTGATTCTTGATGAACCATTTGGCTCATT
This sequence comes from uncultured bacterium, assembly GCA_903934015.1. Lineage (GTDB taxonomy): Bacteria > Patescibacteriota > Andersenbacteria > UBA10190 > CAIZMI01 > CAIZMI01. The sequence goes on from CAIZMI010000035.1 coordinate 13,157, forward strand.
TGACTTGCGCTTTGCGGAAGAAGCCAAAAATATCATTAAAAAAAGTAAGTCTACAATAATTCTAGCGACACATAATTTGGAAGATATTGAAAGTATTACCGAAAGACTTATTTTATTACACCATGGAGAACTAATACGTGACATAAGTTTTACCGACTTATCGGAAGTAGCGCCAACTCACGTTGGAAAAAAGAGTTTATCGATTATTGAGTTTGTTCAAGGATTATTGCGCCGAACCATGGTTGTTGAAAGAAATTACTGCGAACCCATACACAGAAAACATGTTTTATCTAAATAACGACTTTCGCGAAACTCTGGCAATTGCCAGAAAGGAAATTCAAATTGATTTACGATTTGCGATATCATATTTATTTCAAAGTATTGTATCCCCACTTGGCCGACTCATTCCAATCCTAACGGTATACGCGGCAACTGTTGGACAAAATGCAATATCGCCAATCCCGGGTCTTACCAAGGAAACATATATTCCATTTCTCGCCTTAGGTATTATCTTTAACACGGCATGGCGAGCAAGCACATCGGTTTTTAAAGAAAAGTTTCAAAGAGACAAATGGGCACGCACAATAGAACTGTTATTTATCGCCCCCGTTAAAACACCATCGATTGTTATAGGTTATGGAATTTCAGTAATTGTTCAAAATATCCCGACCTTCGTGGCTTTTTTAATCGCTTTGTGGATTATTCACCCTACATCTTTTTCTGGTCTTTTACTTACCCTGCTTTCATTTATTTTGGTAACTTTAATCGGATTAAGTGTCGGCCTTGTTTTTGGAGGCGCTTCTTTGGCCACAGAAAATATCACACCATTTCTTTCATACATAATTTCTGCATTCACCTTTCTTACGCCGTTTTTTTACCCAATTGAAGTAATCAATAAACTTCCCTACCCAATTAATTTTATTCTTGATCCATTAATTAGATATAATCCGCTTAATACGGCGTTATCCTTTGCAAGAACCGCGTGGCTGAATAATGGAAAGGCAAATCCATATGAAATTATCTACGTTTTTATTGTTACCGTGGTTCTTTTACTAACCGCCGGTTATATTTTCCGTAAAATTTGGCGAAAATTCGGAATTCAGGGTAGTTAATTAAGCAAATCGGCCCAACATTAAAATAGAAGCAATTGCAAATATTATTCCAATTATCTCATAATAATTAATTTTTTCATTAAAGAAATAAATTCCAACTAATGAAAGAAATAAAATAGTAGACACAGAATAAATAACACCGAGTGTTGAAAGTTTTATGTATTTCATAACGTAAAACCAACCGAAAGCCGTTGAAGCATAAATCACGAAACCGATAATAAATAACCTAATGTCCATCCAGTTTTTGCTTTGACCAGACAATTTAATATAATAATCCCCAAGCACACCCATTAGCGACATAAATATTGCTACTACTGACCTTTCCATATTAGCTTAATATAACCCGCTCGCCTCAAGGAATCCACGCAGGAGCGTCTCGTCTCTTAATTTCTGCTTGGCGTGATAAAGCGCTTTGCCGATCACTTTCAAGTCAGGGATAAGATTCCCGAG
>CAIZMI010000036.1 GCA_903934015.1 uncultured bacterium
AAATCAGCCGAGGCAAGGCGAATCCATTCCCCCAGACAAATAGTTTCGCCTTGCCTCGTCCGCATTAGTATTTTTAATCATTTGGATCTTGCTCGAAATAGTTTCGAACTTTGTCCAGAACATACCGCACATTAAAAAATGGGGCTCGTCCCCGTTTTTTAATTGCAGGAGAGGAGTGAGCCAACTTCTTGGCTCACGGCGAGATTCGAACGGTAATCGATGTTTTGCCCGCAGCAAAACCGATTACCGGTGGCCAGAAACTTGCAAATCATTGCAAGTTTTGAGGCCGAATCTCGCCCTCTCCGCTCATTGATTAGTTTTGCGAAGCAAAACAATCTAAATGTATATAAAACACCTTCACGCCCTGTGAAGGTGTTTTACCCAAGAATCAATGAACTCTCGAGGTGAGTTTCGCTTTGCGAAACAGAATACTATGTAAATTAATACATTTTCATGGAGCATGAAAATGTATTTTCACAAAGACCGAAGAACTCTGGCGTGAGGTTTATGGAAATAAACCGAGCGACAGAGCAAGAGATCTCGGCGCCAAGAGGCGCGAGTCTCGGAGCTACCATATTGTGTATTACATGTATTCACCATGAATATGGTAACTTTTAAAGATGATCCCCAAAAAACAAAAGTTTAACTTTGCTTCGGATGAGCAAAAAATGATCTACCTAAAAGAGATTATTTCCTTCTTCAAAAAGGAAAGAGATGAGGAAATTGGTCTCGTTGCTGCTGAAACGGTGTTAGATTTTTTCACACAAACAATGGGTGATGAAATTTACAAGAAAGCAATAAATGACTGCAAGAAATTACTCAATGAAAGATTCGACGATTTGGATGTAGAATTGGATATTTTATCCCCAAGAAAATGAATAATTTGAAGTTGATCATTATTTCCGGTCTACCTGGCTCCGGTAAAAGCACTCTCGCAGAAGCTGCTGCCAAAAAATTAAATGCACCGGTCTTTTCGGTAGATCCGATTGAGTCGTCAATTATAAAAAGTGGTATTTCAAGAAGTTTTGAAACCGGTCTGGCAGCGTATTTAGTTGCGGAGACACTTGCTTCTGAACACTTGAAACTTGGTACTTCCGTGATCATTGATGCTGTTAGCCCAGTAAATGAAGCCAGAGAAATGTGGCATCAGCTTGCAAATAAATTTAATGTTCCATTGATAATTATTGAATGCACACTAAACCAAGAAACCCACAAATCGAGAGTTGAATCCAGAGTACGCAATATGCACGGAATTCCAGAAATAACATGGGACGAGGTAGAAAAGCGACGTAAAGAATACCTCCCATGGAACGAAGAAAGGTTGATTATTGATTCCGCGGTAAATATTGAAGATAACTTAGATAAAGCATTGGAGTATATAAACAATAATTGATTTACTATCACCATGATCAACCAGTACAAAGCAAAAGACGCCTACGAGGCATACCAGGAAAAAGCCAGAAATGATGATCGAATTCTCGGCGTTATTTTGGGCGGTGGGCGCGGAAAGGGCGCGGCTTCGGAGAATTCGGATTATGACGTTATCTTGATTACAACCGATGAGGGTTTTGAAGGCATCAAAAACGATTACCCAAAGACGGAATACATCGATTCCCTACCACACTCACTGTCAGAGTTCCGTGAACACGCCAGAATTGGTAGCGCCACACAATACGACAAATATACTTTTACGCATAACATCGCCGTTATCGACAAAACCGGAGAAATCCAAAAGCTGATTGATGAAAAAGGAAGACTTGAACCAGAAGATGCGCGGAAAATTGCCAGCAATGCACTAGGTGGTTATCTCAATCAAATTCACCGTTCATTAAAGAACCTGCGAGATGGCAACGAACTCGCTGGTCGTCTTGATGCAAATGAATCCATTCCCCTCCTCTTGCAATTTATTTTCGCCGTTGAAAACCGAGTGTGCCCATACAACAAATTTCTCGTTTGGGAACTAACCAACTATCCTCTCATCAAATTCCCAATAAGCTCCACTGATTTCATCACCAAAATTGAGACTATCATTAAAAGTGCTGATTTCGAGACTCAAAAAGAACTGCTGGAAGTGACTCGAAAACTCGCACTAGAGAACAATTTCAAAGCAGAAATCGAAGATTGGAACGGCTACTATTTCGGTTGAAACTAAACAACCTCGTTCTTTCAGCTACTAAAGGAGATACTCCCATGGTCCCACAGCCAACGCATCGCTGGGTTTGTCCGCAATGTAAAAAGACTATGTCGTCCTCCAGCGATGGAGACACAAGCGTTATCATGCTGACCCCCATATGCGAAAACTGCAAAGTGCCAATGGACGGCGGTCCGATCGTCCACACCGGCCCACGCCCGCCAGAGCATCCGCACATCCGGCACTGAAAATAGTGCCGAATTTTTTATTCTGTTTGTCATTGTGAAGCCTTTCAAGGCCGAAGCAATCTCTCACATGTCTCAATCGATGAGATTACTTCGCCTCCACCCATTGGCGGATGGCTCGCAAAGACGCCGATCTTACACCTTCGTCGCTTTCCAGATTATCTCGTGCATGATTCGAAAAGTTAACGCGATGCCAGGATTATTGATGACGGTGGCTGTAATCGGGTTTCCCAACGAGATCAATGCCAACTTATCGCCCCACGCAAGAATGTCCGTACCGATATTTTTGTATTCGTCTGACAAAACACGCCGTGAAAACAATTCTTGCAGTTCAAGAGCAATAGTTTTTGTGGGATATTCCGCCGAATTGGCCGTAACAATATCACGCAATTTGATTTTTCTCTTTCGCAACTCGTTCCGCCAATCCGTAAAAAATTCGGCGGACATTACCTCGAACAAATTTTTCGTATCGGCTAGACCATAAATAATCTTAGCCTCGTACATTTGTAAAAACACTTCTTTGACTTCGTCGAGTCCTTCATAATAGGTTACCTGTGGCCGTGATCCGTTGGCGCCATATAATCCATCCATCTCCGGTAAAATAGCTTGCACGTTTTCCAGGCTTTCTTCCGCGCGTCGTTTCTTGCCATCAACATAGCGCACCGCCTTTTGCGGTTTTTCCGGTTGATAGAATTGTTTATTACGCTTCTCTATTTCATTAACGATTCCCTGCACAGACAGCTTGATCAGTGTATTGTATGCAGTCGTTCGTTTCATACCCGCGTACTCAGCAACTGCCGAGGGGAAAGCTCCGCCCAACTCCAAAAGAGCCACATAAACCGCAGCTTCATTCTCGGAAAAGCCTGATTTTTCGAGCTTTTTGACGAGATTTTTGTTAATAATCCTCACAACCCTTTAAGCATAGCAGAAAATCACACATTTGTCCAACGGTTTGGACAAATACTAATTGCTTCATATTTTATGGCTTTACGAGGCTATTTTTTACGCTATTTTTGTCCCCTTAATCACACATTATCACTTTTTTGGTGTAATTTATCCTAAATCAATACCAATCCCCCATTGATGCCACAAGAGAACATATTAACGAACATATTATCAATTTAATTACTTATTAATACATTATGAACAACCATCAACAACCTCGTGAGTTTGGCCTATACAGCATCTTTACCGGCATATTTTGTACGGCTTTGGTACTCGTCCCTGTTCTGGGATCAAAATTTATTGCCGTTGGCTCTTTCGCCCTCAATGGGTCAACACTCATTTTTCCAATAACCTTTATTTTCAACGATATTCTTACGGAAGTATATGGATACAAGCTCTCCCGTCGAATTATTTGGACCGGTATGGGATGCCAAATTTTTGCGACACTCATGATTACTCTCATTAGCTTTTGGCCTGGAGCAGATTTTTGGACAAATCAGCAATCGTTTAAAACAATTCTCGGCTTTGCACCTCGCGCCACTTTCGCTAGCCTAATGGCTTATTTCTTCAGTGAATTTACGAACAGCCTAGTCCTCTCCAAGATGAAGTTTTTGCATGACGGCAAAAAAGGTTTCAAGCAAGCATGGAGATTCGTTGCTTCAACAATCGCGGGAGAGCTGGTTGATTCTATTGTCTTTATGTCGATCGCATTTATTGGCGTACTTAGCACAAAAAATATCATTACAACAATTATTACCATATGGATCGCAAAGGTACTTTATGAAATTATTGCTCTACCAATCAGTACAAGATTTGCAAATTACGTGAAGAAAGTCGACGGAGTCGATGAGATTGATTATCCAGACCACACAAACTACAATCCTTTCGCAGTATTCTTCGCGAAATAATCATTTGTTTAACTAAGAAAATTGTGATTTAAAAAACCGCCCAAATGGCGGTTTTTTACTTCTTTGGCTTATACAACTTATCTGAAAATCCCTTACACAACTGTTCCATTCTTTCTCTGTCGAAACCGTAATAATCTTCATAAATTTTGTCGATGCGGGCTCCTTTTTCTGTGGGAGGAGGCAAAGTGCCACCCAAAAGATTTTTGTTGATTTCATCTAAATCAACCCAATCATCGGCGTTATACGTGAGATCGTTAAATTGCCGGATTTTAGCATTCATATACCAAAATTCTTCGGGCAATTCAGCTAACTGATGTTTCTTGGCTAGTTCAACGGCTTTTTGCTCGCCTTCACTGCTGCCAAAATCACGCATTCGCTCCGCGCTTTTAAGTTCTTCCGACAGCGCCGCTGCATCTCCTAAAATGATGAGTGCGTAGTCGATACTATTTATTGGCACCGTAAATGCCCAGCGCTCTCCAGGCGCTTTCTTGTCGCGCTCTTCTTCCAGACGTTTTCGGACTTCTTGATACCAACCAATATTTTCGGCCATCTTCATCACAATTTCATCCAACTCTCCAGCGGTTGGTAATTCAAAACCAGTCTGTTCCTGGAAATACTGCCGAAACTCCCCATGATGTGACTTACACGATGGCGGTTTAACAGATTCGATCGGCGCAGAATCAATTGCCACCCCACCACCGCCTGTTACCATGTACCGTCCGGCCCAACTGTAATTCTTGCCAACCTCATTTGTCCAATCCTTTTTGTGCTTTGCCACCACTTGCGCATATTCGCCACTAAACATTGCATCGAATTTTTCAAAATGTTTGGTCAGATAACCAAAATAGATACTGCCTGTCTCATGCGGCGCGATGGTGTCACCAGGTTGAGCAGCTTCCTCAATGCCGATAAACATAAAATCGACTCCTTCTTTAAGCAGTGGCACTTGTCGCTCTGCCCACTGCCGAATGCCGACTTTTTGTGTTTCACGAATTTCTCGATCAGAAACTTCTGTTTCAGCAGATGGAACAGGCTCAACTACGGAATCTTTTTGTTCCGCTTGTTGCGGTGGTTTTTCGATTAATTCCTCATTCATAATAATATTTTACGGCCAGGTTTCTTCTTTAGTCGACATCATAAATAAATCGGGAATGGCAATTTCTTCGGGTAATTCCAAAACAAACCGCACTACCTTAGCCACCTCCGCGGGATCCATTATTTTGGATTGATCCAAATTGGGAAAACGATCCAACAATAAACTTGTTCGCATCCCTGCCGGACTCAAAGCCGTAACTTTTATGCCATATTTCCGGCCTTGCATATATAGTAACTGACTCAGACCCTGTAATCCCCACTTACTCGCCACATACGCAGGAGAATTTTCCTTTACGCGCTTGGCTAGACTGGAAACAATATTGATAATGTTTCCGCCTCCTTGCTTCTTCATAACCGGAAAAACAGTGTGTGACATAACATAGGCACCTCGTAAAATTGTTGAAACTGTACGATCCCACTCAGCGACCGACAAATCTTCCACCGTTGCCGTCACATTTACACCCGCATTGTTAATTAAGATATCGATTTTTCCTTGTATTTCAACAATAGATTTAATTACTTCTTCTGCCATTTTTTCCTCCCTGACATCTAACGCCACAGAAAAAACATTTCTCTGTTGTTCCGCTGGTAAATCTTTTTTAATAATTGCGACCGACTCTTCCGCATCTACGATTTTTATATCCGTTACATAAACGACCGCACCAGCCTTGCATAACTCCAGGGCGATTGCACGACCCAAACCGCGCCCACTACCAGTTACTAATACGACCTTGTTTTCAAGTTTGTTCATCTGGTCATTTTAGCACGTAATTGTGCCATTATTTGTACGAGAAAAAAGATTGTAATTCCGATTGACCCCCCCCCTCCGCTTTTCTATCCCCGTCTCAACCCCACCTCAAAAGCCAACGCCCGCGTCGTCGTCTTGATATGCAATTGATTCGCCTGATAAGACAGATACCCTTCTTTCGAGACGGTAAGGTTATACTTCCCCGGTGCTGTAAGCATCATAAACTTACCGGTATCGGTAGTGGCCTTAGTGGCAAGAAGACGATTGGTGGTGGCGTCATAGAGACGGATAATCGCCAGACCGATTCCTTCGGATGTTTCCTTGTCTGTCACCAGTCCCAGTGTCTGTCTAAACCTATAGCTGATTATTATCTTGGCGATAACGATAACGCTATAGATACCAAAGATAATAATGGAAGTAACTGATTTGGTATTGCTAAAGACGAGGGTGTTGACGATTAAGCCAAGAAGGATCATCGCCCAGGAGATCGCGCCAAGGAAGGTCTCCAGTTTATTGAAAGCG
>CAIZMI010000037.1 GCA_903934015.1 uncultured bacterium
GATTCTGCTGGAAACTATCGACTCCAAACTCAAAGAGAGAAGAGTGGATTGGTTAAGCGGTGGAGTGGATAAATCACTGACGGAAGATCAGGTTAAAGAGTCTTTGGCGGATACTCTGCATGCTTATAGTGTTAATGGGGCGAAAGTAAAACCTGGAATGTATCTAAAAAGAACAGTTGTAACGGATGCCGGAGGAAAAAGTGTTCGTGTTTCAGACATAGAAGAGGGTGGAAAGAGAGTATGCAAATTCACGGAGGCACCAAAACAATTACAGCCCTCACCACAACCATTCGGACAAGATCCCCCCGGCGGTGGTGGTTCTCCTCCCGGTGGCGGTGGATCCCCTGGTGGCGGAAGTGGTAGCCAAAATCAACCCACACCACAACCGACTCCGCAACCATATAATCAACAAGTTGTTTGTCCCACTGTGTATGAACCTGTTTGCGGTGTAAATGGAAAGAATTATCCCAATCGCTGTATCGCGGAACAACAACAGGGAATAACTGTTGCGCATGAAAAAGTCTGTACCGTTGAAGAAGAACAAGCGGGGAAAGAAGGGGTTTTGACAAATATTAGCGACCTTTTGAAACAAGCTTTAACCGCCAACATTCCTGAAGCATTACTTCAAGCAGTCATTAGAGCAATCGTGCAATTGATGACGAGTTTTATGGCTGAGGGCGGAATGGGGGTAAGATAAAGAGATGAACAAAGTTTCCAAAATCATTCCTTTTTTAATAGTTTCCTTACTGCTCGTTCCCCTAACTTTTATTCAAAGTGCGCCAAAAACCGGGCCGGTGATTATCAACAAAAGTTTGTCCGACCCATCTGTTAACGAACCGGCCCAAAATCCATCTGCCGGTTACAAGCAAGATGTTAATTCATCCGTGGGAAAAGTAACCGCCCTATTTATTTGGCAAGGACTTGGTGACGCATTGGGAAGTATGATCCAACCTTTTGCCGCAGATCCATCATGGCGAGGTTGGAAAAGTGAAGCAAACACTCCCTCAAGCACATCCGATGCCAGCGAATACAAAAGCGGATTAATGCGCCTTTATCAAGACATGAAAGGAATTGGTGGTAAAAATGTGACTGATGTAGCGAAACTCGGCCAAGTGTGTGGAGACAAACCCGGCGATCCTTATTGGGTAGGGATAATGCGCCCGGGAAACGTGGAATATCCGCCTTATTATCAAATTTGGCACCATCAAGATGATTGTTACTGCCGTTGCAAAGAAAAAATTGCTTGTCCGATTAAATATTTTGCGGGAGAAGCAAACTGGCATCGTATCGGCGGTGGACCGGCTACCCACAATATTCCCTGCGAACAATGCTGGGGTAATCAAGCGTTCATCAGAAAACATGATCATTTTGTAGGAAAAGACCATGGCACTTTTCCGGGTTATCCTTCGGGAGCGCCAATGGATGACGGATACCAAGAATGTTTGCGTCAAAGTGTAGAAAGCTATTCGGCATCCGGCCCCGGCGGATTCGCGCCACAAGTGAACGCGCCACTTTTTGGAATTTAAAAATACGCAGTCTTTGCGAGCCATCGTCCGAGACGAGGCGAAGCAATCTCCCGTAAAACAATCGTACTAATACTTGAGATTGCCACGCTGTTCGAAAACCCTGAGCTCACCTCTCGACCCTGCTGTTCGACAATCCCGAGCTCACAGTCGATGGAAGCTCGAGGTCGAAGGGCAGTCGAATAGCCTTGCCCATCCAAACGGATGATCAATGGCTCGCAAAGACCGCGAAGACATTACTGTGGTATCCCACTTTTTGCGTATGACCCGCAAGCAACCCCAACAAACCCGCTTGCGTAAATAACTACCGCGCATATAATTAAGACAATATCAATATTAATAATAAAACAATGACACCAAATATCAGACCGTTTTTTCTAGAAGTAACTTCTGCTTGGAAGTTAGTTTCTTCTCGGTGGAAGACACTTCTAAAATTGGTTGTCGTTCCACTTGTTCCTTTCGCTCTTACTATTCCTTACATCATGGAATTATTAAATTCCATTCAATACGGAGAATTACCGGCACTTCAGGGAGCAACCATTTTCAATTTTGTAATTGCCTTTATCGCGGGAGTAGCTTTCTTTGTGGCGGGTATCATCACCAAAGCAAGCATTTTGCACACTCTTAGCCAACCCAAAGACTTGGGTGCCCGAGTTGCCTTAAATAAAGGTTCCAATATTTTCTTTCACTTTCTTTGGACGGAAATAATTGTTTCCGTATACCTTGCTTTTTCCTATTTACCATTCGCAATTTTAATTTTTTGGTACGAAAACACCGGCGCCACTTGGTTTGCTTCAATTTTCGATCCGATTCTAGCCAGTATCATTCTTGGACTTTTGGGAATCATCTTTTTACTTCCCCTAATTATGGCTGTTATCTGGCTTTCTTTTGCATCATTAATCACCGTCACCGGTGATGCCAAGGCCGGGCTTGATTCCCTAACTTACAGTACCACAATAATTAGAAAAAACTTTTGGCTTGTTACATTGCGCTTAATCGGTTGGGTAATTTTCTCCTATATTTTGACCCAAGCAGTTCAGCCGTTACCATATATGCGCTGGATTATTCCATTCTTGTTAATGCTCACCGGAGCAGCGTTTGTTGTCGTGCTATACAAAGACGCGAGAGGTACTGAATCTCCGGAACCGGTTGTTATTTCCACGCCAAAAGTGGTAAGAAAAAGCAAGCCAAGAATAAAAACACCGACAGTTATTTAGTGCTTACGCGCAACTGCTCACCAATCTAAAAAATCGAAGTTTTACTACACACTTGAAAAACCACCACCCCCGAGAAATCGGGGGTCCATGGTATAAAAGACATGGATTCCCGCTTGTTGCGGGAATGGATAAACAAAAATGGTTCATTTGTGATTACGAACATCCATTGAAGTAAGTAGTTAAGCTTAAACAATGCGCTGAATTATTTATAGCGTGATATCATAAAAGGGATGAATAAATTATCTGTTTTAGTGTTCGTCTTAGTCTTGGTGTTACCGCTATTCTCCAATGCTACCGTTCCTTCTCAAGAATACTGGGATCCTTTTCGTGGCTCCGTATCTCAATTTAGAAACGAAATCTCCAACATAATCGCCGGCCTATTAAAACAAATTAATCAATACACAAGTCAAACTGTTAGTGCTTTTATTATTCCCAGCTGGACACAGGCCACATCAAATAGGGAACAATACAAAAAAATCGGCAATTATATTCCGCTCATCAACGAAGCCCTTAAAAAAGTCTCACTAAAAACAAACATTTCGCCTCCCCCAACAATCGTTGGAGAAAAAAGCCAAGACAACCCTTGTGGAGGATTATCCACCGACTCCTACTGGGCGGATGACTGTTCTTGTCGCTGTTCAAGGGGAGGCATCGCCAACCTTGATTATGAAGTAAGCGATCGTTGTCCGGAAAATGACAATCTGGCATGCGAAGATTGTAAAAAAATTACCAGACACAATAACGAACAGACCACAATCGAACAATGTCGAAGCAGTTTTTAGTGTACAATAATAACTAATGATTGCTAAAAATTATTCAATCGATAGCCGAAAAGCTCTCATTATGTCTTTTGGTATCACCATTGCCGTCTTCTTTGTCGGCTGGATGAGTTACAAATTTATCGCCTCAAAATCAACGAGTAATCCTTCGACATTTTCGAATAATAATCTTGTATCGCAAACAACTCCTTCTCCCACCCAGGAAACAAGCTTACCAAACAACATTATCGTTCCGTCCGCCGAAATCGATTCCGACCAAGACGGTTTGTCCGATGCCATGGAGGTCCTCTACAAAACTGATTCTAATAACAACGACACGGATGGCGACGGATATCAAGATGGGGCAGAGATTGCAAACGGCTATGATCCGCTCATTAAATCACCTAACGATAAAATCGACCGTCTTTCTTTCTTGCCAACTTCTCCTGTCACAAGCGCTTCTCCATCTTCAATAACACTCACCCCAAATAACCCAAGCGCAATCGCGCCAATTCTCAATGGCGATGACGCGCAATTAAACAAATTCATTAACGAAGCAAATGCCAGAGGCATTTTACCGATAATTATGGACAGCGATATTAAAATTTCCACCGAAACAGGTAAACAAGCAATCGTTAAATACCTGGACGCCTTGTCTGTTAAAACAAATACGGCGATAAAAGCGGTCACTCCGGAAGATATTATCACGGCCTTTAACGCGCTAACAAATAAAAAAGATCCCGTTCCACTAAACACGGTAATTGCCAACCTGAAAGGGAACACCCAAATTTTTCGCGATGTGATGGTGCCAAAAGAAGTAGTGGAGTTACATAAAAAATACCTTGGCGCGGTCTTGGCGCTTCAAAACAATACGGAAACATTCAAAAACTATCAAACAGACTACGCTTCGGTGCTTGTCGCAGCTTCTCGCATTGAGGGATTAAGAGGGGTTTTTGCGGAAGTAGGGAATGAGATTAAAGTTGTTGAGAAAAAATATGACATTAAGTAATTTTCAATGATCAATTCCCAATTTTCAAATAATTATCAATTATCAAAACGCGTCGTCGCTGTCCGCCAGCTGGCGGAGAAAATTGAATTATTGATAATTATTTGAAAATTGGGAATTGATAATTGAAAATTAGTATTGAATTACAACAATTAGGGGTATTTATAAAAAACCTACCCCCTACACCCTCGTTGTTGTATACTAATCATGACACCATCGTATGCAAAAGAAAAAAATAAAAAAAACCTACAAAGCCGAAAAAAGTCGCCCCTACACCCTACGCGCTACCCCCTCCTCCCTTGCGATTAAGGCAATCAAAATCTCAATATTTCTAATTGCAGGTGTGCTTGTTTATTTCACCTTACCTCGCCCCGCTCTCGCCGATCCGCACGCCATGTTCTACACGGATCGTGCTCAAGAACAGCTTTTTTATAACGTCCTAGCCGCGCTTAACCAAGCGGATTATGTGGAAGCGCCTGTGTCGGTCAACTCAAGTGGTCAAGTAGATCCGCCGACACTTGGCCAAGCACAACCAACCAGTCCGCCACAAATAGACTACAACACACGAATTGGTAATTATTTAGCAAGTGGAACATATACTCCGCGTCAAGGACAGAGAACGGCAACGGTAAATAGAGACGGAAGTATTACTGTAGGTGAAAGTGGCACACCAACCGCTCTTGAACCACAAGAACGAACCAACCTGCCTCGTATTGCCGTGCGCCAGGTCACCAGCGATAATGGTGATGCATTTTTGCGTGAGTCACTGCAACGCAGAGCACTGGCCGAACAAATGCGCGTTGAGATTGCCGGTATATCTTGTCGAATATTAGAAGGTATCTATGGTCCGCAAGCCGTTAAGGATCCAAATAACAGTCAAGCAAACAGTAACAACGGAATTAGTCCGTGCGATGAGTATCTTAAAGGTGATAGTCTAATTTTTGCGCAATGATAAATGGATTAATGAAAAATAGGATTCTAATAAATTTTTTCATATGGATATTTATTGCTTATTTTTCAGCAACCCCCTCATTCGCCGTAACCGCATCGCCGATGCCAAGAAACGCTAATGTTGATGAGGCAATGGTTAACACTTATCTCCGATATGGAAATGTCGTTGCCGATCAAATCATTCGTTCAATGGGTTTTCGTGGTACCGGTTTTCCGGTAACACCGTCCAACGCGGAACAAATCATCGGCGCGGTAGCCGCGCAATGGATTTTTGGAATAACCCCTAAGGGAATAGAAAACTACAGCACAGATATGGTTTCAGAGGGTGAAAAAAATAAAGCTTATGCAAAAAAAGAGGCTGATTTGCTTAGGCAAATTGGAGAAGCCACATTAGGCTTTGTTCCAACACAATTATCAAAAACGTTTGAATCTTCAGATCCCAACGAACAAGGAAAAATAAAAAAACTAGAAGGTGGGGTTGCAAATATTGCCTTCAGCGATGCCAATAGTACCGGTTCTTTTATAAATGTTATGAGGGCAGGATTGGCAAACCAATCACGACTGGCCCAAAGTGTTGGCGATCTAAATGGCGCATTGCCGGAAAAAAAAGGTGAACGAGATATTGGAAAAAATAGTAGTTCAAACGGAACAAGCAGTAGTGGCAGTCCTTTTATCGGAATCGAAGAAACAATTACTCCCGGACGCGCAAAAGACGCTCAGTTGGCCTTAACCACTGGTGGGTGGGCAAATACGTTATTGGCCTTATTTAATCCTGATGGAGGAGATATTGCTGTTAGTAGCGGTAAAATGCCATCAAATATCAGCAATGCCAAAACAGCAAAAAATGTTTCCAGCGCGCAGGTAACCGGCACCGGCGAATATGCGGGAACGAGTGCGCAAGTTGCCGGCCTGACAAATGTAAAACCTGGTTCTCCAATAGGTGATTTGTCTGATATAAACCGGATTCTTGAAGCGACTATCGCAGAAAACATGACCCGATCGGAGCAACAATTTGGAAATACTAGAAACTACTTTCCTAATGGCAGACTAGAACAACTGGCAAACCAATTTCCACCAAATAACCTAAAAGAACAAATACCTAATCGTTTTCCTGATTCTAATAGCGGGGGAGGGCAACCACCGACAGTTGATCCTAATACACCAATTAGCGATGGGTGCGACCCCGCGAAGGCTGTTTTATCCAAACAGGAAGTAGTGGATATTGCAGATTTTCTAGGTTTGCCAATTACAACCGCACAATGGAAAAACAACTATATCAAAGCCCAACAGCTATACAACCAATCAGTCTATTTAGGTAATTCATCTACCCTAATAACACTTGGATCCGATATTATCCCAGACCCACAAGCCTGTATTTGGGTAGTATACGCGCCAAGTGAAAACACTGGTGTTTATGTATCTGATGTCCGCAGTCAAACCGGAACCAAATTTATGTTTACGATGCCATGAAGAAAATAAATAAGATATTATTTTTTTTACTCGTCTTTTTGATTCTATGTCCTGTAAACATTGCATTTGCCGAGCCTGTTTCTGTTCTACCAAAAAACTCGCTTCCTGCAACCTTGATTTTTACAAGAAATAATCCAACCAGTGCTTGGACCGGAACATACACTGGCCCTACGAATAAACCGGTAACAGCAAATCTTTCAGATTCTTACGTACAAGCTGGAGTATCTAAACTCCCCGCAGGGTCATTCAATACCTCAAATAACGGAAACACAATAACAATCACAGGCCAAGAAAACATTGATAATTTCTCAACAAATGTCCAGGAAAAGATAGATCAAACATTTGCAAATACCAAAGAAGGGGAACCGAATATCGCTGACAAAATTGGCAACTTTTTTCTTTACATCTTTAGCCTTAGTTTTTACCTAGCTTCGCTTTTAATCGGTTTTCTCATTGATTTCTCTAGCAGACTAATCGATTTTGGGTTTGGCGCAACCAAACTTGCCAGTTCAAAAACTGTCCAAGAGGGTTGGACTTTCACGCGCGATATCCTGAATTTCATTTTCATCCTGATTCTTTTGGCGATTTCATTTTCCACGATTGCCGGACTTGAAACATTCAGTATGCGCAAAACTCTACCAAGACTTTTGTTCGCGGCGCTCCTTGTAAATTTCAGCTTAGCGATCAGTGGCGCTTTTCTTCAAGTCGCCAACGTCATGACGGTAACAATTGCCGATTCGGTTTTACCGTCTACCCCCGAAGCATGCCAAGCAAAAGAAACAAACGGCAATAAAGCAATCGGCTGTCGCCTTGCCGTTGGTTTAACAAGTGCCGGCCAAATCGGCCAACTATATACCTATAAAAACTCTGATTGGGTTGAATATTACACAGGACAGAAAACCCAAATTCTTCAACCCGGTGGAACAGCCGCAGACGTCATGGATTTTTCTAATGTCACGTCCCAAGACTTTAAAACCTATTTGATGGTCGTCCTAAAAAGCGCCACGTCGGTTGTAATGCTGGGTGTTTTTGCCATCGCTTTTATTTTTTTGGGAATTCTTATTTTTGTCCGCCTAATTGCACTAATTATTCTATTAATCCTTGCCCCGGTACCATATGTCTTTGGACTCATCCCCAAAGCCCAAAAATATTCCGATGAGTGGTGGGGGAAATTCATTAATTACACATTCTTTCTTCCTATCGCAACTTTTTTTCTTGCAATAGCTATTCGCATTCTCAACCGTACAACCGCGGGAACAACTTCACTTGTGGGACAATTTTGGCCGGATGGAACACTGGCCACATCGGGCGCCGGTGGAACGTTTAATGGTCTTGTTGGAAGTCTTGTAGATGTCGTTTTTGTGTCAATTTTCATTTTTGGCGCTGTATACGTTGCCCGCTCATTAAGCATTTTTGGCGCAAGCGGGGCACTTGGAGTCGCAAAAGGGACAGTCTTTGGAGCCGGTAAATTAGGAATGATGCCGGCACGTTTGGTTGGCGGTGCTACTGTGGGAGGAATAAAAAAAGGCGGTGGCGCAACTGCTCGTGGCCTTGGTTCTCTCCCAGTCATTGCAGGTGGCGTTCGTGGCGCGAGATCTGCCGGTCGATTTGCACAAAGGATGTACAGCGGACAAGAAGCCAGTGCGCAAGTTTCTGAACAACAAAAAGCTGTTAAACACATGACCGATGATCAACTTAAAGATGCGATGACCCGCGGAAATGCCGGCGCGGCCGCCGAATTGATGGATCGCGGTGAACTCAAGAGTGACGAGGACTTCGCGAAAGCAAAGAAGCTGATTCCAAAAAACACGCAAATGGGCGAAAAACTTAAAGAAGCGCACCAGGTCAAGAGCCCCGTATCCGCAAACGTGTCTTCACTCGATACAGCAACCCTGGGAAATATCACAGGAGGCAAATTAACTGACGACGAAAAAGACGCGATAATTGCGCAAGCGGCAAAAACAAGCAAAGCCGCATCACGTATGAAAGATGAAGATATTGGGAAAAATCCAATGCAAATAAGAGCTCTCTTGCAAGCCGCAAAGAGACAGGTTGATAAGGGCGAATTAAACCAAAACAACCTAGCCATCAGTCTTACGCCGGCAAAAATAAAAGCATACGCGGAAAGACTCGATACAGCTGGGCAAAGCGAACTTGAAGATTTGGTAAAAAAATTGCCAGGCCTAACAAATGCCCAAAAAGCAGCCGGAAAAAGACAGGGTTATACAATACCCTAATAAGCATTAATTAACTAAAAAAATAAATGACTGAAGCAATTGACGAAGAAACCAGGTTAGCAATGTTCATGTCCGCAAGTCCATTTTTTGTGGATATTGGTGAAAATGAAAAATCCACTATCTCTGAACGTTTCGATCATCTGCCTCAAAACATTCACGATTTAATGTCATCAGAAAAAACTGCCGCCATTATTTGGAATGTTGCCGTGGTTGCAAACGGTCTTTCGGTGGATCAGGTAAAATCGCTGGCCCACCTAACAAGAGAGGCTCTTACAGGAGATCAATCCGCCGCTAACTTTTTCGCACTGGTAAAAGAGCGTCTTGGGGTGGAAGATGCGGTCGCGAACAGTATTGTGAAAGAAATTTCATCAAAACTTATTGCCCCAAACTACTTTCAGATTTCTCAATTGTTCGAAAAAAATCACAGCAAAAATACTGCCTCCGTCACAAAAACTGCTCCACGACAACCATTAGCAGGTCGCCCTCTCGAATCCTTCGAGCAAAAACGTGCCACAAGCGAGGCAGTTAAAACAACCCCTGGAACATCGGCAACATCCATGAGCGACTGGGCAGGGGAAGCGGAAGAAGTCACCCCGCCAATCGTCGCAAACAAACCCTCAAGAAACGTGGTGGATCTACGAAAGTCGACCGATCCAACACCGAGCAAGTTACCTCCAACACCGCCCATAGTGTCGCGACCTGAATAAACACTTTGTATATCACCCCACCCATGCCTCAACAATACCAAGTTCCACAATTCGTCGACGTTGAAGACAAAATCTTCGGCCCCTTAGACACCAAACAATTTATGATGTTTATCGTGGCCTTTCTGATAATTGGCGCCTTGTGGGTGTCTCCGCTTCCTCCGCAAGCAACGATTATCATTGCCATACCAATTCTGATTTTTACCATCCTATTAGCTTTCTATAAAATTAACGGCCGTTCTTTTACATGGTACATGTTTTCCGTCGTTCATTTCTTCTTTACCGGAAAGCAATTTATTTGGGAACGTCGCTGGGAAGCGGAAACAATCACACTAAAAAAAGAAGCCTTAGCGAAGGAGGAAAGAAAACACGCGCCGGGAACACCAATCAAGAAATCTTTTGATGAAACACGGATACAAAAATTGGCAAGGATTCTTGATACTTCGGGACATACGGTAAATGAGGATTCAGAAGCCCCACCTGGCTTCTAAAATTATCAATTTCCAATTTTGCAATTTTCAAATAATTTTCAATGTCCAACCAACCAAATACAAAATATGATTTGGAAGAAAGAACCGCAAAGTTTGGGGAAGATATAATTGAACTCTGCAAACAACTTCCAGTGAACCATATTACTCGAAGTTTAATCGATCAATTAATCAGATCAGCGACAAGTATTGGTGCAAATTATATGGAAGCAATAAACGGTTCATCAAAAAGGGATTTCCGAAACAAAATCTATATTTCAAAAAAGGAGTGTCAAGAAACAATGCATTGGTTAAGAATGCTCGCCAAGGCCATCCCTGAAAAACAGGTAATTTTTCGAGTTCTTTGGAAAGAAGCTCACGAATTAACACTTATTTTTCAAACAATCGGCAGTTCAACGGTGATTTGAAAATTTTAAATTGGTAATTAGTTGAAAATTGCAAAATTGAAAATTGGAAATTTGACGGGTTAAATACTTACTACTACATCTATTGGGAATAATGACTAAAATGTTATAGAATGATAATAATCAATGGCAAACACAAACCTCACGCCGAAAAAGAAAACTAAGTATTCCGCGCAACAATATCTGGATATTGCAGAGATTCGCGATGGCGTTGTAATTCTACGTGATGGCTCATTCCGTGCCATTCTCATGGCCAGCAGTCTTAATTTTGCCCTCAAGAGCGAGCAGGAACAAGATGCCATTATTTTCGGCTATCAAGATTTTATCAATTCCATTTCTTTTCCCATTCAGGTACTTGTTACTTCCCGCCAAATTGATATCAAACCATACTTAAAAGAGCTGGATCTGCGCGAAGAAGGGCAAAACAGCGAATTAATGAAAATTCAATTGCAAGAATACAAGGAATATATCAAAGAACTGGTAAAAGTAAGCAACGTGATGACCAAGAATTTTTACATCGTTATTCCTTTTGGTGTAGCCCAAGTGAAAGAGGAGGGGGGCTTCTCCAAGTTTATGAAGGGTTTAAAAATTCGCGGTGGTCTTTCGGCATACAGCCATACCGAATTCGAACGCTACAAAGACCAACTCTGGCAACGCGTTGATCAGGTGGCAGGGAACCTCCGCAATCTTGGCGTCCGCTTGGTGCCGATGAACACCCAAGAAATTATTGAGTTATTCTACACACTTTACAATCCGGACACTTCTCGCAACCAACGCTTGCCTTATATTGAAGATTTAGATATCGAAGATGCTAAACCCGAAACAATCGCGGAAATCGCTTCCAGTGAACCGAACGAAAACACCAAGTTTTACACCAAACAAGCGCCGGATCCGGAAGAGGCACAGCGACTTTATCAAGAAAGACAGTCAAGAGACGTTTAATAAATACTTATGCCACTATTTTCCAAAAAACCCGACACAAGCAAACAATCAACAGCCTTGCGTCAACAAAAACAGAAAATGGAAAAACACGAAAAGATTTTTCGTGAAGGGGTAGCTACTCTGCGCGATATTATTGCTCCGTCCGCGTTAAATATTACCCCCCGTTTTGTTGAACTTTCAGGAGAATTCGTGGTCACTTTGTTCACTTTTACCTATCCTCGTTTTCTGCAATCAACTTGGTTGGCGCCAATAATCAACATGGATGTCGAATTAGATATCTCCATGTTCATGTATCCTCTTGATTCGGGAACTATTCTCAAAAATCTAAAAAAGAAAGTTGCCCAAGTACAAGCCTCAATCGCTATGGCCCAAGAAAAAGGGCAAGTGCGTGACCCAATGTTGGAAACCGCTTATCAAGATATTGAGGAGTTGCGCGACCGTCTAATACAGGGAACAGAGAAATTCTTCAAACTTGGCATTTACTTCACCATTCACGGTAAGGACAAAAAGGAACTGGATGATGCCGTAGCCCGCATCGAAGGTGTTTTAGAATCCAAACTGATTTACGTAAAACCGGCCATTTATCAAATGGAGCAAGGTTTTGTATCGACATTACCAATCGGACACGACGTACTGCAGGTGAACACAAACATGAACACTTCACCAATTTCCACCACGTTCCCGTTTGTCAGCTCTGATCTCACGTCCAACACCGGTATTCTTTATGGCATCAACCGTCATAATAATTCCTTGATTATTTTCGACAGATTCTCAATGGAAAACGCCAACTCGGTCATTTTCGCCAAGTCCGGTGCCGGTAAAAGTTATACCGTTAAACTGGAAATTTTGCGCAGTATGATGTTTGGTATCGATGTTATCGCCATCGACCCTGAAAATGAATACCGCTATCTGGCACAGGCGACCGGTGGCACTTTCTTGCGCATCTCCATTTCTTCCGAACATCGCATCAACCCATTTGATCTACCTCCACTGCGCGATGATGATAATCCGGAAGATGTTTTGCGTGAAACCATTACTCACATTACCGGTTTAATCGGTATTATGGCCGATGGTCTTTCCGCGGAAGAGAAGTCCATCGTCGACCAAGCTGTCTGGGAAACTTATGCCCTTAAAGATATCACCCCTCAAAGCCGTTCGTTTAATATCGAAGCGCCAACGCTTGAAGATTTCTACAACATCCTCAAAGACATGGATGGCGGAAAAGACCTTGCGCTTCGCATCCAACAATTCGTAACGGGTACTTACGCGGGCGTCTTTAATCGCGCCACCAACATCGATCTTAACTCACAGTTGGTTGTTTTCAACTTACGCGACATGGAAGAGCAACTGCGTCCCATGGCCATGTATGTGGTTCTGCAATTCATCTGGAAAAGAATCCGCGCCAACATGAAAAAACGCATCCTGGTAATCGATGAGGCTTGGGTGCTCATGCAACACGAAGAATCCGCGCAGTTTTTATTTGGCATCGCTAAGCGTGCCCGCAAATACTATTTAGGTGTTACCACCATCACCCAGGACATCACCGACTTCTTAACTTCGCGTTACGGCAAACCAATTGTCACTAATTCCAGTATTCAAATTTTGTTGCGCCAATCGCCGGCTGCTATCGATCTTATCGCGGATACTTTCTACTTAACGGAAGGGGAGAAGTATTTGCTCCTCGAGAGCGATGTGGGAGAAGGACTTTTCTTTGCCGGACTTAAACACGTCGCCATTAAAATTGTCGCTTCCTATGCAGAAGACCAAATCATTACCAGCGACCCTCGCCAGGTACTGGAAATTGAAGCCGCTCGTAAAGAAATGGCGCAAGATGACATGGACAGTTCCAATATGGGTACGGGAGTAATCGATACTTCCACATCAGAAGTGCCAGTTGAATAACAACTATCATTAAATGGCCGAAGTAAAAGATTTAGCAAAAGAAGCTGTCAAGACAGCCATTAAAATGGCTGCAAAAAAGGCGCTCACCTCTGCGGCAGTGGCAATTGCCCCGTATGCCGCGATTGGTTGTCTGATTGTTGTTGGTATAATCCTTGGCATAATTATTATCTGTATTGTTTTTATTGTTATGATTTATGGAATCTGCACATATGCGCCAAATATTACCCAATTCACCAGCTGGGTTTCGGGCATCATTCCGGGTGACACAGCCAAAGCCCTCTCTATTTTAGGACCAGTTTGTGATATATTTAATCAGTAATGTCCCCCCTCAACATCAAACAACTTAAATTACCCCTATTTGGATTAGCAGTTTTCCTTATTCTTAGTTTAGTAATAATCAGATTATCTCCTATTGTATCTGGCGCCGCTTCCGATGACGCTCTGGACAAGCCCTTCGGCAATGTAAACGACATAGCCTCTCTTACCAATGTAATTTTTCAACTTGGTATTGGCATATGCGTATTGGCGGCGGCTATTTATATTGCCTTCGGTTCTTTCTATTATTTTCTCGCATCAGGAGACGCTAAACTCGCGCAAAAAGGGAAAGAAGTGATTCAAAGAGCTATAATTGGCCTAATTTTAGCACTAGTATCATGGATAATTCTAAACACAATTCATCCCCAGTTCACCAAACTAGAAATAAAGGAACTCTCTTTTTTACAAACTAGATAAAAAATACAATATTTTTCATACAAATTTGGTCTTTACATCAATAACACCCACCAAATTAGCGCGAGATCATTCTTCCAGTAGGGAACATCAAATAAACCAAAAATAATCAGGGTTACTAAAGCAACACCCAATAAAACTTGATGGATGTTTTTTGCTTCTCGCAACGCTTGAACGGTCTTTGTTAGTTTGTTCACAATAAGTACCACCATGGCAAGCATTCCAAGAAAGCCGGTATTGAGCCAAAATGACAAAATAACATTATGCGGGTCACGCACCACCCACTCAAGCGGAGGGTGTGGCGAGTAAGGTGAAAAAAGTAGATTTTGTGAATTTAAAATAATTTTCAATTCATCTTGAAAGCTTGGTTCAAATGTGCCAAGACCCGTTCCTAGAATCGGATGTTTTTTAATCATTTGAAACGCTGTGTACCAAATTTGTTCACGTGCAATAAACGATGATGATTGTCGGCTTAGAAGATGCAAAAGTTTCCCGGAAGAAAATTGCAAACCAAAACCTAAAACAATAATTAGACCAACCGTTATTAATATCTTCCATCCCTTTTTTAAATAAATTACCACTCCCAAAACCGTCACCGCCACGGCAATTAACCCGGCCAAAGATTGCGTCGCCAGCAGAACCGCACCGAAAATCAAAGCCAAAACCCTGTACCACCTACGAGGTGGAGCAACCTTGCTCCACCTCGTAGGTGGTACAGGTTGCCAACTCAACAAACCACCAATAATACTCATTGTTAATAACGGCGCGACAATTAGCGCTAACGAGTTGGGAACATCATAAATCCCCCGAAAACGCCCAAAATCGACGCCAAAACCCATTGAAAACAACGAAAGTGCCACGTTCACAAGGCCCCCAAGCAATAATGCCCAAACAACGCCCTTCGCTCTTTTATCTTTTTCAACAAGAAAAAACAAAGTGAGCGCGTAAATAATCGGTTCCACAACCATCGCTTTCCAATACCCCCAAGCCACGTGCGGATGCGGGGCAATGAAAGCGGAAATTGTCGCTGCAATCAAAAATAATCCACAAAAAATTATGGTCAATCTGCTTACTACCCGTACCGATCCCGGATCGGAGCAAGGTTGCTCCGATCCGGGATCGGTACGATGGTCAATCAAGAATTCCAACCAAACGCCCGACAAAACAGCCACTAAAATTATTTCCAGAAGCGTCGACGGCAATCCAAATAATTGTGCTTTTACCAAATACGCCGAGCTTACGACTAGTGGTAAATATATCGCGATTTTGGGACGGAAAACGGCAAACAATAAACAAGCACTAAAAATCAAGATTGCCGGAAATAAAGAAATCATGTCCCTTTTTTTGACCCAATCAAAAGCGCGACGGGCAATAAAAGATGAATATACGTAAAACTTTGAATAAATTGCGCGTGTATAAATAAGGCCACCAAAATCAATAAAATACTTAGCGCTTCTGTCTTGTTTTGACGAGCGCCTGTGATTAAACCGGCAACAAATCTACTCATTCCAAACAACAAAATCACCACACCCCAAACACCCACGGTTGCCAGTATTAACAAAGAAAAATTATCTGCGCCGGCCAATGAATGAATATTTTCACTTAATACATTACCTGAAAACCGTTGTTCAATTCCATAGGCATTATATCCCATGCCAAACACGGGAAAATTTTCAAAATGCCGAATTGCTTGTTGCCACGACTGCAAACGCAGTTGCACAGTTGGATCGGACAAAGGGGCAACAAAAATACGCGCTGTTAGGGCGGGAAAGAGCACTAAGGCGACAACACAAACGGTTGTCACTGGAATTATCAGTCGCTTGGCTTGTGCAAAAATGAAATAAACAACCAACATTACAAACAAAGCGAGAAAAGACGCGCGCGAACGGGTTAAGGTTAGTGCAATAAAAGCAATTAGAGCAATAACTGAATAAAAAACAATTCGCCAATCAGTATTCGGCCCTATCTGCGGGGACGGACACTGATTCTTTTCGGAACCATTCATTAGGGTCCGACCTCTTAGAGGTCGGACCCTAATGCTAGACAACTCACCCAAAATCAGTCCCAACGCCATCACAAAAAACATCCCTAAAAAATTTGGATCCAGCCAGGTTGAAAAAAGACGAAATTGATGAGGGTCCCACCCACCACCGGAATATCTAAGAAAAATCTGAGAAAAAAATGAATCTCCTTGAGGCGGGAGAGAGGGAAGTACCAGCAACTGAAAAAAACCCAGCCCTGCCAAAACCAACGACGCAATAAGTATTGTATTTCTGGTAAAAGAAAAGGGCACACGGAGTACACGCACCAATGGGATTATTGAGAGAATTGCAAATAACCTCAAACAATACGAAAAAGCAATAATAAAATCCTGCGCAGGTAATCTCTGCCAAGCCAACAATATTCCCGGCAGAACGGCCACCGGCAACCACCAACCCCTTATCACAAAACCCATCAATTCAGGTATTCGCCTTCGAACAACAACTGCATAAAACAAACCGGCAAGAACTATGGGTAAAAGAAAATCCGTCACCGTACCGTTAATTATTCCGGCATTAAATCTAACCACCTGACCAAACACGATTGATCCGGCAAGTAAACCTAAACCCACACGTGGCCACTTTATTGTTGCCAATATCACAATCATGGCAACCAGAGGAAAGATAATTAACGACCAACTGTTAGTAACTGTCGCGAATATCCCAATTACCACCAAAAATGAACCTACGATCAACTTAATTAGATACCGATAGATAAAACGAAAAGATAATAACGTTAAGTACTCCCACGTTGGTCGATGTGCCATGAAATATACCCCCTGCGAACGATCATACGCCTGCACCCGTTGTTCTTGATTGGTGCTCTTGCCACCCTTATGCAACACACGCATTTGAGGATCTAAAAAGACACCAAACCCCGCGTCTCGCATTCTTCGACACAAGTCCACATCTTCAAAATACAAAAAATACCGCTCATTAAAACCGCCAATGTTTAAGAAAATATCTTTTCGGATACTTAAGGCACCCCCCGACACCCAGGAGACCACTAGGGGGGAGGGGGGTAGGAGGAAGGACGACGGTAACAACCCTGAATTTTTTAATCCACCTAAATGGGCCGACAAAACTTTTCTTAAGCTTGGAAATGGCATCGCTTGCCATCTTTCGGGAGTTTCCGGCGTAGACATTAAGTAGCCACCAACAATGCCAATATTATTTTGACCCATAAACCGTTGTTCCAACATACCCAGCGCCCCATCCAAAAGGGTTGCATCAGGATTAAGAAACACAACGATATCACCCGTTGCTTGCGTCACACCCAAATTAGCCGAGGCTGCAAAACCTACATTTCTTAATTGAATAAATTTTGCCGTTGCACAACTTTGGTGTACAACACTTTTTGTTGCGTCAGTTGAACCAGCATCAACGACAATTATTTCTGTCTTTAGCCCAACGGATTCATTTATTATGGATTTAAGACAAGCGCCGATGTCGTTCTGTGATTGATGCGTGACGATAATAATGGATAGGCTCACCGAACCTTGCTCCACCTCGCAGGTGGTCGCTGGTCCGCCAACATTTTTTCTTGCTTCTCGCAATGCTTTTACAATCTCTTCTCGTCCCTTTATTTGCGCCCACAACAAACGTAATGGCTCAAGACCGATTAACCACAGCTTCGCCCAAGTTGAAGCGTATTCACGCACAAATAAAGCTCCGTTTCTCACCAGATAGTAGGTCTTTAATTTGCTTTCCGATAATGACTGTGAACACAAATGGGGAATAATCGGCGTTTCCGCAAAACCTAAACGCCAACCCCGCTCTCGCATCCTAAAACCCCAAGCCACATCCTCCCAAGTATGAAAATACTTTTCCGGCATATCTCCTACATCCAACAAACATTTCCTTGTGATTAAAAGAAAGGCCCCCGACACATAGTGCATTTTACTTATCTCCCGTTTATTGAACACAAAATGTGTTCGACCTCTAAACCAATCAACGTATCCGCCGGCCAAGGTAGGCAAAGTTTGTCCCTCCGACACTATCGCGCCAACACAATCAAAGCCTTTCTCTACTTCTGCCAACATTGCCTCCACGGCCCCCGCCACGTACAACAAATCATTGTTCATTATCAAGACATATTCAGCGCCATTTTTCAACGCATAATGAACCCCCGCGTTCACACCACCCGCATATCCTTTGTTTGAAGGAATATGAATTATCTTAGCAAGATCCTCCGTCACACCCGAAGATGCTCCATTCTCAACTACCAGTATTTGTTTATGATCCACGGGGGCCCCAGATGACACGCTCAAAACCGCCTTTTGAGTCAATTCTGGGTTTCCCCAATGCACTATAACGAAAAATAAGTCATTCATGATAATCTCACATATCATAATTACACAACTGACCCCTATTTGTGTACAACTCTGTGGATAACAATGTGCTAAACCACTTCGAAGGCCAAAAACATAACCCAACCAAATAAGATATATGGGCTTTTGTTAGCCAATTATTCATATCAAATAGTGACAATACATCCCCCATTCTAACCTTCCACCTTATCCACACTTTTTTCTTTACTAAGCATCGCTTGGTGAACACCAATATAGAACGGAAGCGAAATAGCCATCCCAAATAATCTTTTTGCGATGAATCTTGATTCGCACCAAGAAGCCAAATACTCAATACCCCATAAAATCGGTCCACCATAAAATATCCGCCTTAAACGGTACTTTCGCCGTTCAGTATTCAAATCTACCCCTTCCACGCTTGGATGAAGTTGTTTAAGCGCCACATAACTCTTACCGACATTCACCATGCGTTTTTTTACATTCTCCAACGAAACTTTATGGCTATGCCAACCTTTTGCTTGTGGTTCGTAAAATAGTTTGAAACCCTTTTCCGCCAACCTTATACCCAATTCCAAATCCTCCCACCCGTAACCAGAAAAGTGTTTAACATCAAACCCTCCTTCATCCAGAAATGTTTGTTTTTTCAGTGAGATATTTGAACCATAAAAATACTTCTTTGGATCGACAAAATTTCTACCGGCAATTTCACCAAAAGCGTTTTGCGGTCCGCCGTGTTCCATAAAAACCATAAATGGCGTTGGGGGTAAGTTTCGATCCCAGGTGACAAACCCCAAGCAACCGACATTTGTTTCCGTCCTCTCTTGGTGTGTTTGGTAGTGTCTAAGCAACAGATTATCATCCGGTAAAATATCACCGCCAAGAAACAGGAGAATAGGGGACTTGGACGCCTTCGCCCCGGTGTTTCTGGCTGTTCCGGCCCCACGACTATTTTCGACCAGCACTTGCAAATAATCAGATTTAATTTTTTGTTGTTCATACAAGAAGGCTAACGTGCCATCGGTAGACCCATTATCGACCGCAACCACTTCGTGAAACACGTTTTTTTTCTGCTTCTCAAGCAAATCCAAAATCTTCGGCAGAGTCGCCAGATTATTAAAAACCGGAATTACCACTGACAACTTAGGTGTTAACATGAGATTCTTTTAAACCAAGACATTGCTTGACCTGCGACCAAGACACGGCTTTTAACCAAAACAAAACAATGGAATATGCAATTAGCCCGCCAAACACCCGTAAATAATCCGGCCAAGATAAAAACTGAAAAACAATAAGTGCGATAAAAGCCAGTAAAATTTGTGGTGTCCTTTTTGTACCAATCCCCCAAACACCAAATTTTGCCAAGATGCCGATTGCCAAGATGGAAGACAACAACTCCGTTATCAAGGTCACCCAGGCCGCTCCCATGAATGAATAACGAGGTATGAATAATGAATTAAGAACAATGTTTACTATCACCAGAAATCCATATAGATAGACTAATAATTTTTGTTTACCAATTGCCACAATTGTTGACCCAAAAAGATTGCCTAAAAACAATACCGCCAAAGCCAACGATAAAACCCGCAGAGCGGGAACAGCAGGAGAAAAAGCCGTACCACCAAGAATTCTCACAATACTAGGCGCCAATACCCATAAAGTGACGGCTAAAGGCAACCCGCCAAACAAATAAAGATCAAAAGAAGATTTAAGATGCGGTACAACGCCTGTCGCTTTCTCTGACGAGGCCTGCGAAAAAATGGGTAACAATAATCCGCCAATCATTGCCGGAAAAAACAATAAACTTTCCAGAACCTTATAGGCCAAAGCATAGTAAGCCAAATCTTCGGCCGGTTTCATAAATGAAAGCATTACCGAATCGACCTTAAAAAATATGACCGACAGTACCAACGACAAACCCATCGGCAACGCCTCTAAAAAAAGCTTTTTTAGTAACACCCAGTCGGGACGGGGAAGCAACGAAAAATTGAGCAATTTTTTTGCACCGCGCAGATTGATATAGAAAGTAACGATTGTCCCTAAAACAAAAGCTACCAAAAAATAATAAATACCGCGTTGAAAATAAGCAAAGATAACTACGCCCAGCAACTGAACAATCCGCCCCGAAACTTCCGCAATCGCCGGTGCCAACAACTTTAATTTTTTTTGAAACACCCCCAAAAACAACTGACTCGCCAGCTGGAAACCAATCCCCCAAACACCGATAAGCACACCAACCCGAATCGCGTGTTGATATGGAAGAATAAGCGCCAACACAATCGCAACAAGCACCGTCGCGCCAATTGCCACCAACCGAAGCAACCAAGAAGCCTCAAGTATTTTTTGTTCATCAGCGCCGGCCCGGGAAGCTTCTCTGGTAAAAATCAAATACAAACCACCGTCAGCAAAAATCGTCACTATAGCTAAGTAAGCCAGCGCGGCGGCATAAACACCATAAGCTCGCACCCCATCATCCATACCCAACATGCCGATAAGTGCGCGTGTCATTATACCAACAGTGGCAATTGAAATTATCGTGCCGATCACTCGGCCAAACGTTGAAATCACGGTACCACTGAATAAGCGCGAAGGGAGAAGCATGTTTTTAGGGTACCCCACTCCGCCCTGACGGGCTACGTGGGTAGCTTGGTCGAAGCAGAGTATTAAACAGACAAACAAACGTCCCCGCGGTCTTATTGCAAGACATCTATCAAGCAGGTCTGGGCAATCTTGCGTGTTGTTCAAATTTTCAATTATCATTCTGAAGTCCACAAATAATTACTAATAACAAAAAAGACCCCCGCGATCGCAAGGGGTCAAAGAACAATGTGCTCGGCTCGTACGGCGTCGATCTACGACTCCCCAGCCTGTCGAAACACAAAAGTGTCGCTGGGGAAAAAAGAAGCTCCTTCGTGACCACTTACGGCATGGAGCGTCCGATCTCCAATCCGAAACACTTCGACGAGACCGCGAGTATTCTTGATACACCGCATGGCAATCGTCAAATCCGACTCTCCACTATACCGTGCCATCAACCGGATTCCTTCTGCCGATTCACAAAGATTGTGACCGAGAGAAATTATCCGCTGTAACACGACATCCA
>CAIZMI010000038.1 GCA_903934015.1 uncultured bacterium
AATCCTTAAAAAAGAAATGGATAAAAGGATCGATATCGTCTATGCTACTCAGAGACAGTTTGGTAACCCTGTGAAATAAGCACCCTACGGATTTCGGTAACACTTTCTAATGATCTATTGCGTATTATTTTATTAATACCGTGTAGGGGCAATTCATGCCTGCCGGCCATAGCCTTGGCGACGGCTGGAATTGCCCCAATTAGATAAGAGAAAACAATTTGTCTTTCTCCCAATTTTCAGGGTTGTGTTGAATGTAATCGTAAATTGTTTGTATCGATTTTTCGTTACGAATAACATGTTCATAATAATTTCTCTGCCAAACGGGTTGACCCTGTGTATTTTGTATAATATTGATTTGTTTCGCCGAATTCATTTTGAAATAGCCGATAATTTTCGATAGCAACATCGGCCGTCGTTCGTATAGATTCGCGTGTAGGGGCAATTCATGAATTGCCCCAGATATATTCCTATACGCTACTGGATTATCGATGGTCACGATTCCATGGAAATGATTTGGCATTACAACGTATGCGTCGAGCGAGATATTTGTGTATTTCTCTGGTAATGCCAGCCATTGTTTTTCAACAAGCAGACCAATATTATTTAACACCATTTTATTGTCCCCAATATGACCAAACACACATTTTTTATCGTGAGAACAAACGGTAACAAAATATGAACCGTTTAATGAATAATCATATCCCGGCAGACGGATGGAACGGCGGTGATAAGATTTCAGGTTTTGTGTCACAATCGTTGCTATTAAATATATTTTAAAACAATTGGGGCAATTCATGAATTGCCCCTACAGCGAAACGAAGCGCCACGTACCCTTCGACTCTGCTCAGGGTTGTTTTCGCGGCCGCGCGAAAACAAAAAAAATCCCGGGCGGAAACCGCACGGGGACCTAAAGACGAAGATTAGTCGCGATTGTCTTCCTGTTTGATAATCAAAGTCGCATTTTCATCGTCACCATCAAACATGAGTCCTGCTTGTTCGAGATGCCACTCCAGACGCTGCATCACGGCGAGACATTCAAAGTGGATGGTCACTGATGCCTCCCCTTCGTCGACACTGAGCCAAACCTCTCCCTTTTTGGGACACCCATTATCGCACGAATCGACCATCTTTATGGATCTTTTTTCCAAAACGCTGCGGGCGACTTGAACAAGATGCCTGATACTCGGCATGAGAACAAAGTCCGAAGGTAATTGCCCATAAAAGACATTTTTGGGCTCCAATCTCCCTGTCCAAAAAACAGCGAGACGAGATTGATTGCCACCAAAACTAATAATCTCCACGTATCCTGCTTCACCGCAAAAATGATCTCTTCCTGTGACGTGGTTCGATTCCACAACGATCTCGTGTGTCCAGTCGATTGCCAGCGATCCAGTAGCTAATTGACTGCGAAAAGCTGTCTGAAACTGGACACAGTGTTGAGAAAATGAAGTCACAGTGGAACGTGCCCACCAACGAGGTTTCCATTTCTTAATTTTGCGCATCTTTCTCTCCCTCCTTTTAGAGTCCTGGTTACCTGAAAGAAAAACAAAAAAATTTGATAGAACAACACAGTATCTAATCACGGTATTATCTCCTTGTCAACACGTAAATCTGCCAGTACTGTTTGTTTGATGCCTAAAGCACTTCCAAAACCTACCGACAATCTATTTAAACTCCATTCCCCGTTTCCTCCGGCCGGTGATCAACCACGCGCCATTGAACAATTAACCAAGGGACTGCAAGACGGTTTGAAATACCAAACTCTTTTGGGCGTAACCGGCAGTGGAAAAACCTATGTGATGGCAAACGTAATTAATAAGTTACAGCGCCCCGCTTTGGTTTTGTCGCACAACAAAACATTGGCCGCACAGCTGGCGAGCGAGTTCCAAGAATTTTTTCCCGAAAATGCCGTGCATTATTTTGTTTCATACTACGACTACTATCAACCGGAAGCCTACGTTGCGCGCACCGATACCTACATTCAAAAAGACGCGGACATTAATGACGAAATTGATCGCCTCCGCCACGCCGCCACCCAAGCACTGTTGACTCGCCGCGACGTCATTATTGTCGCGTCCGTCTCTTGTATCTATGGTCTCGGCAGTCCGGAAGAATATATTAAGGAAGCGATAACGTTTAAAGTTGGTCAAGAAATTCGCCGCAATGACTTGCTATTAAAACTCACGCACACGCTCTACGAACGCAACGATATTGATTTCAAACGCGGAACATTTCGCGTTCAAGGCGACACGGTCGATATTCATCCGGTCAGCGATGACATGGTTTTGCGCGTTAATTTCGATGGCGACAAAATTGAAAAAATAAAAAGAATGGATCCGTTGACCGGCGAAATTCTGCAAATTATGGAAGAAGCCACCGTTTTTCCGGCAAAACTTTATTTGGCGGAACGCGAACGACAGAAAATCGCTATCGTTGAAATTCGCAAAGAACTGGATGAACGTTTAGTAGAACTGCGCGAACGCGGAAAAATTGTTGAAGCGCAACGGTTGGAACAACGCGTGAATTATGATTTAGAAATGTTGGAAACGATCGGTTACGTTTCAGGCATCGAAAATTATTCCCGCCAAATGGATCAACGCAAACCGGGCAGTCCACCGGGCGTTCTGTTGGATTTTTTCCCAAAAGATTTTATCGGTTTTGTGGACGAATCACATATCACTTTGTCGCAAGTACAAGGCATGAGTTCCGGCGACCGGGCGCGCAAGGAAACTTTAATCGCCCATGGCTTTCGCCTCCCTTCTGCATTAGACAATCGCCCACTGCGCTATGACGAATTTGAAAACCGCTTGGGCCAAACGGTTTACGTATCTGCCACACCTGGGCCAGAAGAAAGAAACAAAAGCGATCAAATTATCGAATTGATTGTCCGCCCCACCGGCCTCATCGATCCGCAAATTGAAATTCACCCCACGGAAAATCAGATTGATCATTTGATGGACTTAATTCGAGAACGAGTGAAAAAACATGAACGTGTTTTAGTGACGACACTAACCAAGCGGATGGCCGAAGACCTGACAACCTACCTGCAAGACTTAAACATCAAAGTGCAATATCTGCATTCCGATGTAGACACTTTGGAACGCGTCGACATTCTGCGTGATTTGCGTTTGGGCGTTTACGATGTTTTGGTGGGTATCAATCTTTTGCGTGAAGGTTTGGATTTACCGGAAGTTTCTTTGGTCGCCATTTTGGACGCCGACAAAGAAGGGTTTTTACGCAGTGATCACGCCCTGATTCAAGTGATGGGACGCGCCGCGCGTCACGCTAACGGAAAAGTGGTGATGTATGCCGATAAAATCACCGGCTCAATGCAACGTGCTATCGATGAAACCGATCGCCGTCGCGCAATCCAAGTAGCCTACAACAAAAAACACGGCATTACCCCACAAACAATTATTAAGTCTGTGCGTGACGACCGCTTGGCCGGAAAGAAAGAAGACCAAGCAAATGTTGCCGCGCGCGAGTTGCATGTTGATCCGAAAGAAGTCCCACACATCTTAAAAGAACTGACCTCAAAAATGCATTTGGCCGCCGCCAATTTGGATTTCGAAGAAGCGACAAAACTCCGCGACACAATCAAAAAATTACAAGGCGAAAAACCGCGTTCCAAACGCTGGCGGAAAAAATAAAAAACTTCAAACCATTCTGCTTCTGTAATATTCGATAATATCTTTTAGTGTTTTGTCTAATGAAATTTCCGGCACCCACCCTGTTGCCTCTTTTAATTTAGAACAATCTCCCCTTAAAACCGGAATGTCTATCGGCCTTTCTTTTTTTGGATCACGTTCAAATTTTACAGGGAACTTAGAGAACGCAATCATTTTAAGCAAAAGTTGCTCAATCGTCATCGCTGTGCCAGAACAAACATTATAAACTTCTCCTGTCACGCCTTTTTCCAGAAGCGCGAAGTAAGCACGCACGACATCACGAACATCAGTAAAATCCCTGACAGCCGAAATGTTTCCAATCCCAATTACCGGCCGTTGATCACCGTGCTCAATACGAACAATTTGTGTTGCTACCTCAGGAACAAAAAATTGACCTTGTTGCCCGGGGCCAATATGAGGAAAAGATCTCGTACGAATAACAAACTTCATAAACGCGGAGTTATTCTCAACCATTGTCTCGATCGCTTTTTTGCTCTGCGCGTAAGGAGAAACCGGATTAAGCGCCCCCAAAAGACCTTCACGCAACGGATTTCCATCGTTCAATCCGTATTCATCACTTGTTCCAACCACTAAAGTAATAGGGGGCTTCGCTAACATTGTGGCGGAAGACAAAATATTTTCTGTCCCCCGCACATTAACATCATCAACCTTATTGGGATCAGAAAAAGATTGCTTAACAGAACTTACTGCCGCCAAATGAATGATGTGCGTCGGTTCAATGTGTTTTATTAAACTCGCAGTTTCTTCGGCACGCGTAATGTTTAATGGACGAACCGGAATGCTAAGATCACTCGCCGCTTTTGCATCTAATGCCGTACCAATAGTTTCAATTCCTTTTTGTTTAAGCAGTGCCACCATATGGTGACCAACAAAACCGTCTACGCCAGTTACTAATATTCTCATGGTTACGTATTTATAACATTTATTGAGATGATTAGCATCTTTGTGTCGATTATATTTTTTGTATGCGGTATGTTGTATTGAGTATGTTGTATACCGGTTTTCAGTATGTTGTAGGCGGTATACAGTATGCGGTATGAAAGACCACGAACAAACAGCCAATGGTTTTCTCTTGGTTAATAAACCAAGCAACATGACTTCGCATGATGTTGTTGCTATTGCAAGACGAATACTTAAAATAAAAAAAATTGGCCACGCCGGTACATTAGACCCGATGGCAACAGGGTTGTTAATCTTGGGAGTCGGAAAAGCCACTAAAAAACTTGGAGGTATTATCGGATTACCAAAAACTTACACCGCCGAAATTACTTTAGGCGCAACGAGTACGACGGATGATAAAGAAGGAGATATTGAGGCTTTCACCACCCCCGCGACGGCGGGGGTCCACGACGTGGATTCCCGCCTAGGCGGGAATGGTGTGTTTATTGAAATTCCCAAAACGATACCAAACTTAGATGAAATCGAAACCTGCCTAAATAATTTCATCGGCGAACAACAGCAAACTCCCCCACAATTTTCGGCCATAAAAATCAACGGTCAACGCGCCTACAAAAAAGCACGCCAAGGAGAACTGGTGGAATTAAAACCGCGAACGATCACTATTTACGACATTAAACTTATTTCTTACCAATACCCGTTGGTTAAAATAGAAACATCCGTCAGCTCAGGAACATATATCCGATCCCTCGCCCGCGATATCGGACAAATATTAAATACTGGGGCCTATCTTTCTAAACTTGAGCGAACAAGTATTGGAGATTTTAAATTGTCTAATGCGGTTGAGCTGGAAGCAATAAACGAATCAAAATTATTTCAGATAACCTGATCGCAAAGACCACCTCCGAGGTGGTGCCTCAGCACTTCCTCGGAGTTGTTTTTGGGTTCGTAACGGCGACTGACGAACCAGATATCACTTCGCAGGAGGAGCAAGTATGCTCCACCTCCGAAGTGATCTGATGTTGACATTACGTCCTTCTTAAACTATATTACATGCGCTCTTTCACAAGTGACCGCGCGTTGCGGTTACAAAGCCCGGCCTGGCGGGCGTTAAAAAACACCAGGAAAAACCAAGAGCTCGAAAGGAGCCGGAAATGAAAGAAAACGAACTACGGAAACATGTGTTTGTACGCAGTACCAGTACTCACCGGGCTACGCCATTTCAAGATCAGATCACCCTTTCAGATTTAATCCGCGCATGCGCCAAGCTAGCTGAAGAACACCCAAACCTGTTCGATAATACAGGAATGATTAACGGAAATATTCCTGAAAATCAGCAAAGGCTTCTCGCGAATCTTGGGCTAAGCGACAGAACTTCTCTGCGTCAACCACTATTCACTATTTGGAAACGTAGAACTTATTTGACCTTGTGTTTGGATAAAATGCCTAGAGAAAATTCCCCTGAAAAATATTGGTGGTTTGCTGTTCAATCGGAAGCAAAAGCAACAATTGAGTGGGTATCGGTAGATAAGTATGAAGTAAGTCCGAACGGAAGTATCACCTTACCAGACAATCGCCATTACCCAGCGTTCAAGCCTGGGTGGCCGGAAGCATTGTTTGATGGAAACGTACCCACAATAAAAGCTCTCGGCCACTTAAACGCTCTTTTGCGGAATATGGACGCAAATCCCCTTACCGGTCTAATTCGTTCGCAAACTGTCGAGGTTCGAACGTTAGCGGAACAAATCGCCAAATGCATCAAGTCTGCATATGAAGAGTTAACCGCTGGAACGCGAGAGGACTAATTACTAATCGAAAGAAGTTACCATCGCGCCAACTCAGCTTAAGTTTGACGGATAAACATCTCCGTCTTTTTTTATTGGCGTACCTCGTCTTTGCGAGCCCCGCACCCTTGCGGTGCGGAGGCGAAGCAATCTCGCACGCTGGTAATTTTGGGGATTGCCACGCCTCGCCCTCCGCCAGGTGGCGGAGCAAACAATGGTCGATGGCTCCAGCCGTCGCCCACCCTTCGCACAAGACTACAGAGTGGCACAGCAAGGCTATGGCCGGCAGACACAACGACACAAACGTACTTACCAAACATATATTCCATACTGATTCAACGGTTTTATCATATTCACTCGCTGTGTGTAATTGCTCACTCGCTTGAAAGTTCGTGGTTGTTATCAAATTACTTGAAAAACCACCACCCCCGTAAAAACGGAGGTCCACGCGCTAGTGTTACGACGTGGATTCCCGCTTGAGCGGGAATGGATGATTTAGAGAGGTTTTCATACATAACTTGTACCAACTTTCATTTGAGTGAGCAGTTACCGCTGTGTCGCTTGACCAAAACACGTTCATACTTTAATCTGCAACCCATGCCAAATGTTGAATCCGCAAAAAAATATATGCGCGTCAGCGCAAAGAAAAAAGCACAAAATGACGTGTGGCGTTCTCTCCTTGCAAACCTAGAAAGAAAGTTTCATAAGGCGCTAAAGGAAAAGAACAAAACTGAAGCCGAAAAGCTTGTTAAGGATCTTCAAAAGACCCTCGATAAATCTGCGAAGTTGAATGTCGTCCACAAAAACAACGCTTCCCGCAGTAAGTCACGCTTTATAAAAGCACTGAATAAGATTAAGTAAGAAAGACTAACCGATTTAAGACATCACACCTGCAACTGCAGGTGTTTTGGTAATCACCGGAACAATTTTCAATTTCCAATAGCCAATTTTCAAATAATGTTCAAATTCCAATTATCAAACACGACATCGTTTTTGGTAATTGAGCAATTGAAAATTATTTGAAAATTGCAAAATTGATCATTGAAAATTTTGCACCTGATTCCTGCTTTCGCAGGAATGAAAGTGCCTACAAAAATTTCAAACGATAGAATTCAAGGCAATACTATCCAACACATCATCCGCTTCCGCGCGACCACTATTAAGGGCATAAAGGGAAACAACCAGTTGATCAAAAAGACGTCGCAACTTTACCGTTGTAGTTTTTTGTGCGGATCCGACTAATCCTTCAATTACAAAATCTCGCACCCCAACTTGCGTGGCCAATTGCGCCGAGTTCACTCTTTGCCTGCGATCCAATAAATCACGAATCGCCAAAAGTGCACGTACTTCACGGATTACTTGCGACAATATAAAGCGCGGGTCCTCCCCCTGCTGTCTACTTTGTACCAAATTTTTTATCGCGTTTCGGCCATCCCCAATACTCAATGCCCGCACAACACTGAAAACATTAATTTCAGTTTCTACCGGTGTTATCTTCAAAACATCTTCGCGGGTAATTTCTCGACCAAGCGTCGCCAATTCCAATTTCCCAATTTCATTTTCCAATTGCCATAAATTTGTCCCACATGCGCTCACCAACAACTGAAGAGCGGAATCAGAAATTTTTGCGCCATGTTCCTTAATCTTTTCCACTGCAATTTTTCGCACTTCTTGTGGCATAAGTGGGGCATATAAATTAAAAGCGGTGGCGTGTTTGCGCAAGTAACCCCAAATTTTTAACCGCACATCCGGCTTTGCGCCTTCCCAAACATAAAACTCCATTGATTTTGGCGCACTCTCTAAAATAGCCAGAATACTATCAGCGCGATCACCGGTAAAACGCGCCAAACCTTCAACCGCGACGGCTGGCGAAGTGCCAAAAAGCGTTTGCCCCGCCAGTGCGTTACTTAGCGCTTCTTCCGTTAATTGCTCATCGCGCAATACCGTGAGTCCAATTTTTTGCCTTACCCCTTCACGCGCCTGCAAATAAGCCTCGCGTGAGCGATAAGTATCTTCACCGGCGAATACATAGAGATTCATAGTAAAGTTATATTAACTCAAAAATCAACGAGAGCAACCCACCTCTTTAATTTTCAATTATCAATTTTACAATTTTCAAATAATTATCAATGACTCAATAATCAAAAATGAAGCCGTCTTTTGAAAATTAATGGGACTGTCAACTTAATTGTGTCTGCTTCTCCGTTTCG
>CAIZMI010000039.1 GCA_903934015.1 uncultured bacterium
CTTTTCTCCCTGCTTTTAGATATTGCTCTAAATACTCTTCAAAAATGTCTTTTATAGTTGCCATAATCATAGTGAGATTACGGTAACCCTATTTTGAGCTATCCGAGACGGTTTCGGTAACACTATTTATGAGCTATAACGTAATATTGACAATTATATTTCAAAATGCTTGAATAAGCCGTTGTTCTTTGTCATTTTTGCCAAGCGTTTGGTGGGCGGGGAACAATAAGGGGCGAGCCAAACTCCCGCGAAGCGGTGAGTGGAGGTTCCTAAATCCTACGATACGAAAGGTGGGTGCGTGATGCCAAGAGTGCGAAGAAAAAGGTTTCATGGCGAAGTTGAGAATGCTTGCGAAACCAGACCGGCCACGGCGCAACAGGTTTGGGCATTGGTGGAAATGCTCCGCGCTCAGGAATTTGATTACGACAGATTGTGCGCGTTGATGAATTCCGGCGCGTTGATGGAGCTTTTTCTCTTGTCTAAAACTCCTGAAAGAGGTGTTGAGCTTGGAATTGCCAGACGTCTTCTCCTTGAACTTCGTGTTGATCCGGACCGTTGGGTTGACGGTTGCGCTAAGCCAAGAGAGAACAAAGGTTACGATGTCCTTTTTGATCTTCCCCAACAACTTTTTTACTTTGATCCTGACCTGCTTTCTTTTTGGGAACCATCGAGGATTTCAACAAAGATTTCCGATCTTAGCCTTGAAACCTACAAAATGAAGGTGGCAAACGACGCGATTCTTGCATGGTTTATGCGCAATCTTGAAAAGATTCCCAATGATTGGAAAAGTTACGGCAATCGGAGGATTCTCTTTTTCGGAACGCGTTACAAAATGGGAATTTACGAAAGAGTGCCCGCGCTTGTTTGGGACAACGCAGAGGGAACATGGTCTGAAGATCTGCTTGATGTGAATAATGGTCTCAATGAACGCCTGTGGCGCTACGACGTACTTCTTTTGCAGAGCCAAAGGGGGACGGATCTGGCGCGAAAGCTTGCTGAGCCGAAGACTTAAGAGTATCGAGTATTTCGATCACTCCCGTGCGGTTTTCCGCCACGGGATTTTTTTAATTCCGATCAGGGTCCGACCTTGGGCAGGCTTGTCCAAGGTCGGACCCTGGTTAGTTGTCGTATTCCTATTTCATCGATCATCATTCATACTTCACCATATGATCGCCTCTCTTACCGGTACTATTGAACACGTCTCGTTGGACTCCGTTGTTATTCAAGTAAACGGGATTGGTTATCGGGTTTACACCTTAGCTTCGGTTTTGAGTGTGCTAAAGGTTGGAGAAAAAGTTACAATGAAAACATATTTAAGTGTCCGAGAAAATGATCTGTCGCTTTATGGTTTTCAAAATCCGCGTGAGTTGGCTTTCTTCAAACTTCTTTTGCAAGCACCCGGCATTGGCCCGAAGACCGCCTTGAATGTGATGGCAATTGCAACGGTTGATACTTTGGTGCGGGCGGTTGCTTCCGGTGATGTGACACTTTTAACAAAAGTTTCCGGGATTGGTAAAAAGACGGCGGAAAGAATTGTCGTGGAATTAAAAACGAAACTGGAAAAAGAACACCCTGAACTTTCGGGGAAGGGACCAAGTGTGCACTCCGATGTTATTTCGGCTTTAGCCAGTTTGGGATATAGTCCGATTCAGGCGCGGGAAGTGGTGCGACAATTACCGGAGGAATTAAAGGATGCGGAAGCGGGAATACGGGCAGCGCTGAAGATTTTGGGAAGCAATAAGAAATAGAATTTTCAATTATCAATTTTACAATTTTCAAATAATTTTCAATGATTAAATTATCAAAACGTAGTCGTTGTCCGCCAGCTGGCGGAGAAAATTGGAGTTTGAATATTATTTGAAAATTGAACATTGGAAATTGAAAATTATAAACACAATGCATATCACCGAAGCTATAATTTCAGATAGAACTAATTGGGACACATTTGTCTCAAGTAATCCTTCCGGTTCTTTTCTTCAATCCTGGCTGTGGGGAGATTTTCAAGCTGCGGCGGATTTTCGGATTCAGCGGTTGATAATTGCTTCAGCGGATACTTCTGGGGCAATTCATGAATTGCCCCTACACGACGGCGCTAATTGGCTTGCGGTTTGTTTTTTGGTCGAACGGCGCTTGTCCTTTGGTCGCAGTTATTGGTACGCGCCTTGGGGGCCGGTTGTAAAAGAGGGTTTGCAAGATGATCAATATAAAATAATTTTACAGACATTACGTGCGCATTTTGCAATCAATCGTAGTGGAGGTGAAATGTTTTTACGGATTGAACCGCATTTACACTCAAGTGAGGTTGGGAAAATTTTATTGAGTGAGGTAAAATTTAATCCGCTGGAAAAAAGTGTTCAGCCAAAGGACACTCTGCTCTTAGATTTAAAGCAAAGTGAAGACGATTTGCTTCGGCAAATGCATTCTAAAACCCGCTATAATATTCGCATTGCCATTCGGCATGGTGTAACAGTCGCCGAAGAAACAAATACTGATGGGCTGAAAGTTTTTTACGCGATGGCGAGAGAGATTGAAAGGCGTGGCGGATTTCATTATCACCCGGAAAAATATTATCAAAAAATGTTGGATGTTTTAGGTGGGGAGAAGGCAGTTTCACTGCTTGTTGCGCGTCATGATGGAGAACCGCTGGCGGCAGGAATTTTTATTAAGTCCGGAAAAACTTTTACTTATGCGCACGGAGTGTCTTATAAAAAGAAGGCGCATGTGATGGCGCCACATCTTTTGCATTGGGAAGCTGTTACACAAGCAAAAAAAATGGGCTTTGAAATTTATGATTTTTTTGGGGTAGCGCCAAATGAAGACCCAAAGCATTCTTGGGCGGGGATTAGCCGGTTCAAACGCGGGTTTGGTGGGGTGGAACAACATTACTTGGGGGCATGGGACGCAGTGTTTGATGTGTTTGGCTACCGCTCACTGAATACGGCAAAAGCGTTACGGAATATTTTTGTAGTAAAAAAATAGGAATTAGATATTTAAAATTATAAAAGTAATGTTGACTATAAACACGAATCATAATATAAAAACACATCATGCTTCCCTATAAATTAACTACCTCAAATTTCGTTCGTGTCTTGCGTCGTCCTTGGAAGGTTTTTCAGG
Source organism: uncultured bacterium (assembly GCA_903934015.1). GTDB lineage: Bacteria > Patescibacteriota > Andersenbacteria > UBA10190 > CAIZMI01 > CAIZMI01. The sequence goes on from CAIZMI010000039.1 coordinate 3,118, forward strand.
CAATGATCGCGAACGTGGCCTTTGGGTTTCCTTCAAGAAAGTTGCTGATCGTAGGTATTACCGGTACGACCGGAAAAACAACTTCTATCCATTTAACCGGCAAAGCATTGGAATCTGCGGGTTATACTGTTGGTTTAATTTCTTCCATCAAAGTGCAGATTGGAACCAAGGTTGAAAAGAATGAAAGTGGCTTAACATCGCTGGGGCCTTGGCAACTGCAAAAACTCTTGGCGCGCATGGTGACGGCCGGCTGTCATTATGCAGTGATTGAGGTGTCATCTCACGCTTTGGATCAGTTTCGTTTTTGGGGTGTCGACTTCGACGTGGCGGCAATTACCAATTTATCGCGCGATCATCTGGATTATCATCACACAGTAGAAGATTATGCGGCAGCAAAACGCCGACTTTTCCAGGCGGTTGCTAATCGTCGTGAAAAGCGTTTGAAGAATGGGGAATATGTTCCACGTGTTTTGATTGCTTCATTGGACGATCCGAAAACCGTTGGTTTTTTAAACGAGGATGCCGATTTTCGATACGGGATGTCACTTTTGGATTCACGTGTGCCAACTCCACCAAGAACAGAACCAGTTTTGCTTTATGCGATGCGAGTTTTGCCTGACCGCACAACGGCGATGATTTTGGCGCGTGGCCACAATTGTCTTTTGTATCTTAAGTTGGCAGGGGCTTTTAATGTGCGCAACGCTTTGCTCGCGATTGCTGTTGGTGTTTCGCAGAATATTCCGGTCGAAAGAATTTCGCGTGAACTATATAATGTCGAATCAATTCCCGGGCGGTTTGAAAAGGTGGCGCTTGGTCAACCTTTCCAAGTGATTATTGATTACGCGGTGACGGAGGCGGCGTTGGAAACACTTTATAGTGCGATTGTAACGATGCGGGCGCGTCGGGTGTTCGCGATCTTTGGTGCCTGTGGTAATCGTGATCGCGGGAAACGGGCGGGTATGGCCGAGATTGTGGCCAAGCATGCCGATGTCACTTTTCTAACCAACGAGGATCCATTTTCGGAAGATCCGGAACAAATATTTTCTGAATTGGAAAAAGGTTTATTAGAAGGTGGCGCAGTACGTGTTGATGTAAACAAATTGAATAATATCGCGCCGGGACAACATGTGTATGTAAAAATTATTGATCGGCGTGAAGCAATTACGATGGCTGTAAAGACGGCGCAAGTGGGCGATTGCATTGTGGCGACAGGGAAGGGTTCGGAAGAAGTGATGCATTTGGGCGATAAGAATATTCCTTGGAATGAGAAGAAAATTTTTGAGGAAGAGATACGTAAAATCCTCAAAAGCGTTTGATGATTTTACGAAATTTTCAATTACCAATTTTGCAATTTTCAAATAATGATCAATTACTCAATTTTCAAACGGTACGTTATATTTTGGAAATTAGAATTTGGAAATTATTTGTAAAATTGAAAATTGATCATTGAAAATTATATGGATCTTTTAATCGACTCAACTTCAAAAACAGTAAAAATCGGTCTTGTCGAAGATGGTGTTATTATTGCCACCGATTCCTGGTTTGCGTTACAAGAGCTCGCAGAAAATCTGACAGAAAAAATAGAAGCACTTCTGAAGAAGAATGGAAAAAATTTACAACAACTGGAAAAAATCTTGGTCCACAGTGGCCCGGGCGGTTTTTCGTCATTGAGGATTGGTGTGACGGAAGCAAACGTGTTGGCATTCGGATTGGAAATCCCAGTGTTGGGAATTGAAGGGGAATTTACTGAGCTCGGAGATATGTTGGGGAAAAATGCGAGCAATACTGGTTCAACAGTGATGCCAAAGTACAGTCATCCGCCGTTGATAGGGACGAGAAAGTAGAGCGTCTCCTCTTTGGTTGGGGAGTGCAATTTTATTGTGAATACTGCTTGTGCTACTATAAATGCAGCATTAAATTTTATTAATACAAATTATGGATATAGGTCTCATTGTCTTGGCCGTAGTTGCACTTGTAATTATTATCCTTCCTGCTTATTTCTTGCGTAAAATATTTAACCCTATTCTGGTTTCCGTTATTGTTGGGTTGATATTGGTGGTGATCAATTCACTTTTTTATGGTTTAGTGGGCGGCTTATTTACTTTTCCTGCGTTATTTATTTTTAATAAACTGTCAATTTGTTCTGGAGAGGGTTGTTGGATTTGGATAATTGTCACTGGGAATATTGAACTTTTTTTGCTGAGTTTGTTGGTGGGGTGGTTTATAAACAAAAGATTAAAATCCCAAAAAACAGTTTAGTGTGGATTTCTGCTCGTGGGCATGAATGACACGATGTTTTATTGTCTTGTGTTCATTAAGCTTGAAATAAAGTAGAAATCAAATAGAATAGGTTTATGACTGACGAGATCAAAAACATATCGGTGCAGATAATGCCATTGCTTAAAAATGCCGGAGTAATTCGGTCGGCGATTTTTGGTTCTCGCGCAACAGGGAATGTTCACAAAGGCAGTGACTTAGATTTATTGGTGGAATTCGGTTCAAAAAAAACCTTGTTGGACTTGTCTCTGTTGAAAAGAAATTTGGAAGCAAAATTGCAGATGCCGGTGGATTTGCTGACTTTCCGTTCGCTTAATTCTCGATTGCGAAAAAAAGTCGAAAAAGAAGCGATAGATATATTATAAAATGGCAAAGGATATCGAAATTCTTCTTGGTTATATCTTGGACAGTATTGAGGAATTGGAAAAACACGTGACGGATTTAAGTCACGAAGATTTTATGCAATCAACGCTTGTGCAAGACGCGGTGATGCGTCGCTTGGAAATTATCGGCGAAGCAGTGAATAATCTTCCGAACAAATTAAAAGCAGATAATTCCGAAATTCCATGGCGCGATATCGCTGATATGCGAAACCTATTGATTCACGAATATTTCGGCGTTGATATTGAGTTGGTCTGGGAAACAGTTCAAAAAGATATTCCACCACTAAAGAAAAAGATACAAGAACTGCAGGGATAGGGTATATATCAGCAAGTGGATAACTCTGGGGATAACCCTGTGGATTTGGTGTACAAAAGGTGTTGTTAACCGCGGTTTTGACCCAAAAGCGCATTGTTAATTATGCCCAAAATTGCTATTATAAATAGTATGTTTAATCATTATTAATATCAAAATATGAATTTTGTAGCGCTCATAAGCATAATTGTCGTAGTTGCGTTTATAATTATTTCAGTTTATTTTCTTCGAAACAAAGCTAACCCGCTTTTGGTTTCTGGTGTTATCGGGTTGATTTTAGTGGTGATTAATTCGATTGCTTATGGTATTTTGGGTGCTTTGCCTGCAATATTAATTTTGGATGCATTGTCAATTTCCGGAGAAGATAGTTGGGGTTTGATGATTGTGGTTGGGGATATCGGGCTTTTTGTGATTAGTTTGTTGGTAGGGTGGTTTATAAACAAAAGATTAAAATCACAAAAAACAGTCTAGTCCGGATTCCTGCTCGTTGGCAGGAATATGACATGCGACTAAATCCCTCCCGACCTCCCTTTGAAAAAAGGGAGGAGGCGCGACGCTGATTCCTGCTCATGGGCAGGAATGACAAACGGCACTTGTCCACACCTGTTGACAGGATTTTGTGGATGTTTTATACATACAACAGTGTTTCAAGATCTTGGGGTGTCCACTATAGAATCTCGCATAATATAGCCCGCGAAAATAAAAAACATGCGGTGCTAGTCTATCTTTGTTGACGTTTTTCATAAAGTATGATTAACTGACAAAAAGATATCCACAATTTGCGGGTTCTTATTTACACCACCAAAATCTTCAAGATTTCCTCCCCTGGGGGTTCTCCTAAGTCTTGTTAATACAATTTGTCAGTGGCCAAATCCTCAAAGCAAAAACTAGAAGATCGAAAAGAACACCATAAGAAATGGCAGGTTTCTGCGTCTCCAACCGATTCGGGAAACATGATGTCCCGCAAGTTTTTTACGAAGACATATGATGTAGCATCTGCCCCGCAATTAATTGAAACTCAACTTAAATCCTATCGTTGGTTTTTGGAAGCCGGTCTTCCGGAACTTTTTGAAGAATTCAATCCGATCGAAGCACACGCCGGAGCAATGTCGTTGGAATTTTTGGACTACTACTTGGACGAACCGAAACATACGGAAAAAACATCTAAGGATCGCAATGCTACTTTAGAAGCGCCAATTCGCGTGGCTGTTCGCTTGACCAATAAAAAGACAGGGGAAGTAAAAGAACAAGAAGTCTACCTCGGTGAATTCCCGGTGATGACCCCACGCGGTACTTTTATTGTAAACGGTGTTGAACGTGTTGTCGTGTCGCAATTAATACGCTCCCCGGGCGTATTTTTTACTTCCAATTTTACGCGCGGTCGCAATTGGTATGGGGCGAAGGTGATTCCAAATCGTGGTGCTTGGTTGGAAATTGAAACCGGCGCGGATGGTGTCTTGTATGTGAAAATTGATCGTCGTCGTAAGGTGGTTGCAACTGCTTTGATGCGCGCGTTTGGTTATGGTGATGATGATTCGATTCGTCAGGCCCTTAAAGAAACCGATACTGATCCGGATATGTCATTTGTTGACGCGTCTTTGGCCAAAGATCCTTCCCATAACGAAGCGGAAGGTTTGAAAGAAGTTTATAAGAAGATTCGTCCGGGGGACCTGGCTACAACCGATAATGCCCGCCAAATGGTAGAAGATATGTTTTTCCGTTTCGACCGTTATGATTTCGGACGTGTCGGTCGCTACAGAATGAACAATCGTTTGGGTTTGAATTTCTCGGAAGCCCAAGAAACTCGCACACTCCAAAAAGAAGATTTGGTGGCGATTTTGAAAGAAGTTATTCGTTTGAATGTGACGCAAGAAATTGCCGATGATATCGATCACTTGGGCAATCGTCGCGTGCGTGCTGTTGGTGAATTGATCCAAAACAAGTTCCGCGTTGGTTTACAGCGCATGAAGCGTATTGCGCAAGATCGCATGAGCACAATGGATCCAAATACTGTTACACCATCACAACTGATCAACGCCCGTCCGATTATTGCGTCAATCAAAGAGTTCTTCACAAGCTCCCAGTTATCTCAGTTCATGGATCAAACCAATCCATTGTCCGAATTGGAACACAAGCGTCGTTTGTCTGCGATGGGTCCTGGTGGACTGGCACGCGAGCGCGCCGGTTTCGAAGTACGTGACGTCCACTATTCTCACTACGGTCGTATCTGTCCAATTGAAACTCCGGAAGGTCCAAACATTGGTTTGGTCGGTCACATGGCTTCGTTTGCCCGCGTGAACGATTATGGTTTCTTGGAAACTCCGTATCAAAAAGTTTCTCACGTTTTGCCATTAGACAAGGCCGAAGGGGAAGAAACTTGGATTGATATTGTCGGTAAAGATGAAAAAGTAATTGTTCCAGGGAAGACGAAAATTACCGCCTCGTATATTAAGGCTTTAGAATCAGCCGGTATGACCGATGTTCGTGTGAAACCACGCGTTACAAGAGAAGTTGAATATATTGATGCCAACAAAGAAGATCGTACCGCTATTGCTCACGCCGCTGAACCTGTTGGTGCCGATGGTCACTTTGTAAATGATCGTGTTGAGGCCCGTGATCATGGACAGTTTAGAGAAGTGGCAATCGATAAAGTTGATTATGTTGATATTTCCGCAATCCAGCCGATTTCTGTTGCTTCCGCTTTGATTCCATTTATTGAACACGATGACGCCCAGCGCGCACTCATGGGATCAAACATGCAACGTCAGGCAGTTTCTTGTATCAAACCAAGTTCTCCGGTTGTTGGAACAGGTATGGAACGTCGCGCGGCTTTTGATTCCGGTCACGTTGTAATTTGTCAGGCCGATGGCATAGTTGCCGAAGTTGATGGTTCCCACATTAGCGTGCTAGAAGACGGCGGTAATGTTCGCACCTATCCTTTGCAAGCTTTTGTAAGATCAAACACTTCAACTTCAATGACGCAACATCCTAGAATCAGCAAGGGTGATAAAGTGAAGCGTGGTGATGCATTGGCAGATGGTGCTTCTATTGAAAATGGGGAATTAGCTTTGGGTCAAAATCTCTTGGTTGCGCTTGTGCCGTGGCGTGGTGGTAATTTTGAAGACGCCATTTTGATTTCGAGCCGTATTGTTGAAGATGATTGGTTCACTTCTATTCACATTGAAGATTTCACGATTGAAGTACGTGATACAAAACTCGGTCCGGAAGTCGTAACCCGTGATATTCCAAATGTTGGTGAAGAAAAACTTCGTAATTTGGACGAAGAAGGTATTATTCGGATTGGTGCAGAAGTATCTTCCGGTGATATTTTGGTCGGTAAAATTACTCCAAAGGGCGAGACAGATTTGACGGCCGAAGAAAGACTTTTGAGAGCTATTTTCGGTGAAAAAGCGCGTGATGTAAAAGATACATCGCTCTATTTGCAACACGGTGAACATGGAAAAGTTGTTGGGATCAGAATTTTTGATCGCGATAAGGGTGATAAATTACCATCTGGCGCCATTCAACAAGTTCAAGTAAGCGTTGCGCAACTTCGTAAATTACAGGTTGGTGATAAATTGGCCGGTCGTCACGGAAACAAAGGTGTTATTTCTCGTATTGTTCCACAAGAAGATATGCCATATCTCGAAGACGGAACACCGGTTGATATTGTCTTGAATCCGATGGGTGTCGCTTCCCGTATGAATATTGGACAGATTTTGGAAACCCACTTGGGTTGGGCTGCTCAAAAACTCGGTTATAAAGTGGCATCTCCTCCGTTTAACGGTGTTTCGGAAGAAATCATCAAGCAGGAATTGGTAAAAGCGGGACTACCGGAAAGCGGACAGGTTAAGTTGATGGATGGAGTAACCGGCGAACCATTTGATCGTCCAGTGACTGTCGGTATCATGTACATTTTGAAACTCCATCATTTGGTTGAAGATAAGATTCATATGCGTTCTACCGGTCCTTACTCTCTTGTTACACAGCAACCATTGGGCGGAAAAGCACAGAGCGGTGGTCAGCGTTTTGGAGAAATGGAAGTGTGGGCGCTTGAAGCTTATGGTGCCGCTTATACTTTGCAGGAAATGTTGACGATCAAGTCTGATGACGTATTGGGTCGTTCTCGAACATACGAAGCAATTGTGAAGGGTGAAGAAATTCGTCCGCCAAATATTCCCGCTTCTTTTGATGTGTTGGTGCGTGAATTAAAAGGTTTGGCACTTGATGTCGAAATTGAAACCAGCACACCGATTGCAAAAGAAGAAGAAACTGACGGAGCGGGGGAGTTGGATTCAAGATTGAAAACTCCAACTCGCACCATTCGTACCGATTCAGTGGGTGAATAAGCAAATTTTATTATCTTTCATTAAGTAAATGGCCCAATTTCAAGAACAAGAAGCGTTGGACTTCGAGGCGGTAAAGCTTAAGCTTGCCAGCCCAGAAGTTATGCATGGTTGGTCTCACGGCGAAGTTACCAAGCCGGAAACTATTAATTATCGCACGCAAAAACCGGAACGCGATGGCTTGTTTGATGAGCGAATTTTTGGGCCGGTAAAAGATTGGGAATGTTATTGTGGCAAATATCGTCGTATTCGTTATAAGGGGATTGTCTGTGATAAGTGTGGTGTTGAAGTTACCCGTTCCATTGTTCGTCGTGAACGTATGGGTCACATTGATTTGGCTTCTCCCGTTGCTCACATTTGGTTCTTGCGCGGTATTCCATCAAAAGTAGGATTACTTTTGGATATTAATGTTCAGCAACTTGAAAAAGTCGTTTATTTTGCTTCCTATATTATTACTTCTGTTGATGATGAAGCACGCAAAGAAATTGGTAGTCGCATTGAACGTGAAATAAAAAGCAAGCGTGAAGATGTGATCCGTGTTTATAAACAAGCAGAAGATGTTATTCGTCAGGCCGGAGCTTCAAAATTGAAAGATATTACGGATGAAAAGATTCGTAAGGAAACTGAAACGAAACTTGATAAGGAATTAAAAAATAAGGAATTGGAACGCGAAGAAGAACTGCAAAAACTTGAAAAAGCCGGTCAACGCGCCCGTGAAGAATTGAGCGTTTTGCGTCCACTGCAAATAGTATCGGAAGTTGAATATCGTAGTTTGTCGTTGAAATATGGGCATGTTTTCTCTGCCGGTATTGGTGCCGAAGTGTTGCGACAGATTTGTGAAAATATTGATCTTGGAAAATTAGCCAAACAGCTCGAAGGTGAGTTGATGGATGCCGGTGCTGCCAAGCGCAAGCGAGCGGTAAAACGTTTGTCTTTGGTGCGCAGTTTCTCGCGTGGAAAAATTCGTCCCGAATGGATGTTTTTGACCGCGATTCCTGTTATTCCTCCGGATTTGCGTCCAATGGTGCAATTGGATGGTGGTCGTTTTGCCGCCTCTGATTTGAATGATTTGTATCGTCGCGTAATCAACCGTAATAATCGCTTGCGTCGTCTCGTAGAAATGGGTGCGCCGGAAGTAATTATGCGCAATGAAAAACGTATGTTGCAGGAAGCGGTTGATGCTTTGATTGATAATAACGCGCGTCGTGGTTCAACCACCGCCGCCGCTGTCGGTCAACGTCGCCAACTGAAGTCTTTGGCGGACATGTTGAAAGGAAAACAAGGTCGTTTCCGTCAGAATTTACTTGGTAAGCGCGTTGATTATTCCGGTCGTTCCGTAATCGTCGTTGGTCCGCACTTACGTTTGCACCAATGTGGTTTGCCGAAATTAATGGCGCTCGAACTTTTCAAACCATTTGTTATTCATGAATTGGTAAAACGTGGTTTGGCGCACAATATTCGTTCCGCTTCTCGTCTGATTGAGCAAGGAATTCCGGAAGTTTGGGATTCGCTCGAAGATGTTACTAGAACTCACAAGGTAATGTTGAATCGCGCTCCTACTTTGCATCGTCTTGGTATTCAAGCTTTCCAACCAGTGTTAATCGAGGGTAAGGCTATTCAGATTCATCCGATGGTTTGTCCGCCTTTCAATGCTGATTTCGACGGTGATCAAATGGCTGTGCACGTTCCGCTTTCAACACCAGCTAGAAAAGAAGCAAACGATATTATGTTGGCCTCGAAGAACTTGCTCAAGCCATCTGATGGCGAACCGGTAACCGGTGCTTCACAGGACGTCGTTTTGGGGCTCTATTACGGTTCTCGTATTTCTGATGGTGCTAAGGGCGAGGGTCGCGTGTTCTCGTCTCCCGCCGAAGCGATTTTCTCTTATGATTCTAACGTTATTGCTCTCAATGCGAAAATTAAAGTTCGTTTGGATAATACGAGCAACGAATTAACCGAAACAACTGTTGGTAGAATTTTGTTCAATGAAATTTTACCAAAGGGTGCTTCGTTCGTGAATGAAGTATTTGATAAAAAGCGCCTTAAAGCATTGTTAGGTGAAATTCTTGCCACTTTTGGTACCGAGCAAGCCGCCGAATTTATTGATCGCATGAAAGATCTTGGTTTCACTTTTGCGACTCGTTCCGGTTCTTCGTGGGGCATGATGGATTTGCACACACCGGAAGGAAAGCATGCCATCATTGAAAGCTCTGAAAAGGAAATTGAAGTGATTCGCGAGCAATTTGAAACAGGTTTGCTTACAGACGAAGAGCGCTATGTGAAGACAATTGAAATTTGGGAATCGGCAAAGAATAAAATCACTGAATTGGTGCAAAAATCTTTACAGCCGTCTCAAAGCGTTTATCAAATGGTGTTCTCCGGTGCTCGTGGATCTGTTGGTCAGGTGACACAGATGATGGGTATGAAAGGTTTGGTTATTTCTCCAACCGGTCGAACCAATGAATTGCCAATCAAGTCTTCCTTCAAAGAAGGGTTTAACGTCTTGGAATATTTCACCAGTACGCACGGAACCCGCAAAGGTATGGCTGATACTGCACTTCGTACCGCAACCGCCGGTTATCTAACTCGTCGTTTGGTAAACGTGGCGCAGGATATTGTTATCAGAGAAAAAGATTGCGGTGACACTGTTGGTCGTATCATTTCCAAGAAACACTCTCAGGATATGGGTACAACCTTGCTTCGCAGAATTCGTGGACGTGTTTTAGCAAAGGATGTTGTTGATGAAAAGTCCGGGGAAGTGTTGGCTAAGAAGGGAACACTTATCAACCGTGAACAGGCTAAGCAAATTGATTCCGCTTCTGTTCCGGAAGTAATTATTCGTTCCGTCCTGTCTTGTAAAACGCTCCGTGGTATTTGTCAAAAATGTTACGGCTGGGATTTGGGTTCAAACGCGATGATCAATATGGGTGAAGCTGCCGGTATCGTGGCTGCACAAGCCATCGGTGAGCCAGGCACCCAGCTTACAATGAGAACTTTCCATCATGGTGGTGTGTCGGGCGGTACGGATATCACGCAAGGTTTGCCCCGCGTTGAAGAACTGTTTGAGGCGCGAGCGCCAAAAAACAAAGCATTGGTTTCTGAAATCGGTGGAACAGTCACTTTATCTGAACGAGAAGGCCAACCATTAATTTCTGTTTTGTCTCAAGATGCTGGTCGCGAAGTTTACGACCGCGCTGGATTGATCATTGATAAGAATATCGAAGATGGTATGGAGATAGAACCTAACCAGCGCTTGTTTATGGATATGGAAGGCGAAGAAGTGTTCTCGCGTCGCAAGGGCCTGATTCGTTTGACAGACAAACAATTGGCTGTGCAGGGAACAGAAGCGGATGCTCGTGAATATCTTGTTTTACCGGATATGGCGGTTTGGGTAAAGACTGGTGATGTGGTTTCTGTCGGACAACAGCTCACGGAGGGTCATGTGAATGTTCAAGAACTTTACAAAATTGCCGGTGCCGGCGCGGTGCAACATTACATCATCAAAGAAGTTATGGATGTGTACGCTATTCAAGGTGAAGCCATCAATGATAAGCATTTGGAAATTATGGTGCGCCAAATGATGTCGCGTGTTCGCGTTAAAGACGGTGGCGAAACAACTCTTTTGCCTGGTCGCGTCTATGAACTTGCCGATTTTACCGAAGAAAATAATCGCGTTACCAAAGAAGATGGTCGTCCGGCTATTGGTGAAAGATTATTGCTTGGTATCACAAAAGTTTCCTTGACTACAGCATCATTCCTAGCTTCCGCTTCCTTCCAAGAAACTGCTCGTGTCTTAATCGACGCCGCCGTAACCGGTCGTGAAGATCGTCTGGTGGGTCTAAAAGAAAACGTCATCATTGGAAAGTTGATCCCGGTCGGAACAGGATACAAGGGTAAGAAAGATTAAGACGATAAAAAATAATAACTGTCGCCCCGCACTTGATGCGGGGCCTGTTGTGTGCACGCAACGAATCCCTCCCTTATCAAGTGGCGCGGCGGATGCCCCGAGAACATCCTGTGGATGTTCGAGAGGGTGCCAGCGCCGGCACATCAGTGCCGTGCTGTGCTGGGGACTGTCAACTTAATTGTGTCTGCTTCTCCGTTTCGTTTAAATATTTAAAATTTGGAATCGGATATTTCATAAAGTTTTTTTCTTCAAATTCTTTAATAATCATAAATACATAATCAAGTAAATATTCAGGGCTCTC
>CAIZMI010000040.1 GCA_903934015.1 uncultured bacterium
CCGCTAATGCCATATACAACAAAACGGCAATAAAAAAATTTAGGCCGGTGTATAAGGCAATAGTGGGAGCATAAACCCCTAAACCCCTCTTAATCTCCCCTTACAAAGGGGAGAGAGCGTTAGTGTTTACGCATCCCTCATTTAAGGTTCGTGCGTAACGGCTACTGGTATGTTTTCCCAGGTGACTGCCTTGCCCAGTACCGTCCATTATCAAATGGTCTGGTGCTGGGCTTAGTTACGCATTCTTATATTCAATTGTGGAAGAAGCGATCAGTTCTTCTTCAGCAAAGGTTTAAACACGAATTGCTTACTCTTGTTTAAGACTTTGACGATTATTATTTTGGTGGATCCCGCATTAAGTGCGGGATGACAGTGTGATTCGATACAAAAAACGGTCAAACTGCTTATCAAAATGATATATATAGATACATCAGGTAGAGATAATCAATCTAACCGTTTCTTACTAATCTTGATCCCTTTTCGGGGTGGCTGGCGTTAGTATGGATGCCAGTTCTCTCCTGATATATAGCTTGTCCCGCGAAGCTCGCTTTTGCGAGCGAAGTGGGAACCTCTGTTAAATGGGCAGTCGATTTATCAAGGGATAATAATACTCCCAAATGGGGAAAATGTCAATAGTGCAGTTGTGTTATATCTAAAATACAGCCTTAGGAAGCCAAAAAATAGTGTTGTATTGTGTTGTTTGCCGGTAAAGATTAATGGAAAGCAATTCGGCCTAATTGTTACAAAAATTAATCAATCATTGACGATTGCGAAGATGTGTTTAAGATAGTCTGGTGTTGGTGGTTTTTCAAGGAGGCTGTTCATTGTAAAAAAGGTGGAGGGAATTATGGGTACGGTTCAAACATTTGAACATTCGGCGGTGAAAATCAGGAATTGGGAGGAATTTCTGGACAGATCAGGTATCCGTGAGAGCTGTTTGAACAAGGACATTCGGAGGAAAGTAGAGCTTGACGATGGTTTTGTCCGGCCGGCCGGAAGCATTCTTGTTTGGCAAAGTGACAGGTTGATGCCTACGGCAGGAGTGGTTGAGGCCCTACAGGAAAACGGCCTTCAACCAGAGGATCTGTGGAGTCAGTTTGTCCTCGCTGTGACAAAGTTCCGTCTACGAGCTGGTGAGCCGGTGGTCGCTCTGGGACGGAACCATGTCCATTTGGGCAATAATGCTCCGACGTTGTTTGTCTTGGGTGAAAGGAAGAACCTGCAACTCAACTCTCTTTCGTCGGATTGGTATGGGGGTTGCCGATTCGTCGTTCGGCCGATCAGCGCATAGGCCAAAAGGCCTCAAAAAAGCAGATCACAGTGCCTACGGTTTTTCCGCCCGTAGGTTTTTTTTGCTATTTTAACTGTTCTAATGCTTTTTTGGCGGTACTGAATAAAGATTGGTAATCATTTTCTGTTTTCGCTTCTGTAATAATCCTGATAATCGGTTCGGTGTTAGATGGTCTAATGTGCGTCCAGCCGTTATCGGTATCCATTCGTAAACCATCAATTGTTGAAAATACGGTATCAGGAAAATCTTTTTCCATAATTAATTTAAGCTTTTCGACATCAAAATTTTCAGGGCGTGGAAACTTATCTTTAGTCATATTGTATTTAGGCAGAGAATCAACGATTTCGGAAAGTTTTTCTTTTTTATTTGCTAGTAAATCAAGGATCATGGCAATTCCAACCAATGAGTCCCGGCCTTCATGACAAGACGGAAAAATAACTCCGCCGTTACCTTCACCGCCGATATAGGCTTTGTTTTCACGCATCGATTTAACAACGTTAATTTCACCAACAGCCGAACGTATCACTTTGGCATTGAATAATTTAGCTACATCATCAATCATGCGTGAAGTTGAAAGATTAACGACAATATTGTTTTTTAATATGGTATTTGAATTTGAAAAATTACGCATCGCGGAAAGAACGGCAATAGCGAGCGTATATTCTTCACTTATGGCAACACCAGTTTCATCAATCAAAGCAAGACGGTCCGCGTCGGGGTCCACGGCAAAACCAATAACTGCTCCAATCTCTTTAACTTTATTGCTCAAATCGGTTAGGTTTTCCGGACGCGGTTCGGGGTTGTGACCAAAAATTCCTGTTGGTTCGCCATGAACGGTGATAATTTCACAGCCAAGTTTTTCCAGTAAAAGCGGTACGGCTAAGGCGCCGGCACCGTTTACAGGATCCAAAACAACTTTAAATTTTTTCGCGCGGATAATTTCAACATTGATTGGGAGTGTGGAGAGGATTTTTTCAATATGACGTGCGATGGCTTCCGTGTCTTGGAGTGTTGATACTTGTTGTTTTGATGATAATTCCGGTTTCTTGTTCAGCAGTAATTGTTTAAGTATTTCGATTTCATTTGCGTTAAGAAAAACTCCGTCTGATCCTAGAAATTTCAAACCATTCCATTCAATGGGATTATGACTGGCGGTAATAATAATTCCGCCATTGGCGTGGTGGTGGGTGACAGCAAGTTCTACTGTCGGAGTTGGAACAATACCCAAAAAAATCGGTTGTATATTAAATTTGAGTAATTCTTCCGCAATTATTTTTTCTGCCCAAGTACCGGATTGGCGTGTGTCGCGACCAATAACGATTGAATAATCGGTAGGGGAAATTTTAATATTAGCTAGGCAAAAAAAACCGAAAGCGCGTGACCAGACTCTAATTAGCTCTTCCGAAAAGGAGTCGTTAACCAGTCCCCGAATGCCGGAGACGGAAACCATCGGCTTGTTCATATTATTTGGTTGAAAAGTGGTTGTAGTTAGAGATGGAGTGGACATAAGATGAGGAATTTGTTTATGAACTAGGCCTTAGTACAAGGCTACAGACGACTTAGGGCTTTGACAAATATCTCGACATGGTCTTATTGGTTGTTTTAAGCTATAGCAATGACATACTCACCATCAATTTTTCGTTCATACGATATAAGAGGCATTGTGCCTGACGAGCTCGATCTTGAGACTGCGGAAAAAATCGGTCACGCGTTTGTTTTGTTTACAAAAGCCAAAACAATTTTAGTGGGTAGGGATATGCGGGTGACTGGTCCAAGCATGGAGACGGCCTTGATAAAAGGGCTTACTTCTCAAGGCGCAAATGTAATTAAAGTGGGGATGGTTACAACACCAATGTTTTATTACTCAGTTTGGCATTCTGGTGCTGACGCGGGAGTAATGGTATCAGCGTCTCATAATCCGGGTAAATACAATGGTTTCAAAATGACCTTGGCTCAAGCAGTGCCGATTTCTAAAGATACAGGGCTTTTAGAAATTCGCGCATTGGCGGAAAAAGGTGATTTTCCAGTCTCGGAAACTGTTGGAACTATTTCAGAGGCCGATTATGCAGATGGATATTTAGATTATGTGTTAAAGGAAGCGGGGCCAATAGGGAAAATTAAAATAGTTATCGATTCTGGTAATGGGATGTGTGGAAAGTTTTTACCGCAACTTTTGGAAAAGTTACCTCAATTAGAAGTTACGCGTATGTATTTTGAACCAGATGGAAATTTCCCGAATCATGAAGCCGATCCGTTAAAGGAAAGCAATTTGGTTGATTTGCGTAAAATGCTTTTGACGGAAAAGGCGCAATTGGGGGTGGCATTTGACGGTGATGGTGACAGAGTGGGATTTATGGATGAAAAAGGTGTGCCGGTAACCGGTGATTTTATTGGTTCTCTTATTGCTCAGGAATTACTAAAAGTAAGACCGGGGTCAAAAATTCTTTATGATTTGCGTTCTTCATGGGCAACAAAGGATGCTATTGAGCAATTTGGTGGCATTGCTGTTCCGGAACGAGTTGGGCATTCGTTTATAAAAGCGGCGATGCGCAGGGAAAAAGCGATTTTTGCCGCGGAACTTTCCAGCCATTTCTTTTTTGACGAGTATTATGCGGAATCCGGGATGCGGGCGATGATTTTGGTTTTGAGAATTATGTCGGAGACCAAGAAGACACTTTCAGAATTGGTCGCGCCATTACGTAAATATGCTAAAACTCCCGAAATTAATTTTATTATTCAAGATAAGGAAGCTGCGATTGAGGAAGCAAGAAAGCGTTTTGCAGACGGAAAACAGAACGAACTTGATGGATTATTTGTTGAGTATTCCGATTGGTGGTTCAATCTTCGTCCATCCGGCACCGAGCCTTTATTGCGTTTGAATATGGAAGCAAAAACACAGGAGTTGTTGGAACAAAAAAAGCAAGAACTATATTCTTTCTTGGGACAACCGGTAACGCATTAGGGAGCTAGTGTTAAGTGTACAGATTTCTGTTTTTTCTTTGGTAGTTATTGTTTTTCAGTGGTAGTGCAAATGTAAACATACTCAGAAGAAGTTTCTGAAATCCATAGAATGATTATAGTAAACTATACGCTACACCCTAATAACTACACCCTCGTCAAGAGATCTGCGTAAACCCCATGCGCGATTTCATTTCGCGCAAATTCTTTTGGGCTACTTCATTGGCGCGACGGGCTCCGAGTTGCAAATTGGCCATAAGAGAAGATTCATTATCCAAAAGAATACGCACCTTATTGCGGATTGGTGTCAGTTTTTCGATCAACATTTCCGCGATATCGTTTTTGATTGTCGCGTAACCCTTACCGCCAAACTTTTCCATTGTTTCTTCGACACCAACCCCAGAAAAAGCGATGTAAATAGAAAGAAGGTTTTTTAAGGCCGGCCCGATGTTGTCCGGATCAAAAGTAGAACCGGAGTCGGTGACTGCCGTCTTAATCTTCTTTTGAATTTCGTCTTGTGAATCTGTCAAAAAAATTGCGTCGTTGGGGTTTCCGGATTTACTCATTTTTTTGGCGGGGTCTTTGAGGGACATCACGCGCGCCACTTCTTTAATTATGTATGGTTCAGGAACGGTGAAAAGGTGGTTGTAGGTATTGTTAAAGCGCGTCGCGAGAGTGCGTGTTAGTTCCAAGTGTTGAACTTGATCGTCGCCGACGGGAACGAGGTCGGCTTGATAGAGTAAAATATCTACGGCCATTAAAACTGGGTAGACAAATAATCCGGTACTGACGCTGGCTTGGTTTTCGCCTTTGTCTTTGAATTGGGTCATGCGTTGTAACTCGCTGTATTTTGTTTGACAAGACATCAGCCATGTTGCTTCCGTGTGGGCGGGTACGTGTGATTGAACAAAAAGAATGCTTTTTTCAGGGTCAATCCCAATTGCCAATAGAGTAGCGGCAGTGGTGAGTACTTTTGTTTTGTATGTTCCGGCGTCATACGGCATCGTAATGGCATGCAAATCAACAATCGACCAGAAACAGGTATTATTGGATTTTTGCAGGTTAATCCATTGTTTTAGTGCGCCCAGGTAGTTGCCGATGTGGGGCACGCCGGTGGGTTGGATTCCGGAAAAAACTCTTTTATTTGAGGGATATGGCATAAGCACAGAGTAGCAAAGATGTGTGTACGGGTACAGGCCAATTTTATTAATCTTTTTTCGTTATGAGAAGTCATCTTCGAGTGGTACAATTATGTTGTATCATTGTGCATAAATACGTAACAAAAACAGTAGCTTCTAAGATAAACAAAGGATTGAAAAAAGTTCTTCTTCTGACTTTAATTTCAGGATGTCTTTTCTTTGTCGCTTCTGTTGATTCTGCTTCGGCTGCTGTTAAGTACTGGATCGGTCCAGGAGGTGGCAATTTTACCGCAAACAGTAATTGGTCTACAACAAGTGGTGGATCTAATGATACAGTTGC
>CAIZMI010000041.1 GCA_903934015.1 uncultured bacterium
CATCTGGATGGAAATAGACGTTATGGTATAAGAAGTCTCTGAGTTTCAGTGTCATCTTTTCAAAAATTGGCTCGAATGAGACTACTTTGTCAGCGTGCTTTTGTGCATGGGGATTTTACTAAAGCCAATGTGTTGAAGGGGAATGATAGCAAAATCTATATTTTGGATTTTTCCGTTTCAAATTGGTACCCAAGAATGCAGGAACTTGCCGTGATTGCGGCCAATCTTTTACATGACGAAAAACATACTTCGTCCTTGCGTGAAAGATGTGATTTGGTTTATACGAATTATAACTTGTTGAACCCACTCACAAAATTAGAGCATGACAATTTGTTTACTTACTCTGTTGCGGGATTAGCAATGGAACTTCTAGGTTCATACCAGGAGCGATTTATTAATGGCAATGATAATGAAGAAACACGCTTTTGGTATAATCTTGGTCGTGAAGGCTTGCGAGAGGCACTTAATTAAGTTCAAAACAATAGTGTAGTCAGGGGTGGGTAACCAAACATTCTTCTTCATGAGCATTATTCTGGTTCGGTCCTTCGACACGGCAGGATGAGTACTTCGACTGCGCTCAGCACAAGTAGTCCACCGACCCTCGCTACGCCCCGAAGCGAACTTTGTTCTGCTTCGGGGGAGCTAACAAAAAATACCGCTAATCATGGAGATATTTTTGTGGAGGAGAGTTGGATTCCGAACTGAGGCCATTTTTCGCTGTTCGTACTTCAGTGAGTCGGAATGAGGGAAAACTAGTGATAGGTGTACAATTTGACTATGCCAAAAGTATTAATTGTTACTGGTCCGGGCGGTGCTGGCAAAACAACAATCGCTCAGATGGTCGCGGAGAGATGTGGTTCTATTTATCTGGATGCCGATAGTGAAGATACAGAGTTTTTTCCTGATGGTGGCCAGTGGTTGCCAGAGAATTCAGAAAAACTAAAAAAAGCGCATGAAAAAATTCTCAATAAGACGAGCGAACTGATTGAAAAAGGACACAGTGTTGTTGTTGACTATATTATTTTTGGTCGGTACGCCGAGTTTTTTGATATGTTTCGTAGTCGATTTGGAAGTGGCCTGCTAATTAAGGTTCTTTTTCCAACAGAAGCGGTTACCGTTAAGCGGGATAAGGAACGAGATTGTTGGACAACCGGGGAGGAGAGAATAAAAGCTGTTTCTGGAGAACTTTGGGATGTAAAAGAAATTGTAGGTAAAGAAAATTTCATAGATACTTCAAATCAGTCCTCTGAGGAAACGTTTAACAAATATTTCTCTAATTGTTTCAAAGCACCCTGATTATGTCTAAAAAAGGCAATGCCATCATCGAGTTAGCAGAAAAAAAGATACATGGTTCGATTAAAGACATTACTCAGGTTATTAATAAAGGCCATATGAATGAAGTTTATCTAGTTAAAACAGATAGACAAAATGTCATATTAAGGGTTAACGAACCATCAAGTTTTGAAAGGTTTAAAAAAGAATGTTGGTGTGCTGAGGAGGCAGCATTAATGGGTGTTCATACTCCAAAAGCGTTGGAAGTGGGTATTGGTGGTGAACATTCTTTTATTCTATTTGACTACATTGAAGGAAAGAATGGTGCTGAAATAGTTCAATCTCAAGACTTGTGGTACCAACTGGGTATACAGTTGAAAAAAATACACAATATCAGTGTCAATGGTTTTGGAGAAGAACTAAGCGATATTAGAAGTGGAAATTTTGATGAATGGAAAAAATATATCGACTACAATATTAATTCGTTAAACAAAGGCGATCAACTTCGTAAAAGAGGGGTTCTGAATGATGAAAATTCTGCGAAGATACAAAGTTTGCTTAGTTCGTTGCTTGATAAAAAATTCAATTTTGGGTTGTCGCATGGAGATTATTCATTGGCAAACGTAATTGTTGATAATCGTTCAGTACCAAATATTATTGATTGGGGATGCGCGCAAGCCCACGTAGTACCAGATTACGACTTCGGAATAATTATCGATGAAAGTGTTGGAGAAAATACCGAATATTTTAAAGCGTTGTTGAACGGATATGGTATGACAGAATCTGATTATTTAGATATCAAGAATGAAATTATGGTTTTGCAGTTGTTGGTTGCATTAGATAAGCTTCGGTGGGCGATGGACAAGAATACCAAACGCATTGAATTTTACGTGGCGCAGGTAACCAAGTTTGTTAAAAAAAACAACAGTGTAGTCAGAGGCGGGGTAAACTGATTTTCATTTTAATTAGTGCAATTTCATATGCATACACGCGGGGCGTAGACGTCAGAACGTTTCGTTGTTAAAATCCGCTTAATGGCCACCGAATTTATAAAAGGAATTGAGTTAAGCAGACGGTTTTGTCAAGAAATAGTTAAACCAATCCTTGATTCTGAGTTTCTGGGATTAAAATATTCTTCGGCCCTTATTGGTTGGGGGTCAGAAGTGTTGGGTTATGATACTGAAATTTCCAGAGATCACCACTGGGGTCCTCGGTTATTGATTTTATTGAATGAAGAAGATTTTGTGGAATTAAAGGAAAAAATATCTCAAAAGTTATCTGAAAAACTTCCATATGAATTCATGGGCTATTCCACCAACTTTTCAAATGCAAAAGAACACGGTGTAAGAAGTGCAGAAAAAATAATCAGTGGCCCAGTAAATCACATGATTGAATTTTTTACTATCAAATCCCTTTGGTTAATGCGTTTGGGTTTTGACCCATATCAAGAGATTTTAAACCATGATTGGTTATCATTTCCTCAACAGAGATTGCTTGCTTTAACAAGTGGCGAAGTATATTTCGATGGATTAGGTGAATTGGAAGAAGTAAGAAATAAATTTCACTATTATCCCAATGAAGTTTGGCTCTATCTTTTGGCATCGCAGTGGACAAAAATCGCACAAGAGCAAGCATTTGTCGGGCGTACAGGTGATGTTGGGGACGAATTGGGATCCCGCGTAGGGGCTTCTCGGCTGGTGCGAGAAATAATGAAATTGTGTTTCTTGATGGAGAAGAAATATTATCCTTATACCAAGTGGTTCGGCACCGCTTTTGAAAATTTGAATATTGCACCAGTTTTGTCACCAATATTATCTCGCGTGTTTTTAGCGACTTCGTGGAAGGAAAGAGAAAAGTATCTTTCTGAAGCATATAAAGTGATTGCGATAGCACATAACTTATTAAAAATAACTAAGCCATTATCTACGGAAGTTTCTCTCTATCACGAAAGACCATATTTGGTCATAAGTGCCGATGAATTTGTGAAAGCCATAATTACTGAAATCAAGGAAGAATCACTAAAAAAACTTCCCGTGATTGGTTCCATTGATCAATTTGTTGATAGCACTGATGTTTTAGATGAACCATTGTTGTGCAGGAAATTGAAGACAGTGTACGAGAATCCATAGTATTCAAATTTTATGAACGAAACAACACCATACTCACAACTAATAAAACCATCATGGGCTCCGCCGGGCTGGGTTATTGGGCCGGCATGGACGGTGCTCTATGCAATTATTGTCGTTTCTTTCGGTACTATTTTTTATAAAGCATTCACCAAGCAAATTCCGTGGGTGGTGGCTCTCCCTTTTGCACTCAATCTTGTTTTTAACTTTGTCTTTGCGCCAATACAATTCCGCTTGGTAAATAATTTTCTCGCATCGATCGACATCTTGCTCGTCGTCGGCACGCTCATCTGGGCGCTCTGTGCTGTCTGGCACGCTTCACCTGAGCTCCGCTGGGTGGTCTACGCCAACATTCCATATCTTCTGTGGGGAACATTTGCAACTTGTGTGCAATTAACAATAACTTATTTAAATAGGTGATGATTAATTTTAGATTTTGTTGGTTTATTTGTCATCATTTACGGATTTGGCCGATGAGTACATTGGTGGATGGCTAAAATGGCCGGAGAGTGAAAATATCGATGCTATCATTCTGACATGGGCATTGTTGTTTTTTTGAGACAATTCAAAATTGGACCGTTTGCTGTTTTCGATTTTGTATTAGCATATATTGGAGTATTTTTTATTGCTCTACTTTTAACAAAGTTGTTTTTAAGACTTAATCTTAAAATTTCACGAGAATCGTGGCTCTGGTTGACCTTGCCAATATCGGTGTTGTTTCATGCAGTTTTTCAGCAAAACACGCCTTTAATGAAGATTCTATTGAACCCAAATGGTTTTTATGTGGAAAAGGCGGTATTAATATTTATGCTTTTTATGGGATTGAGAAAGATTCGCTTAGTTAAGGTCGCGAAACAATAGTATCGTCAGGGGTGGGGTAAAGTGATTATTTCTGTATAATGTGAACATATGGCAGATGAATTAATCGATATTGTTGATGAGAACAATAACCTCATTGGTGTCCAGAAGATGAAAAGTGAGGCGCATCGGGATGGTTTGTGGCATAGAACGGCGCATCTTTGGTTATATAACTCAAAAGGTGAAATTCTGCTTCAGTTGCGAGCGAAGAATAAAAAGTTGTATCCAGCATTATGGGATGTTTCCGCGGCTGGTCATATTGGTGCTGGTGAAGAGCCTATTGTCTCCGCGCTAAGAGAAGCGGATGAAGAAATTGGTATTCAACTCAGAAAGGATCAACTAGATTTCTTTAAAACAAGAAAGGTCATGGCAGTTTATCGAGAAATAAAAAACAATGAATTTTGCTATGTATATTTGGCAAAATATGATGGCGGCGCTAAGAATCTAAGGTTGCAGAAGGAAGAAGTGGAAGAAATTAAATTTGTTTCACTTGTTGAATTGGAAGCTAATTTGCGCGAAAAATCGGAACATTATGTTCGACATGGGAAATATTGGGATGATGTTATTGCGGAAATCAAAAGAAGGGTATTGATTAAACAATAGTGTAGTCAGGGGTGGGGTAAACATACATGCTTCTTCATAAGCACAATTCTGGTTCGGTCCTTCGACACAGCTCAGGATAAATACTTCGACGCGGCTCAACATAAATAGTCCACCGACCCTCGCTACGTCCCGAAGCGAGCTTTGTTCTGCTTCGGGGGGGGGGGGGGGCTAACAAAAAATACCGCTAATCATGGCGGTATTTTTGTGGAGGGGAGTCGGATGCCAAATTGGTAGACTAGTTTCCGTTGAGAGCATATTATAAAAAAATGATTACAAAAGAAAAAGTAAAGGAAATAATAGAAATATATAGTGAAGCATGGAAAAACCAGGGTGTCGAACAGATATTGACGATCTTTACAAAGGACGCAAAATATCAAGAAGGTTTTTTATCTGAACCAATGGTTGGACACGAGGAGATTAGAAAATATTGGAACAAAAAGGTTGTCCTTGAGCAGAAAAGTATTCAATTCAAACTAGTTAGAATAATGATTGATGGTAATGATTGTTTGGTGGAATGGCACGCTGAGTTTGATGATCTAGTTTCGGGAGAGCATGTAAAAATGGTTGAAGTCGCATTTCTTGAATTTTTGGGCGATATGGTTTCATCTTTGCGAGAAAATTGGGATACGATCAGAATACCAATCGCTCAAAAAATAGTGTAATCAGGGGTGGGGTAAAACAGGCACCAATAAACGTAAAATAATTGGTTGCGTAGATATTGAAAGTTGATATAGTAAACTAATGAAAATTTATGTTATTCGTCATGGAGAAACAACCGGAGATGTGGAAGATCGCTTCGGTGGTAGTTATGACGATCATTTAACCGAAAAGGGAAAAAGCCAATTGCAACAGACAGCCACGAGTTTGATTGGTAAAAATATTGAAATTATTTTATCGAGCCCATTGATTCGCGCACGGGAGTCTGTGGAAATTATCAATGGACAAATAGCTGTTCCAGTTGAAATTATCGATGGGTTGCGCGAAAGACATTATGGTGTACTGACCGGATTGACGAAGGTCGTGGCGAAAGAAAGATTTCCGGAGGTTGTCGAGAGCCACAAAGATCCGTTGTACACGGATCCGGAAGGTGAAAGTTATGAAGATTTCAATGCAAGGGTGATAAGTACTTTTAAGGATATTTCAGCACGAAAATATAAAACAGTCGCTATTGTTTCACATGGTGGACCGATAAAAACGATTTACCGTTTTATTGGTAAGGAACTAAATCGACAATTGGGAGATGGAGAAATTTTAGAATTGGAAATTTGAATAATGATTACTAATTGTATAATTATCCACGGTTGTCCGTCGGATGCAGAGAAAGCAATGGATCCTGAAACCAGAACTTATGATAAACATTGGATTCCTTGGACGGCGAAACAGTTAACAGAAAGTGGAATCGATGTTGCAACTCCGCTAATGCCAGATCCGTGGAACCCAGTTTATGAAAAATTCAAAGAAGCATTTGAGAAGTGTGAAATTAACGAAAATACGGTTTTAATCGGTCATAGTTGCGGTTGTGCTTTTTTGGTGCGTTGGTTGGGAGACAGTAAAAGAAAAGTCGCAAGGCTTATTCTTGTTGCTCCATGGAAAGTGACGGATAAGGATGATGGGTATCGCAAGGAATTTTATGAATATCCAATTGATGAAACGATCAAGAATAGAGTTGGCAGAGTTGTGATGTTTACCTCCAACACCGAAGAAGAAGATGGTAAGAAAAGCCTTAAGTTGTTTAACGATGTTTTAGGCGGAAAAATCGTCGGCTTAGATAATCACGGTCACTACACAATGAATGATATAGGCACAGATGAGTTTCCTGAACTTGTAAAAGAAGTTTTGGAAGCTGATAGCAAAAATAATTAGGAAAAATAATGTGGGTATAGACGACACAAAAGCGGAGATTATTGCTAAACGCGGATACAGAAAAAGTATCAAGGGTGATCAGTATTCTCTTTATCTTTCTAATTATCCGGTTGCGGCGGATTATTTGTCTGAGAGGTTAGAAAACAAGGGTAAAATATTGGTGGAATTGTGTTGTGGTGTGGGTGTCACCATGCGGGCCGTGGCTAGCAAATTTGAAAAGCTTATCGGAATAGAAATAGACTCAGAAGTACTAGATTTTTGCCGCCAAAATCTCAAGGCTGCTGGTATAGCGAGTAAGATTGATTTTATTCAAGGGGATATTTCAGATCAAAACATTTTGAAAAAGATCAAGGCAGATGTAGCCATTTATGATATTCCTTATTGGGTGTCAAAAGAGTTGCCAGATGGAACGAATGTTTTAGACAGGAATCCGGAATTAGGGGTAATGATTGAAAAAATAAGAAAAAATATTACTCCCAATATTGTAATCTTTGCTCCTCCTTACCTTAAATACAATCTTGTGAGAGAGCAATTTGGAAAGTGTGAATTTCAAAAGATTTTCATCAATGGACGATACGACAGGAATTACATATTTCTTGGGAACCTGGTTGAACACAAAGGTGTTACAGAAAAAAGATTGAAATATAGTATAGTTGGTGGTGGAATAACCAAAAATTCTCCTAATTAGGGCGGTTATTTTTGTAAAATTTAAGTTAGGGTAAATATGAAAAAGTGGTTAGGTCCTAATTTTTATTCTTTGTTGTATAATGAAGTGGAATAAAATGAGCTTGTTTAAAATCAAAATTAAAATATTCTTTGTTCTCGTTATCTTGGGGCTTCTTTGTTTTCGATTTATACCAAGCGTTCATGCTGATGGCGAAAACTGGCTTACCGGTTATGGTTATCGAAAAGCCATTACAATAACAGGATCATCGAGTGGAGCCTTAACTAATTATCAACTTAAGTTTTTATTGAACAAAGGCGCCGGTAGCGATAGCGGTAATACGATTTATCTGGGAACAAATGTCCTTGATAGTTTCAATGACATCCGTTTTGCTACTAGCGACGGCAACACGGCGCTTGATTATTGGGTACAGTCTGTTTCCGGAATCGTTGCGACAGTGTGGGTGGAAGTGGATAGTGTTCCAGCCAATCCCAGCACAAAAACGATATATCTTTATTACGGAAAGGCTGGTGCTTCAAGCGCGAGCAATGGCGATAATACTTTCGCGTTTTATGATGATTTCAATGATGACAGTATTGATACAAACAAGTGGACTGTTTCCACGGATAATGCCGTACTTGCCTCTTATTCCGAATCTGGCGGTTACGCCCGTTTAACTGGTACAGCATCCGGGTCGTGGCACTCGGCTTCTTGGGAAGCCAAAAACACATTTGGTCCGGGATACGCGCTTACAGCTTCTCAATATTATTCAGATTTCGTTTTTCCTTCAAACATTACTGCTCAAATGGGGTTTACCAGCGCCGACTGGAATGATCGTTTGGCGATGAATATTCAGTCTCTTAATTGGGCTTCACCGTCTAATTCATATAAAATTGAATCCGCTAAGAGTGGTACCGCAAGTTACTCAAACATCAGCAGTCCACACAATGCTTGGCGCACTTACGATTTTATTTGGACTCCAACTGTAAATAAAATCATAATAAATGGAGTAACCGAGGCTACCATAAGTGATACAAGCTATATCTCCACCGATACGGCACTTAATCCAAAAATAATTCTTCAACCAGGAGCGGGAAACGGATATGTTTATACGGATTGGTTTATGGTGCGAAAGTATGTGAACAATGAACCCACTGTATCTGCGGGTGCGGAAGCAACGCCTGACTCAACACCTCCCACTATCCAAACATATTCTCCCGCCAATAATGCGACCAGTGTTTCATCTACGGCGAATTTGGTATTGGCATTCAATGAAAATATTACGGCGGTAACCGGAAAAAATATCACCATTAAAAAAGTATCAGACAACTCCGAGATCGAGACAGTTGCCGCTGATGACACCGGAAAAGTGACGATTGTAAACAATACGGCAAGCATTAATCCGGCTACCGTTTTGGATGATGTCACGCAGTATTATGTTTCAGTGGAAGCCGGCGCTTTTAAGGATTTATTCAATAATTCGTTTGCCGGTATCACCGACAGTACAACCTGGAGATTTACCACAAGCGATTCTGCTGCCCCGACCGTAGTTGCTCTCAGTCCGGTCAGTGGGTCTTTCGGGGTGCAGTTAAGTGGAAATTTGGCCATTGAATTCAACGAGAATGTGAATGTCGGCAGTGGCAGTGTGAGTATCTTTAATAAGTTCACAGACGTATTGGTGGAAGCGGTAGACGTGACGAGTGGGCAAGTGACAGGCGGTGGAACTTCGATAATTTCAATAAACCCGACTACAAATTTGGTGTATGCAACGGATTATTATATAAAAATTGATCCTACTGCTTTTACCGATTCTTCGAGTAACTCCTATTCGGGTATTTCCGATAAAACTTCGTGGGTATTGCAAACAGTGTTAGCTCCTGCATCATCAGTTGAATCAAGTGTCTCATCGGGTTCACAAAAAAAACTACCGGATCCGGTGCACACGATAGATGTAAATGAGAAGGAGGTAAAAAGTGTAGACAGGAAAATTTTATCAAAGATTGAAGTTGAGCAAGATGCGCCGTTTGTGTTGCATGTCAAAGCGCCCGATCCAGATCAGGTAAAAAACGTTGTTGTAACAATAAATAAAAAAACGTACAAACTTGCCTTGGCAAAGGACAAAAAAGGTAACCCGGAATTTTTCATCAAATTGGCATTGTCAAAACCCGGAAATTATCCATATTCCATTATTTCTGATTATGGTTCAACGGTTCGTCGTGCAAAAGGTGAGGTTATTATTAAAAAGAAAGCAGTAGCTGTAATATTGCCTTCCCCAAAACCAATTTATTCAAAGCAAAATATTGTGAAAGAAAAGCCTTTTCTCATAAAGCAAAAACCAACTGCTAATAATGTTGTTGAGAAAAGCAAGATTGAGAAAAAGACGGAAGTTGCGCCAACTGTTCCGACGATGATAACCACTGTACCCGAATCTTCGCTTGAGATACCAACTGAAAAGATACCCAATGAAACATGGATCGATCTCACCTTCAATCTGTTTAAAACAACCGGGTCAAAAACAAGTTCGATGATTTCCAATACGTCTCGCTCGTTTGTTGGATTATTTGTAGGGACGGGAGAAAAAATAGCGAAATTATTTGAAAAAAATCCCGCGCATGTTTATCGAAAAGTGACTGTGAAGTTGACTTCGGAGGAGGGGACGCCTCTTATTGGTGCGACGGTTACTATTTCGTCGGAACCGCAGACGGCTGTTAGTGATAGTGACGGAAAGGTTCAGTTTGAAAACATTGAAGCGGGAAAACATCAATTGAAAGTTGATTATCAGGGATATTCAACCAAACAAGCATTATCAATAACCGAACCTGTTACAGAAGTAACAATTAATATCACGGCGGTTTTTAAAAAATAAACGTTGTGGATATTGTTAATTAAACAATGGTGTAGGCAAAAGTTTGGTAATATAATTTTCTAAAATTATTTCATTAGCGCATTGAGCGGCCTTGGGTGTCCTTCAGCCACTGAATGGTGCCGCCTAGTTTCTCAGGGGTATTCTTATCCGTGTTGATGCGATTGAACCAATAATCTTTTTCATCCTCGTTCGCATCGCGTTGGTGGGTAAAATAGAAAAAATAAGGAAACCATTTATTTTCCAGGACGGAGCTGTCGAGTTCCGCGTTTAATGGTGTGCGGGCCGGATTGTTTCCCGACTTTTTCGCGCCCTTCATTGCATTCAGCAGTTCAGCTTTGTTTTTTACTTCGCCGTTGTATGCATAATCCACCCAAAACTGATTGTCATTCACCGACGGGTCACGATCGAAAACGCTCATAAAAATATTATTCATATCGGCAATGAGTGCGCGGATTTCCGGTCGCACGCGGGTTAGGTTATGTGCCGTATTAGGGGCAGATTTTGCGCCACTTGTTGTACTGCTGTTTGTGTTTGGGGCAATTGTATTTTTGAATGCTCGCACGTCTTCTCCGGTTGCGTATTTGGTGAAAATTTCGGGGTACTCTTTTCTCGCCTGATTTGCCCCACTCATCGCATTTAAAATTTCAGGACTGGCAATTTTTCTTCTTTTTCCTCCTTGCATCAAGTAAACATCTTTTCCAATTCCAATAAACCAGCCATCCGGATATTTGTCGATGTTTACACCACGACGTAGTGTCGCCAGTTGCGCTGACGACAAAGCAACGCGCTGGCTCTCATCCGGATTTCCGTCGGCTTCATAGAAGCGGTCTTTGAGGTATAAATGTTTTTCAATTTTTCCATCACCGGCTTCCGTTGTCTTCCACATTCGTCCACCGTGATAATGTCCGTCGTAAAATACAAATCCGCCAGGGATTGATTTTCCATCCAAGGGTTTGCCGGTAGAGAATTGGGTCAGGTGCGCATCAGTGGTGGCGTATAGATTATTTGCGGGGAATTTTAATGTGGCGCGAGCCGTGGTCGACAATTCTCGTTTTCTCATTTTGTCATCAATGAAATACTGTTTCCCCGAAGATCCTTTTAAAACCTTCCCGACGTAAATTTTATTGACAGCATTACCTTGCGGGTAGCGGGCAAAATCCTCCGTTGAAATAGTGCGGATAATGTCGCGTTTGAAAAAATGATTTTCGCCAAGCCAGCGGTCCAAAATACTGTTCAAAATTAAAGTCGTTTTACCGTCGCGAATTTGGTAAACATTATTGTTTGTGGCTTTTTTTACTAATGTGCCGTTTGGCAGGAAATTGGGATTATGGTTTGAAGGGTAGAATTTTTTATCAACCCTGAAACCGCTTGGGGTCTTCGTCGTCGCGACACCTTGTACTGTTCCACCGGCAAAAGAATCGGAGGCGGAGATAATCGTACCAACCAGCAATGCGCCTAAAAATAATTTGTTCCTCATATTTTGAATTATCGCATATAGCAAAGTCAACGGCAAAAGCCTCTTGATTTTATTCGAAGTGTATAATGTGGTTATGGCCACATCTCAATCAACTGTCGATTTCATTTTGGACCAATTAGTGAGAGAGGGACGGGCGAGAGCGAAAAAAATGTTTGGTGAATATGCTTTGTATTTTGACGACAAGGTTGTCGGTCTCGTGTGCAACGATACTTTGTATATTAAAATTACCGAACAGGGAAAGGAATTTGTCGGAAAATATTATAAAGAAGGATATGCTTATCCTGGCGCGAAAGTTTCAATGGAGATTGATGGTGGACAAATGGAGGATCGCGAGTGGCTCTGTAATTTGGTCCGTATTACATCAGAAAATGTGCCTTTTCCTAAACCAAAGAAATCCAGGAAAAGAAAGAGTCCCAAGTAATAATTAAATAGAGTTTTGTAGTTAAAAACGCGAGAGCGGGAATAAATAAACCTGGGTCTCAAGTGGAATAGTTCTGTTGCATTGGGTTATTTCTGAGCTATTATTGTCAAATGATTACGGCTACTGGAAAACTTGAAGTTTTTGGGTATGATGCATTTTTCGAGTCAGGTAGAGTTGAATTGGGGTTGCTTGATTGTGAGGTGGCGCGGGTTACCGTGATGAGTCGTGGGCAATACAAAGTTATTGGTAAGAATGGCGAGTTTTTGGCAAAAATTACTGGTAAGATGATGTTTACCGCTAACGCCACGGAGGATTATCCGGCAGTTGGAGATTGGGTGGCGATTAAAGAACTGGAAAACAAACAAGCAGTAATAAAAGCAGTGCTCCCACGTAAGACTATAATAAAAAGAAAGTACGGAGATAAGAACCAGGCCGGCGACAAAAATGAAACGCAAATTATCGGAGCTAACATTGATGAAGCATTTGTTGTTGAATCGACCGATCGCGATTTTAATCTTAATCGTTTTGAAAGATATTTTGTCATTTTGAGTGAAGCGGGCGTTAAGCCGGTGATCGTGTTAAACAAGATTGATTTAATTTCGAAAGAAGAGCTTGAGATAAAATTGGTTGAACTTAAAGAAAGATTTAAAAACGTTATGGTTATTGCCACTAGCACTATTGATGATAGCGGGCTTGATACCTTGATGACGTATTTATTGCCTGGCAAGACTTATTGTTTTCTGGGCTCTTCCGGTGTTGGAAAATCCACTTTGATAAATAAACTGATTGGGAAATATGTTGCTTCGACGGCAGAAATTAGTGAACAATCCAAAAGGGGGAAGCACATAACGACAATGCGCAATATGTATTTTTTAAAAAACGGCGCAATAGTGATCGATAATCCCGGCATGAGAGAGATTGGAATCATTGCCGGTGACGCTGATAGCGTATTTGGAGAAATTGCGGTTTTGGCCGGGCAATGCAAGTTTAAAGATTGTACTCATACTCAGGAACCGGGATGCAGAGTTCTTGAGGAGTTAAGTGATGGAAAATTAAATGAAGAAAAATATTCAAATTACCTGAACCTAAAAAAAGAAACTGATAATTCGCAGATGTCGAATTGGGAAAAAAGAAAAGCGGACCGTGACTTTGGAAAGTTCATCAATAAAGCCAAGAAAGATTTGAAGAAATTTAAGGGTGGCGGAGTGTAGTTGTGGTATTAAAAGTGTGCTAAGTTTGTAACCAAGAAGGGGTAAATCGTTCGACAATTAACTAATATAAAAATAAATAATGAATAAATAAACATCGTTACTAGTTTTGGCCTTAATAGTCATTTTGGCTGGAGGTTATATATATTACCAGTTTGCCTTTTCTGGCTCACAAAATTCAAAAAGGATGAATGGTGGTAATAATCAAAATGGGGTAGGCAACATTAACAAGGGAAATTGTTCATCTGACGAGTGTTTGGCGGTAAGCAATTTTGACTATCCGGTCGCCGGCTTGTCTGAAGAAGCGAAGGTTGCTCTTGGCAAAGCAATTGATGATGAATTTAAGGCGCATGCCGTTTATCAAAACGTCATAAATAAATTCGGAATGGTTAGGCCGTTCTCGATGATTATTCGGGCGGAGGAACAACACATATCTTCGCTCAAATCATTGTTTGATAAGTATGGTTTGCAAATTCCAGAAGATGTGTGGATTAGTGGCAAGATTTTAATTCCAACTACTCTTCAGCAAGCTTGCCAAACAGGAGTTGACGCGGAAATTGCAAACGCCAAACTGTATAAAGACGAGCTACTTCCAAGCGTTACCGATTACGTAGATATTACCGGTGTCTTTACGAGTTTAATGAACGCATCTGAACAAAAGCATTTGGTGGCGTTTGAAAAGTGTAATTAAAGAACGAGGAATAAAAAAATACCGCTCAAGGCGGTATTTTTTTTATTCGGGATTGGTGTTATTTAGACCTTTTTATCGTTACATTGCGTCCGTATTTATTCCGAGAAGTTTGTAGAGCAGGCAAAAACCGGTGATGGCTGTGAATAACATAATTGCGGCCAGGACATAAAGAACGATTTGGATAATCCCTGTAGTGAACAAGGCGATGATAAATATAACAACCGCAGCGATTACGCGAATTATTCGATCTGTTGAGCTTTCGTTTTTCATTTTAGGTATTCTTATGGTTAATAGATTCAGTCTACGCTTTTTGTAGCAATAGTTCTGTAAGCTGGGTTCGGTCGAATCCGACCACATAAACCGGCTCGCCTTCAGCGTATGTAAGTTCAGTGACTGGCACACCCATTTGTTGTGTTTTGCTTACCATTTCTCGGGCAGCATCTTCGTTGGTGTCTACGTAAACAATCTCGTGTTTAATGTTATTTTCGTCTAGCCACGATTTTTCCATTTTGCAATATGGACAGGAAAGAGTGGAGTAAATTTTTACGTTTGTTGGTTGCATATAATTATTTATTATTGATAAAAGTTAAGATTGAATGAGCAATTTTTGCTGTCTTCGCACTGGCGAGGGAATAGTGGATTTCTGCGCCATTGCGCTTAGTTTTCACTAATCCAGATTTTCTTAGTTTCGCAAGATGCTGCGAGACTGCAGACTGCGAAAGAGTGCAGGTGTTAATTAGTTCCTGTACGTTCTTTCCTTTTTTGCTTAAGCAACTGATTAGTCGCAAACGAACGGGGTTTGCAATAGTTGCGAGCAGCTGTTTGTCATCCATAAATACATATTAGCAGGTGCTAATATATTGTCAAGTGAAAGTAAAAACGAGGGTTGGTTGTATTAGGGGCGCAATGAAGAAAAACATTATGAAGGGAGGTGAAATAGATGAATAAAACATTATTGGGGCTAGGAGCTTTGGCTCTATTGGCTGGTGGAGTGGCAATGACGCTTCCGAGCGTGGCAAGCGCGTATCGTGGCGACCCAAATATTAAGGGTCCAAATTATACGGCTGAGCGCCATACGGCGATGGAAGCCGCCTTTGAGAAAGGAGACTACAATGCCTGGAAAAATTTAATGCAGGGTCGTGGTCGCGTTACACAAGTTGTAACTAAGGATAATTTTTCAAAGTTTGCTCAAATTCACCAATTGACCGAAGAAGGCAAGACAGCTGAGGCACAGAAAATTCGTCAAGAACTTGGCTTGGGATTGCAAAACGGAACGGGAAAAGGAATGGGAATGGGACAGAATAGAAACCGTTAATCTGTAAGAAAATTGGGGTTGTGCCTTGGTGTTAAACCGAGGCACAATACCCAAATGGCGACTATGAGTCTATGATTGAGTACGAAGAAAAAACCGATGAAGAATTAGTGGAAATTATTCGGTCGGTAGATCGAGAATTATTTTCAGTGATTATTGATCGGTATGAAAAAAAATTATTTAGATATGCGTTTAACCTGATTAAGAATGAGTTAAAAGCATCTGACATCGTACAAGAGGCATTCATCAAGTCTTTTATAAACCTCAAGGGCTTTGATACAAAAAAGAAGTTCTCGAGCTGGATCTATCGCATTGTTCATAACGAAGCAATGAATAGTGTAAAAAAATATCGCAAGGAGGTACCAATTCTGGATGATATGGATTTTCAGAGTAATGAAAACATTGAAAAAGATTTTGAAAAGAAAGAAATTAGTGAAGAAGTAGTGCAGTGTATGGATCAGTTGCCGTTAATGTATGCGGAACCGCTCGCGTTATATTATTTTGAAGATAAAACATATGATGAAATTAGTGATATTTTGCACATCCCGCCCGGGACTGTTGCGATTCGCATTAAGAGATCGAAGATTATTATGAAAAAAATATGTCAAACGAAGAGATAAAAATTAAAGACGCGGTGATGGAAAAAATTCGTCACGATGAAATAAAAATGCGCCCAACTATTTACTATATCGGCGGGTCGATTTTAATGCTTGTTGGGCTGGTTGCGTCGGTTGTGCTATCTGTTTTCCTGGTGAGCTTGGTCCAATTTTCTTTACGTTCTCATGGACCAATGGGTCAGTATCGCTTAGATCAGTTATTGGGAAGCTTTCCTTGGTGGACGATTCCGGTTGCAGTGGTGGGATTAGTTGCCGGAGTTATCATCTTACGTCGTTACGAGGTTGTCTATAAGCACAATGCGTGGTTGGTAGTTTCCGGATTCATTTTGTCTGTGTTGTTGGCTGGGATATTAATCAACTTAACCGGTTTGGATAATATTTGGTTAAAACGCGGTCCGATGCGGGGAATGCTGAGAAACAATAGTCAAACACAGACTTTTGAGGATTTTAGAAGAAGATAGTAGTATGATGGCGAACTCACGGGATAAGCATTAATTTTTTTCGTTAATTAGATGAAAATAAAAGTGTACGGATCAGGTTGTTCTACATGTAAAAGTCTTTTCGAACGCGTAAAGAAGGTAATCATTGAAAACGAAATAACTGCTGAGGTGGAACATATTACCGATGTTCAAGCAATGATCGATATGGGTTTTATTCAAAGCCCGGCGCTTGTGATTGATGGGGTACCGGTTTTGGCCGGCCATATTCCCAGTGAGGAACAAATATTAGAAATAATTAAACTGAATAAGGAGACTGACATCAATCGGGAGGAAAAACAGTAATGCGCATGAATATTTTTTATCCTGTTCAGTTTTTTGCGGATTTTCTTGTTTACCGTTTGATTAATCTTGATCCGGCTTCTCGTTTGGGTGAAGTGGTAAACTATTTTGTTTTTGACTCGGTAAAAATATTGTTGATGCTATTGGTAATTATTTTTATTGTTTCTCTGCTTCGTACTTTTATTCCACCCGAACGAACCAGGCAGATATTGTCTGGAAAGAATACTCTGTTGGGCAATCTAACAGCTGCGCTCTTTGGCATTATTACTCCTTTTTGTACCTGTAGTGCGATCCCGCTCTTTTTGGGTTTTATACAGGCGGGCGTCCCGCTTGGTGTGACATTTTCTTTTCTGGTTTCATCGCCAATGATTAACGAGGTTGCGCTCGTTCTGTTGCTTGGTTCATTTGGACCCAAGGTGGCGTTGATTTATGTCACAAGTGGCTTGATAATCGCGACATTATCAGGATATATAATTGGTAAAATGAAGTTGGATGGTTTGGTGGATGATTCTGTTCTCAGTCAGACAAGGCCAGCGCAGTTTTATGGTTTCAAACAAAGTTGGAAACAAAGAGTAGTATATTCGTGGGCATATTCTCTCGGGATTCTAAAAAAGGTTTTGCCATATGTTTTGGTCGGTATTGCGCTTGGCGCATGGATTCATGGATACGTGCCCGCAGAGTTTTTGGCGCGTTGGGTGGGTGGTAACAATTGGTATGCCGTGCCACTGGCAACATTAATTGGTGTTCCGCTTTACTCAAATGCCGCCGGGGTTATACCGCTCGTTAGTGTGCTTACAGAGAAGGGAGTCGCGATGGGCACGACACTCGCATTCATGATGGCCGTGACAGGGCTTTCGCTTCCCGAGTTTATGATTTTAAAGAAAGTAATGAAAACCAAACTCCTTGTAATTTTTGCTACCATAGTGGCGATAGGGATTATTTTTACGGGTTATCTTTTTAACGCAATTCTTTAGTTGGTAAGTGATTTGGTTTGATGATTAACTGAGGATGTAATTTATAACTAATCCAGTATAATCACCGTATGGCTAAGACAATAAAGGATTTAGTTCTCCGTTTGCGTGGACATCAAGGTAATTTGATTGCCGGAGTCTTGTTGTTAATAATGTTGTTGATACTACTTTCGCCGACGTTCAAGAGCAGACGGTCGGTTGAAGTGCTTTCAAAAAGCGAACCTTTTGTTTTGGTGCCAAAAGTGCCTGTTGCGAATAAAGTGCTGGTTCCGGTTGGGAAGATTGATTATTTTTTCGTTTGGGTTGACGAGGGGGTGGCGGAAAATAAATTAAAGCCGGTCGATTTTGAATCAGTGGAGCTGGCCGTGATTGCACCTGATGGACGCAATTTACTTAAGGTGACAAAACCAAAACTAATTAAGCGGGAGGATAATGCGGCGTTGCAGTTTTCTTTTCCCACGATTAGCGTTGACGACGCCGAAATATACTCACTTGTTTTGGAGCAGACCGGAAATGGAAAAATAAAAGTGCGAATACCAAATAATGACCAAATCAAAAGCGGTGAAACAATAGCCATCGCACTGCAATTAGCCGAAAGAAAAAATTGGTTAACTTCGATGCTTGATAAAATTTACTCCGAAAATATCGCGAAGGATGATATTTCAATGTATTTACATCGCGGGTTGCAGATTGTGCAAGGGAAAAATCCATATTCGTGCGCGATTGAGACGACGGAAGCGTGTATGGGGTATCCGGCGCATTTACCAGGGATGTATCTGGTGGCGGCCGGTTTCGCAAAATTCGGGGTTGATGATTTAGTGAGGTGGGCACAAGTGTGGCGGCCGATTATGATTCTAACCTGGCTCAGTATTGGGGCCATACTGGCAATTTATTCTTATCGAAAAGGACGACCAATTTTGGCCGTAGCCATTTTAGGTTTTTGGTTGTTTAATCGGTGGTCGGTGAATGTGGCCCAAATTGCTCATACGGATTTTCTTGGTGTTTTGTTTTTGCTATTAGCAATTATCTTGGTGAATCGAATGCCGGCCTTGGCAGCCTTGTTCCTTGGAATTTCTATTTCTGTAAAACAGCTTGCTATTTTGATTGTTCCTATTTTCATTGTCTATTTGTGGCGCCATAAAAAAGTGAAATTCTCCAAATTATTTTTACATCTTGTTCTCGTATTTATTGTTCCTGCCCTGATTACGTTACCGTTTTTTATTAATGATCCAAGTGCTGTTACGAAGGCGCTTCTAAATGTTACTGAACGCTCGGCGCAATCAGTGCATGGCTTCGCGCCATCAATGGATCAGTTGCTGGATGTGACAAATAATAGCAAATCGTTTCTGATGCTGTTTATCGTTGGTGCTGTTTATGTTGCGGGCTGGCGGAAAGAAGTTAATTTAGTTGCGGGAACATTACTAATTATGGCGATTGTTATGGGCTTCACATCCGTATTGTACAACCAGTATTTTGTCTGGCTACTTCCGTTTATCGCTTTAGTCGTGGTCGATTTTAGTGTGCGAGATAAGTTTGATTGATTTTTTCAGTCGTTGATTTATGGGAAAAATTAAAGTTTGTATTCTCAAAAAAATAGGTGTTAAAATAAAGAGATGAGGAAAGTGGTATTGGCGAGCATGAATATTGTCTTGATGGTAGCTTTTATAATTGTTGCTAAACCGGTTTTTGCGCACCGTTCCGGATGCCACAATTTGCACACATGTCCTTCGGATAACAAAACATATGTTTGTGGCGATTTGGGGTATCCGTGTGATGGATCTACGAGCGCGGAGAAAATTTCAATTAAACAAATTAGTGTTCCCCTGGTTATTGAAAAAGCATTTCTTGATACTTTTGGCCGTAAACCAACTGACTTCGAAAGTGCTTATTGGAAAAATCGTTTTCGCAACGATAAAGATGGTTTGTATAAAATACGGAGAACCATGAAGTGGTATGAATCGGTTGGCTCTTTTGGACCGAAAGTTTCTGTGAGTGTTGCGAAGGCAAGACTTGTAAAAAACATGAATTCTATTTTTGCCAGTGTCTATGGTCGACAGCCTTCTGAATCTGAGAATAAGTATTGGTTAACGAGGTTAATCGACAAAACAACGGAGGAGACTTTAGTAAACACGATGCAGTATCATCGCGTAAACAATTTGGTTCACTAATGTGTTTGCAAAAATTTTAAAAACAAATAATTTTGCTATACTGTAAAAGATGTGTTTGCGAGATAAAAAGGTCTTAGTGATAAGGGAATTATTTACCCTATTTTTTGTCGTGAGTGTGTTTTTGGGATTGTCTGCAAAACAGGTATCAGCCGCGGACTGGACCGGAGAGTATTGGAATCTGTCCGCGTTTTCCGGTGCATCTCCCGCATTTCCAAGTGGGGTGCCAACATTAACCCGCACCGATTCAACGATAAATTTTGATTGGGGGATGGGGTCGCCTGATTCGTCTATTAATGTTGATGATTTTGCGACACGTTGGACAAAGACATTGGATATGGCGGGTGGTTCATATACATTTACAACCAATTCTGATGATGGAGTACGCTTTTATATGGATGGTAATTTATTACTTTCGTCTTGGATCGATCAGGCGCCGGCCGTAAATAGTGTAACGACTACTGTTACGGCGGGCAGTCACACATTAAAAGTTGAATATTATGAAAACGGCGGTGGGGCCGTTATACAATTTTCCTATGATTCTCCGCCGGGAGTTTCTTCTTTTTCGCCGGCCACCGGGGCAACCGGTGTAGTCCCAACTTCCAACTTGGTTGTAACATTTAGTGAAAATATTACGGCGGTATCGGGAAAGAATATTGCAATTAAGAAAACCGAAGACGATACGAC
Source organism: uncultured bacterium (assembly GCA_903934015.1). Taxonomy (GTDB): domain Bacteria; phylum Patescibacteriota; class Andersenbacteria; order UBA10190; family CAIZMI01; genus CAIZMI01. The sequence continues at coordinate 20,581 of CAIZMI010000041.1, forward strand.
AGTGGAAACAATTTCTGCCAACGATACCGGGAAAGTGTCAGTGAGTGGCGCTATTGCAACAATTAATCCGGCCACCGTATTATCTGATTTGACGGGGTATTATGTACTGATTGACAGCGGAGCATTCAAAGACAGTGCCAATAAAATTTTTGCCGGAATTTCCGCAAAAACAGATTGGGCTTTTACGACGGCCGATACATCCGCTCCGCTTGTTTCCATCCTTACTCCTGCCAATTCCGCAACTTCGGTAGCTCCATCGGCAAATTTGGTTTTGGCATTTAATGAAAATATTACAGCGGTTGCCGGTAAAAACATTACGATCAAAAAGAAGTCCGATGTGTCGGATGTGGAAGTAATTTCCGCCAATGACACCGGAAAAGTGACGGTAAGCGGAAATACGGCAAGTATCAATCCCGCAACAGTCTTGGATGATCTGACACAATATTATGTCTTGACGGACAGCGGTGCTTTTAAAGACACGGCAAACAATTCCTTTGCCGGTATAGCTGATTCAACTGTTTGGGGGTTTACCACGGCAGATTCTACCGCGCCGACTGCGGTGGCGTTGGTGCCGGTTAGTGGGAGTTTAGGTGTGACCCTTGGCGCGAATCTTTCGATTGAGTTTAATGAGCCGATAGTTGTCGGTGCAGGCAATGTGCGGATATTTGCGAAAAATTCTGACGTTGAAATTGCAACAATTGATGTTACCGGTGCCGGAGTGACAAATAATGGTTCGGGAATAATCGCTATCAATCCGTCTGCTGATTTGCAGTATCAAACAGATTATTACGTAAAAATTGATGGAACAGCTTTTGTTGATACTGCGAGTAATGCTTACGCAGGAATTTCCGATAAAACAACTTGGGTGTTTACAACCGTTGTGGCGCCGGCTGTGGTATTGGATGGCAACAACGGGTCTGGTGATAAACAAGAAAACGAACGACCTGATCCGGTACAATCTCTAGCTTCTTTTGAAAATAAAGCAGTTAGTTCAACGGGGGAGGTGCCAAAAATCGAAGTTGTTACCGGCGAGAAATTTGTATTAAAAATCAAAGCCCCGGATTCTGATCAAGTAAAATCTGTTGTGGTAAAAATTGACAATAAAGCATATCGTCTTGTTCTTGATAAGAACGATCCTAAAAATCCTTTTTTTGCAATTAAATTACTGCTTGATAAACCTGGAAAATATTCGTATAGCGCAGTGACGGATTATGGTTCAACGGTGCGCAGGAGTAAGGGCGTGGTTTTGGTGGGAGAAAAAAAGAAAGAAATTGTTGCAACTCCAAAACCGCGGGTGGTGGTAAAAAAAGAAAAAACTAAAATTGCTGTTGATAAGCCAACGGCTGTTTCGCTAAATAAAACCGAATCAGTTACGGGCAAAAATTTAGTTGCCATCCCACAATCGGCACCCAAGACGGTTAAAGAAGTCGTGTCAAAAATTTCTTGGTTTAATCGCACGGTATCTAAAATTTCTTCTGCCTCGCGAGTAGTAACTGGTTTTGTTAGTGGTAGTGGAAATAAAATAGTCAGTCTTTTCGAGAAGAAGCCGGCTCACATTTATCGAACAGTCACTGTAAAGCTGGCGACGGCTGAAGGTGTCCCGCTGGTGGGCGCAACGGTCACGTTGTTTTCTGATCCAAAAACATCAGTTTCTAATCAGGATGGAAAAGCAGAGTTTCATGATATAGAAGCGGGGAAACATAAATTGCAGATCGATTATCAGGGTTACAAGAGCAAACAATCACTTGAGATCACGGAACCCGTTACGGAGGTAACGATTAATGTAACTGCAAACTTAAATAAGGGTTGGCGTTTTCTAGGATTTTAGACGATCAGGTATTTTTTAACATGACGTCAGTTACTCATCAACTTGTTGCGCTTACTGCGGGGTCGCTTGTGTTGGTTACTCACCCGCAAACAAGTGGGCCCGCTTTGGCCACAATTGTTGTTATTGCTGTTATGGTCGGAGCGCTAACGCCGGACCTAGATCAGCCGGCTGCTAATTTAGGAAATCGGTTGTTGGGTGCGCGTGTGGTGGGGAAAATTGCCAATCAATTTTCCGGAGGACATCGGCATTTTACCCATTCAATTTTGGGGCTTTTGGCCATCGGTTATGGTTTGCATTGGATAATCAATCATTGGCTGGCACCCGGCATGGCAAATAGTGCGCAATTTGTGTGGTGGGCGTTTATGATTGGTTATGTCAGTCACATCGTCGCGGATACTTTTACTGATCGCGGGGTACCGTGGTTGTGGCCATTGCCGTGGCATTTTCAAATTCCGCCCGGTCCAGCCGTTTTTCGTGTGACAACGGGGAGTTTTGTAGAGGTGTTGATTTTGCGCGGTGGGTTGATTATTTTTCTGGCGATTTTATTAAGATCTAACATGGCTATCTTTCTGAATTTTTGGAAATAAAACTGGATTACGATATACTTAAATCAAACAAATATATGAAAAGACCAATTACCCTGGAACAACATAAGAAAACTAAAAAAGAGATTGAAAACATGAGCGTAAGGGTTTTGAGTGTTAATGAGCGCGCGTTGAATCGATTAAGTGATATCTTAGGATCGTCTTGGACGGTGTATTTATTCACGCTTATTGCTATTGTGGCGCTTACACAGGTTAGAACGTTAATGGAGTTGATTCAGTGGTTTAGTCAAACTTTAGTACAGTTTGTTGCATTAGCGATTATTCAGGGACATTCCAATTTACAAAGCAAAAAAGATGAAAGACGAACAAAAATGATGGTTAAGATCTTTGCTGAAAATGAACGTGATATTCATCATTTATTGCGTCATCAAGATTATCAGAATCAGCAAATCGATAGGCTTCTGAAAGAAATTAAGTCTATCAAAGTCGTTGCGAAATCGAAACCGTCAGATAAAATTGAATCGAAAGAAGAGCCAAAAGAATCTTCTGAAAATTAAAAAACCGCCAAGTGATACTTGGCGGGGTTCCGGTGTTGTTATCGGGGGAGGTTTGCAAGGAGATCGACTTTTTGAGGCTCTTCTCCCTGTTTAATGACGGAGTAGAAGCGACCATCGTGCAGATCACTGAGGATGTTGAGGAAAACATGAATGGCGTAACGGATCACCATTATGTAATCTTGCGCATCGCATTCGCGAACCATAGTTTCAAGAGTCTCTTGTTGATGTTTTGACCATGTGACCTGAATCGGCCGATCTCCCGGTGGTGTGCCTGGTTGTTGATGTGATAGGCCTCCAAGGTATATACCTCCCATCGAGTAGTCTCCCGCACTGCAGACGATGCGGTATCCTTGTTTGTGCCAAGACATTAATTCCGCAAAAACATTCACTGTTGCGTGGACGATCGTTTCGAGTGTTGGCAATGTCGGTGCTAGTGATGCCCCTTCTGCGTACATGGCAATTTGTTCCAGAATAATTCGATCGCGTCGATAGAGTGGCAACATTTCCGTTTTGTAGTCGGCGTCGACCGCACTGATTCGGAATTGGCAGGTGGGTGTGCCCCACCAGATTTTTTCACGACATCGACGAGGGTGGCGTGGTACTTGTTCAAGTGTATGACTCAGTGAAAGACCGTAATCAAACTCGCCTTCATACAAAGTAATGTACGCTACTTCGTTCTTGTAATTCCGATCATTGAATCGGGAACTCCCCAAAAGGATGGCACGACCGAACGAAACCAGAGCTGGTTTTTGAGCGAGCAGTGCTACACCCTCATCGATTGTCAATTGGGAACGGTGTGGTGTTTTTACTGAAAGCCCACCGCTGTCAGGAAATTGGATTTTTGTGTTTTCTCCGTCCTCGACATCAATCAGCAGATACCAGTTTGTTGGTGGTAATTTGACTACAGTGTTTAGATCTTTTGGGTCAAAGCTCCTAATACTCTCTTCCCAATTTCGCTGGTTGATGACTTGTAATTGATCAGGCAAAGGCATTTTTTCGTCAGTGATCACCAGTAAGATAGGTAAATTCTTTTCCGGGATTTCGATGTCGACAATTCGTGAAAGTTGGTTGCGCAACGGTTGGAGCGCATCCTTAAACTCATCGGTTGTCATGCCGAGTGCTTGCGGATAACCGAGTACGATCAATTGGTTCATCTGGTTTGTGAATTTGGCGTTAAGAGAAGTGAGTAGCCATTTCATAACTATTCTCCTTGCAGATTGTGAAAGAACAAACAGAAACAATCGGTACGCTACAAGGATTGCTTTTTCGTGCAATAAGGTCTATAAATAAAGACAAGCTGGAAGCAATAATACTAATAATCAGCCAATATAAGCCAATTAATACTATTAAAATGTTGTCGAAAAATATGTACGAAAAGGATTTGATTGCCGTAGGTCTCGATGAAAAACAAGCCAAAGTATATTTGGCATCTTTGGAATTGGGTCCGGCCTCAGTTCCTGTGATTGCTCGTTAGGCCGGTATTAAGCGTACAACTGCCTATGGCATCCTTGATGAGTTGGTCACGCAAGGTTTGGTAAATACCGGTTTTAAGAAGAAAACTAAATTATTTATTGCGCAGGATCCAACGCAATTGGTTTCCATTCTCAAGGAACGACAACGAAAGATTGAGAGTATTTTGCCAGAGCTTTCTGATTTGTATTCTACAAACAACGTGCGTCCCAAAATTACTTATTTTGAAGGGCGCGATGGCGTGCGGAAAATTTATGACGATATTCTGGATTGTCGCGAGAAACAAGTTAAGCAGATCGTCAAAGCACGCGATCACGCAATTGCGGTCGGTGAGGATTTTATTAATGAGTATGTAAGGAAGCGCGTATTACGCGGCATTACGGCATATGATTTACATCCCAAATCTGGAGATATTTATACCGCTGAACGGGGCATGGAAAATTCCAAACTAAAACGTTTTGTCCGTTATTTACCCCCGTCGGTTTTCTATGCGTCGATGATTATGATTTATGACAATAAAGTGGCGATGGTTTCCACCAAGAAAGAAAACTTCGGTTTTATTATGGAGAGCAGGGAGTTTGCAAGTACTTTGGGTGCGTACTTTGACCTAATGTGGAAACTTGGGTCGACTATGCCGGAAGCGTAGGCTGTGGTTTGACTTTATTGGGAGCAATGAACAGAATGAGTTATAACCTTAAATAAATCTACATATATGGAAAACACTAATCAACCAACGTCTCCAGCAACCGCGCCTAAAAGCAATAAAACAGCAATTATTGTTGTTATTGCGGTTGTAGTTTTGCTAATTGTCGGCGGCAACATGGTTAAAGGATATTTCGGCCGTAAAATGAGCGAAAAAATCGGTGAGCGTCTTGGTGAGAAAATTTTGGAAAAAGGAACGGGAGGAAAAGTGGATATTGATAACGGTTCCGTCACATTCACTGGCAAAGAAGGAAAGATGGAAGTTGGAACATCCGCAAAATGGCCGGAAGATATGCCAACAGATGTGCCAAACTTTTCGGCTGGTGAAATTACTGCCGCGGTGAGAATTAATAATCCCAGCACAAACGGTTGGTCTGTGATAATTAAAGACGTGGAAGCCGGAAGCGTTGGCGACTATACGAAGCAACTTGAAACGGCTGGTTGGAAAACAGTTAGTCAGGTGAATTTTGGCGCCGCGATGTATCAGCTTGAGAAGGGCGATTACAAACTGAATATCGCCTACGACGAGACTTCAAAAGGAATAAACTTGATGGTAGAAAATACGAAAAAGACAAATTAGATCAGTAATATAAAAAGTGAGGTGAAATACAGCTCACTTTTTTATTTGAGTTCGTAATAATCATGTGAGTATTGGTGTGATTAGAAAGAAGGTAGCTACTGACCCGTATGAAAGAATGTAGTTTTTATTAAGTACTTGAAAAACCATAACCCTCGAGGCATCGGGGGTCCAAAACGTGGATTCCCGTTGTCACTATTCGACCCCGAGCTCATGGTCGAGGGGCGGGAATGGGTGATTTGGATAAAGTTTGATTGTAGTTAAGAATATTTTTCATTGGAGTGAGTAGATACGAAGTAAAGACAGGTGTTGGGTGGTGTGATAGTTTGTAGATATGCAAAAAAACGACGATCAGGCACCCAAGCCACCGTTAATTCCGGATGTGTTAAGCAAGGAAGTGCCACCAGGTTTTTTGAGTGATGAACAGGTTTATGATGCATTGGATTTAGGAAAAACGGGTCTCTCAAATATAAGGGTGCGGCAAGCAAAAATAAAAGACTCGAAATTCACTGGAATTGATCTTAGTTTGGCCGAGTTGAAAAAAATAGAGATCAGTCATACAAGATTTACAAACTGTAACTTTGCTAATACAAAAATGCGCGAGAGTAATACCGAAAGAGTGGAATTTATTTCTTGTCAGATGATGGGCGTGGATTTTTCGGAGGGAATTTTGGCCCATATTCGTTTTGTTGATTGTCGGATTAATTTATCAAATTTAAGATTCGCAGCTTTAAAAAATATCACGTTTGAAAATTGTGACCTACGTGAGGCGGATTTCTTGAATGCAAAACTAAGAAACATTAATTTCGAGGGGTGCGATCTAAGTAGTGCGCAGTTTGCTAACGCAAATTGTAACGAGGTTGATTTTCGCACCTCACGAATAAGTGGAATAAAAGTGCAAGCCGAAAATCTAACTGGCATGATAATCGGAACGGATCAAATAATGGATATCGCGCGGTTGTTTGGGGTGGAGATCCGATGAATTTATTCAAAACCGTGGAAATGGTAACTGGAATGAAAATACGGATTATATAATTTGTCGGGTACGCTGTAGGGGCAATTCATGAATTGCCCCTACGTGGCGACGGATAATACTATTAAATTTAATTATGATCTATCAGGGAACAATAATTGAAGAAAGTTTGGAAGATAAAAGCGTTTTGAAAAACGTGACGGTTTTGAAAACCAAAATCGAGCCGGTTGTCGAAAAACACCAAACGCCCTGGCTGAAACAGTGGGCGTTGCATGCGGTCGAAATCAAGGACGTGGAAGCTGAGGCGGTCGCGAACGATTTGGCGAAAGCGCTTGAAATCGAACATCCTTGGTATGCCGATTATAAAAACGAAACGACGCACTATATAATTTTCCGCGATAAGGTTTTTAAGATCGACCGGACAAGTAAGGAACAATATGATGAGGCTAAAGAATATGGAATTTCATTGGGGATTCCAACGTATCAAGTGGATTTTTCACCTCGGTTTTGGCATGGAAAAGGCATATAATTTAAATCTATTACTGCTTGACAAATTTGTCGCAAGAGACGAAATTGATGGTGTTTTGTACATTACTTCTTGTTGTTGTTTTGAAAGGGGCAGTTATGACTCTTTTTTGCGAAGTACTGAAACAGGCGATTTTATTACTCAATGATCGAGCAAAGTTGGCCGCTGGAGAAGGTGAACAGCTGGAAAGTTCCCCCTGGGTCCGTTTTGATCCCGGGTCGGAAGTCATTTTCGGTTCGTTTGCCGAGTGTGATGCTGAAAATCTTGTTCTGAATACCTACGAACAAGAGGTGTGCGCAACCAAGCACATCTATTCACTGGGGGAATTTTTTGAGCGGGGTGGCACAGTGGAAATGGTTAAGCTTTGGGTGAATGGGTGGCGATCCCGCGGAGGCTACTTTGGTGAGACGAAAGAAGAATATGGTGGCGACAGTGATCCTGGGATCGGGCGAACCGTGGCGGAGGTGGAATTGCGACGAACGCCTGGTGATGGTTGGACGATTGTCGATCAGAAATAATTGGAGTTAAACCGGAACGATGTGTCGCTCCGATTTTTATTTGACATAAAATATATGATAGTATACTATCAGCGCTTATGAAACAACTGCATTGCCAAATGAATCAACGCATTTTCACCCCGTATTTGACGGGTGTTGCCTCTATTTTGGCCAAGGCGGTTTTATTGTGAAGCTAATAGTGTAATTTATCTTCTCCTAAGAACGCCTCGGCTAGATAGTCGAGGCGTTCTCTTTATCTAGCGTTATGTTCATTTACAACTGAATGAGGTTATATCAATGGTTAGGAAAACGATCCAAAGTTATGTTGGAATTCGCGCGTGTTTTCAGTTTGCCATCTTCTTTCACGCGGCAACTTACGTTACCTATCTGATGGAACGCGGTGGGCTGAATTTGCTGGAAGTGAATATGGTGAATCTCGGATTCTTTCTCACGCTGATGTTGTTTGAAATTCCCACTGGCGCTGTTGCCGATTTGTTTGGTCGCCGTCTCACATTTGCGTCCGCTTGTTGTCTCTTCGCGTTGAGTTCTTTAATTTACGCCAAGAGTCAAACGTTCTGGTGTTTTGTGTTGGGTGAAGTGGTTGGAGCAATCGGGAGTACGCTTGCGAACGGTGCAATTCAGGCCTGGATGGTCGATCGCATCAAGTTTTTTGGCAGTGAAGGTTCTCCAAGCCGGGTCTTTGCTGTAGAACAGTATTGCTGCGGCGTAACGCAAATTATTGGTGGGGTATTGGGTGCTTACTGCTACGCCTTCGACCCGCCTCTTACTTGGCTCCTTGGCGGCTTGATTATGGGGGTTATTGCATTGGTGGCGCTGTTTGTGATGAAGGAAGAATACAGTCACGGAGTAAGACGAACACGCGGTGATGTATTGCAGTTATTTGGGAAGTCAGTATCCGCCATCAAAGATCACGCACTGAACAACAAGGTGGTGAGGTTCTTGCTGGTGATTAGCTTTGTGAACATGTTAGCGGTTATGGCACCAAACATGCAGTGGCAACCGTTTTTCTTGTCGCTAAATTCAAGTAAGGTTTTTCTTGGGTATATTGTGGCAATGAGTTTCATCGCGATGATGTTTGGGACGCTAGTTTCTACGAAGTTTATGATGCCTTTTTTCGGAAACAAGCGGGCGATCTTGGTCGGACAATTGCTGGTGGGGGTCGGCATTTGCGCAACGACGTTCTTTTGTTTGCCGGTGGCGCTGACGATCTTTGTTGTGCATGAAATCGGTCGTGGTGCTTGGTATCCATTACGCGATACCTATTTACACGACAATATCCCGTCGGATCATCGGGCAACTCTAGCTTCGTTAACTTCAACAGCTAATCATGTTGGAGGAATAGTGGGGTTGATCTTTTGCGGTTTTCTCGCGCAGTATCTTTCCATTACGGTCTCTTGGGTGCTTTCCGGAGGAATCATGATTAGTACTGTTCTGTTGCTTTGGAAAGAGAAAAAAGAACATTGACGGCTTGAATTTCAAGCCGTTTTTTTAATTGGCTTGGAATTTTCAGTGTTTAAAGATTTTTCGGTATATGACTGTAGTGACGGTGGCGATTAGGTATATTATTACAAAAAATAATAAGATATTTAAAACATAATTGAAGAAGATGCGTTCGGTGCTTCTTGTGTTTAATATTGCAATGTTGCGAGCGTCAAAATTGAATGAGATAAAAACGAAGAAAGTGGAAACGGCCAGGGAAATTGCTAACCGTGTTTTTGAAAGATAGTTTGTTAGTTGCATAATTATTAGTCTGTTAAAAATTATTTATTCTTTCTGTTGAAAGGCGATTTAAAAATTACCAAAATTGCAATGGCAACGGCCAGTAAACTGGCAATTCCAATAACAAGTGTCGGAGTCTTTTGGTTGGGAGCGGATTGATTTTTTATTGTTCCACTGTTGATTACCGTGTCCGATTGTCGGCCGGCCTCCACGACATATTTTGCCGGAATTGTCATTGCAAACATTCTGGCAAACGGACCTTTTGTAACTTCTTGTTTGTAACTAAGAAAATCCAACGTGACAGTTCTTGTTGCGGTGGGCACGATCATTGTGAAAACGCCCTTTTCTTTTGAAGAAAAGTCCAAATCACTCCTTAGAAGCGCAACGTATTTGCTCGGTAATGGTTTACCTGTTTCATCAATCAAAACACCGGATAAAATACTATCTTGCGGGGGCGCGTCAAAATAGAACATATTCGCGGTTAATGGCTTATTGTCGACAGTTGTTGTTGCGTTGACGGTCATAATTGTGGCGTCACCGTTTTTTGGCAGAGGAATCCGCGCATTTCCCTCCATGTCCGTCTGAACAGTTTTTTCAGTCAGTATTTTATTGTCATAGTTTATCGCCTTGATAGTTACTTTAATGCCTGAAAGCGCTTTTTCTTGGATATCTCGACCATCAGAAACGCGGTTAAAAGCGTACGCGATTATTTCTCCCGGTTCGGTTGCAATGCCAAGATGGTTACCCAGAATGCCTTTTGTGAGTGTGTTTGGATTATTAAAATACCAATCATAAGCGGATATGCCGTCGATTTTTTTGTTTATTAGTAAGGGGCGCAAAATATCTTGATAGTGCGTCAAAGTAAGGTTGGTTTGACCAGTATTTTTTACCGTGTCGTAGATTCGATTATTTAAGGTTTTTAAGAAATCAAGATTATCGTTTGAACTGGAGGCCGCGGAAAGTAGGGTTAAATGGACGACACTGGTGACATCATATACAAGGCCGTGATTCATTGTTTGTTTCGAAGAGCCCCAATTAGTTGTTCCGGCAATGGTGTCGCGGTCAAGATAGTAGTTGAAAAATGGGCGAGTGCCGAAGTTGTATTTACCCAGCGCTTTTGCCATTAAAATTTCTTGTACTTTTGCCCAGCCTTCGTTGATCCATTGTGGATTGAAAGTAACGCGCTTGTTGCCGTTGTAGTACATTCCGTGTGCAAGTTCGTGTATCATGTTGCTATAAAGTTGATCGATGGCCCGCACGGGGTCACTTACTTTGTATTCTTGGTATCTTTTGGCTTGTCCGGCCAAAACCAGCGTTTGTTCATTGTCCGTGTAGCCGGTATCGTGATCGGTGCCGTTTGTGTTCGCTTCTATTTTTAAATTAATGTTTGACAGAGGTGGTCCAAAAATCTTTCGCATTATTGGTTCTATTTGGGTGAAAAATATTCGCATTTCCTGTGCCGGCAAAGCATCCGATATTTCGCCGAGTTGCATTCGGTTGGTTTCTGGGATTGCTGCAATAGCTACGTTAAAGGTGAGGAATATCCCCAAAAACGATACGAACAATATTTTTTTCATTTTTGTTGGTTATTATTGGTGTAATGGTTTAATTATAGCACATAGTTGACAAAATATAGGATTCGTTATATCATTAAGGCCTTAATCAAAAACCGCGATTTCGCGGTTAATAGACTCTGCCTTGTGGACATATGACCCAAAAGGAATTGGGTCACCATTAAATATTTTATGTTACAAGACAGTCCAGAAGAAAAGAAATTAGATTTTAGTAATCTTGGTTTATCACCAAGGCTATTAGCCGTATTGGCACAACTTAAATTTGTCACCCCAACACGCATTCAGGCAGAAGCAATTCCTGTGGCTGTTTTGGGTAAAGACGTAGTTGGTATTGCCGAAACAGGTACAGGTAAAACGCTCGCGTTTGTGTTGCCACTTTTGCAACAAATTTCTGCCAGTAAGAAACAAGCTTTAATTATCTTGCCAACGCGTGAGTTGGCTATGCAGGTAGAAGAAACACTCGACGCGGTTGGTCGTGGTTTTGGTTTACGCAAGGCGTTGCTTATCGGTGGCGCATCGATGGGTAAGCAGATAGGAGATATTCGTCGTAACCCGCATGTAATTGTGGGTACGCCGGGACGCATTATTGATCATCTTGATCAACGTATTCTTAATCTTAATAACGTTGGTGTGTTGGTTTTGGATGAAGCCGATCACATGTTTGATATGGGTTTTGCGCCACAAATTAAGCGTATTCTTTCGAGTGTTCCCAATAATCGTCAGACGATGCTTTTTTCGGCCACGATGCCACCGGAAATTGAAAAGATTACAATGGGACACATGCGAAGTCCTGTTCGGATTGAAATTTCCAAGCAGGGAACTGTGGGCGCGCACATTGATCATCATTTGTTTGTTATTGGTAAAGAACAGAAAAATCGTTTGTTGGATAAAATTTTGGCCGATCATGCCGGAACTGTTTTGGTTTTTTCCCGCACAAAACATGGTGCCAAAAGGATCGCGCGCGCGGTGCGCGAAATGGGTCACGGCGCGGCCGAGATTCATTCCAATTTAACATTGGCAAGACGTAAATCTGCCTTGGAAGGATTCAAGAAAGGTCAACATCGTGTTTTGGTGGCGACAGATATTGCCGCTCGCGGTATTGATGTTGAGGATATTCAATTGGTGGTAAATTATGATTTGCCTGATGATCCGGGAAATTATGTCCATCGCATTGGTCGTACCGGTAGAGCCGGGCGTGAAGGAAAAGCTATTACCTTTATCACTTCAGATCAGCGAGGTAAAGTGCGTCACATTGAACGTTTGATTCGTCTGCCTTTGGTTGTGAAACCATTGCCGGTTTTGCCTGTCGCGCGTCCTGTTAGTCACCCCGTTGAACAGCGTGGTTTTCCGCAACAGCGCCGGTTTACGCCACGCAATAATGGTCAAACAAATCGTCAGGGCGGTTTTCAACCAAGAAATAATACCCACTACCGCGGTCGATAACAGATGAGATTTTTGGGAGTATCCTTTCGCAGGATACTCCCAAAAAAATCAGATGCTGTGAAAATATTTTGAAAGTGATATATTTAAATCATGAGCAACAACAATAACAACGTCGCAGGGGGAATATTTGGGTTAGCTTTTATTGGCGCCCTTATTTATTTTCTTAAGGGAGCGGGAAGTTTTAGTGCTGTAATTTGGGGAATTTTGAAGGCGATGGTTTGGCCGGCAATTTTGATTTACAAATTATTCGAGTTTCTGAAAATATAAGACGAACACATTTTTCATTCATTAAATTATGTCATCCCTGCCACAAGCAGGGATCGGTCGTAATAATGGCCTGGGTTCATTTATTATGATTCCTGCTCGAGGGCAGGAATGACAAAAAAATAGATGCCCTTTTTTGCTTGACAAAAAATTGTTATAGAAATACATTATCAATGTACAACTAAATATTGCGTATCCAGAGAACGGAGATGCTAAGGGAAATGGCCCAAAGCTCCGTCCGCAACCAAGGGAAAAGCCCTCCGGTGCGAAATCCATCCCTCACAGGGAAAGATACTAGGAACAACTGGATGCGTCGCCCCTGTATGGCGATGTTTTTAATAATCGCGCTACAGGCACAAGGGTGACGCATCTAAAAGCTTGTCTCTCGTGTCTTTGTCTGGACGCGAGATTTTGCTGTGAACTTTCACAATTACATAAGGAGAAATAACGCAGAAAAAATGGACGTGTGTTTGGGTGTTTCTTGTTTCAAAAGAAGGAATGGAAAATGAAAACGCAAAATTGGGTAGCAGACTTGCGGTTGCTGTTTGTGAATCTTTTTCGGCGGGTGCTTTTGAACCGTTTTCAGTATTGCCACGTGCGCAATATGCGGACGGGCGAGACAGTGCTACGGGAAGGACCGGGGCGGATTTGGCTGGGGTTCTTTGGTGATCTTGCCGGTGATGTTCAGGCAAAAATCGTGGTGAACGACACACAGTTTGTCGTCGTTCATAACCCGTACAATCTGCAAGAGGGTGATATCCGCGAAGGTGAAAAGGATGTCCGCGTCGGTCCTAAAACATTTTCGTTGCGCCCCGGAGAAAGGTTGGATGAAAAGGGGATCCAAACTGTCTTTGTTCTGACGGACAGTGACGCGCTGTTATTGCGCGCGCAGAAAGAAGCACCGCATCCGACGAGTCCCGACAAAATGATTCCGGCCGGGACGGAAGTTTTGGTGCGCGGCTTTTGTCGATATGTTCCACACAAGGATGTGGAAATCGTTGAACAACGGCAAAGTATTTCGCTTTCGGCGGAAGAGGGGAAATATGTGCAAAATGATGATACGGGATTGGTGCGTTTGGCGACTGCCACCGAACTGTTTCTCGAGCAAAATGAAACCCTTTGGGACAAAGTGTTAACGCAAGACGAAATGGAAGCGCTTGGTTACACAACACAAAGGGTTGGTAAGGATACGCGCACGTTGGCCGTGGCACCGCGAGCACGCGGTAAATTGAGTGACGCGGTTCTGATTGATTTGGAGAGCAATCAGGTGGTTTGTTTGCAAGGAAAGGAAAAAACGGACCGGCGTGTTGTCTTTGGACCGGGGAAAGTGTTTTTGGAACCGCATGAACGGCCGCGCATTTTGACACTTTCCGGTGGCGTGCCGGTGCAACCCAACGCGCTCAAAGTGGCGGTGCTTGATCTTGGTCCAGATTTTATTATGGACGAGATCGAAGGTGTTCGAACCAGTGACAACGCGTGTTTGAAGTTGTTAGTGAATTTTCACTGGCGTTTTCGGGTGGATGCGCAAAATTCGGAAAAATTGTTTGCGATCAAGGATCCGATTGGTTTCGCAGTGGAAGTGTTATCCGCCAAAATCCGTGAAGTTGTAGCGCAACACAGCTTTGAGGATTTTCACGCAAAAGCGGCGCAGTTGGTGAAAGGGGTCGTGCTGGGAGAAGCCGGCGTTTACTTTTTTCCGGAAAATGGTTTTGAAGTTTTCGGGATTGTGATCGACAAAATTGTTCCGGAAGATCCCGATATTCAGAAGAAGCTCACGGATGGTATCAAGGCGACGGTCGACGTATTTACCAATCGTGTGCGCGAAGAAGCAAAATTGGCCAGCGAGCATCGTCTGATTGAAGGGCAACTGAAGAATGAAGCGGCGCGCCGTGCATTGTTGGAAAAAGTGGTTGAGAATGCGCGTTTCAAAGAATTGGAGGAGACGAAAACGCGCCGGCAGTCTTTGCTCGAATCGGCACAAGGAGAAGCAGAAGCCTTACTCGTGAAAGCAAGGGCTGAACGGGAGACAGAAGAACTGCGGTTGAAAGTGTTAGTGGGAGTACTTGCAGGAGAAGGTGGAGAACGTTACCTGGCACTGGAGCAAGCGCGTGTGTTGCGCGGTACCGACAAAATTGTTGTACCGACTGACGCGCGATTGCGACTTGATTTGTCTGGTGTCGGTAGTAAGTAGTTTGTGGTGTTTGTGGGGGAACGCCGAAGTGTTTCGGCGTTCCCAATTTTTTCCGGTACTTCAAACAAAGGATTAATGTTGTGAGCGAAAATAATGAATCTCTGAAAATGTTGCTTCTGTATGCAATGCAAGCAGAAGCGGATCCGTTCATTGAGGTTTTGGGTTTGGAAAGAA
Source organism: uncultured bacterium (assembly GCA_903934015.1). Taxonomy (GTDB): domain Bacteria; phylum Patescibacteriota; class Andersenbacteria; order UBA10190; family CAIZMI01; genus CAIZMI01. The sequence goes on from CAIZMI010000041.1 coordinate 35,642, forward strand.
GGGAGAGTTGTTGGCACCCTTTTCGTGTTTATTCAGGACGCGACTACGAGGGACACGAGCTTACAGTTATGACGAGCGGTATTGATGAGTTTTATAGCGTGGATAACGTTGCGACACAAAATGCGGCAGTGATGGCAGCGATGGGAATTAAGACCTATCAGCCCCACGTTGTCATTAATGCCGGAACGGCAGGCGGTTTCAAAGCATGTGGCGCAAAAATCGGTGAAGTGTTTATTGGAAACAACTTCGTGTATCACGATCGGCGAATTCCTATCCCCGGATTTTCGAGTTTTGGAATTGGCGGATTTCAGTTTTCTCCGCCGGCCGAGTTTTGCAGTGAATTCCGAAAGGCCGTCATTACAACCGGCAACTCGTTGGATATCACTGCAAACGAAAGACGGGTGCTGATGGAGCTTGCCAAGGGGTACGTAGTTGTTAAGGAGATGGAGGCGACAGCAATAGCGGAAATGTGTTTTCAGGCGCGCGTCCCGTTGATTGCGATCAAGGCTATTACGGATCTGGTGGATGGGGAACGTTGTTCGCAAGACGAGTTCATGCAAAATTTGCAACTCGCATCACACTCCCTACAAGGCGCGGTTGCCTGTGCGCTCAGGCACATTTCGAACGGATTGGTTCGTCAAATAACGCAAGCAAGAAACCATTGGTTGGTTGATGTGATTTTGGCTCTTTTTGCGGAAAAGTAGGACGTGTTCGGTCGGCCTCCAAAAGAGGCCGATTTTTTATGGCAAAAAAGGCGATTCACTGATATCCTAACCATTGAGATGAAGAAATTGCGGGTATCTGCGCGTGAGTTTTTGAACTCCCTCCGTGTGGGGTGGTTTTTGGCCGTGCGACAGATTCGACATTCTGGCAAGGGGGCAACCGCCTTGATTATCTTTATTATGACACTAACCTTCTTGAATTTGGTGGTAGTTTCAGGTTTATTGATTGGCTTGGTGACCGGTTCTTATCAGCAATACAAAGATAGTTATTCCAGTGATGTGATTGTCACCTCGGCGGCCAGGCGTACGCATATTGAAAATTCTCATAATCTACTTTCTTTCTTCGAAAATCATCCGGATGTGCAACTTGCTGTACCGCGCTATGTGATTTCGGGGCAAGTTTTGGGAACACTGGACAAGCTTCCTGTTTTGGAAGAAAACACAAATACTATCGGTGCGCGAATCGCCGGTATCGATGTGGCCAAAGAAGAACAGCTGACCGGATTTTCTAGGTTTATTAAAAATGGGAAAATGCTTGAGGTTGGTAGTGAAGGGCAAATTTTAGTGGGAACAAATCTGCTAAAAAGTTATTCTTCTTTCGCGGATGCCAATATCCCCGGAATGGACCTTCTTTCCAACGTGGATGTGGGAAGTAAAGTAAGAGTGACTATTAATAATGGCACATCACCAATCGTAAAGGATTTTGTCGTGCGTGGAGTCGTTAAATCAAAAATTGATGAAATATCATCAAAAATGTTTATTCCGCTTGATGAATTAAAACGTTTGATTCCGAATAGTAGTAAGGACTATCAGGAAATTGCTGTGCATACATTGTCTAATAAAGCGACGGAAGTCGTGAATGATGCAGGTGAGTTTATGGGAGAAAGTCGTGTGCGAATCCAGACATCGGAAAACGCGGTTCCCAGTTTTTTGCGGGATATCGAAACAACGATGAGTATTTTAGGAAACGCGTTGTCCTCGATTGCTTTGGTTGTGGCTTCGATAACGGTTTTTATTGTTATTTATATTAACGCGGTTACCAAGAGAAAATATATCGGGATCATGAAGGGAATTGGGATCAGTCCGGTGGCGATTCAATCGGCCTATGTTTTTCAAGCTTTCTTTTACGGAATTGTCGGATCTTTTTTTGGTCTGGCGATTACTTTTGGATTACTAAAACCGTTCTTTACGGCATATCCGATTAACTTTCCATTTTCTGATGGTATATTAGTAGCAACACCCGGGGGGGCTGCTATCCGAGTCGCGATACTTTTAGTTGTGACGCTAATTGCCGGATATGTGCCGGCGAAGATAATTGTTCAACGAAACACGTTGGACGCAATTTTAGGTCGATAATTTTAAATTATGATTCGCGCCGAAAATCTCTCAAAAATATACGGAAATAATGAACTACGTGTTACAGCGTTAGATAATGTGAGTATTTCAATAAATGATGGAGATTTTATTGCGATTGTCGGTTCATCGGGGGCAGGCAAATCAACGCTTCTTTATCAGCTGTCTTTTTTGGATGAACCATCGAGCGGAGAATTATTTTTCTTAAATGAACAGACTTCTCATTTAAATCAGACCCAAAAAGCCCGGTTGCGCCTAAATGAGCTTGGTTATGTTTTTCAAGATTACGCTTTGCTTCCAGAACTTTCGTCTATCGATAATGTTGCTTTGCCAATGTTGATGCAGGGGATGAAAACATCATTAGCTTTGTATAAGAGCAAACAGGCGCTTCAGCGCGTTGGTTTAGCGGAAAAGACAGCAAATTTCCCCAGCCAACTTTCTGGCGGACAGCAACAGCGTGTGGCTATCGCACGTGCTATTGCACATGATCCGCATGTAATTTTTGCAGATGAACCGACGGCTAATCTTGATTCCGCAAGTGGTCGTTTGGTGATGGACGCGTTTGTTGAATTAAACAAAGAAGGACAAACAATCGTCATGGTTACACATGAAGAAGAATACGCAAATTATGCCAAACGCATAGTAACAATGAAAGACGGAAGGATTGTTTTGGATTCTATGAGGTAAAAGTTTGATCAATTCAGTCACTTGAAAGCCGTTGTTGATTACACAAAAAACTTCACAAAATCACCCATTACCGCAATAAGCAGGAATTCACATCATTGATTATTGTATGGACCCCCGATTTCTCGGGGGTGGTGAATAAAACAAATATTTCGAACGAGCGAACCTTCAATACAGCGATCAACTACCATTTTTTTCCTACGGTAACGATTTGATTAGTTCGCTTAGGTGTTTTTCCATCATCGGAAAAGCATCACTTAGCGACATCGCATCAATATCGCCGACGTCCCAATAGCTCACCGTATCTTTCCATTTTGGAAAATTTTTCAAAATCATCGGTTCATGTTCTGTCTTGCTAAGAGCGATAATCTTATCCGCCTTTTCAAAATCATCTTCTTTGGCGGAAATTGGAAAACGAGGATTATTTGCGGGGATTCCTAATTTTGCTAATTCGCGTTCGGTATACGAAGAAATTGGACCAACATTGTTGTATGTTCCAAGAGCCAATCCTCTGGATTCCGCTTTCCATGGCAAATCACTGGCGAAATGATTAAAATAATACTCCGCAAAACGGCTTCGAAAATAGTTTCCCGTACACAGAAAAAGGATAGTTTTGGATTTATTCATGCAATGAGCATACTACAAAAATAAAAAAACCGTTGCTGCGAGTGTCGCGGAAACGGTGTATGTGGCTAGCTGTACATTGCTACGGAACGAGGGGTTTGATTTCGTGAAAAGTCTCGATGTACTTGTAGATGTGCACGTTGGGGAATTTCTGTTGAACTATCCCCGCCGCACGATTTAATTCTTTTTTGTGGAATTCGTGTTCGGCCGCGGGACTTTCGTGTTTGGCTGAACCGCCATAACCAGCACAATCCAGATGGTTCATGAGGCGAATGTTCTCAACGCCATGTGTTTCGATGAGTTTGCCGATATTCTTCAATGCTTCTTCCACAAGCACAGGATTGTCGGAATTGATAATCTTGACGCCCCCAGCCCACGACAGAACATCAGCCTTCTTTTCACTGCATGTACTGCAGACGAAAAGTCCTTCCATCGGTTTGAAGCGGAAGTCCGCACAATGGAAAACCAGATCCTTGGCTTTATGGTTGGTGGCATCAACCGGTTGTGTGGTGGCATTCGCAGTGGGATTTGAAACTCGCAATGAAGCGATTGCGTAGCCAAGTGAAATGCCAGTGATCAAACAGATCGGAATCAGAAACTTTTTCATACGTACCCCGTTGTAAAAAGATCAAGCGTTAGGATTGGTCCATCCAATCCAAGCCACTAGCGTATAGGAAAAATGAATAGTGTCAATAATCAATTATTTTCTTTGTCGCTTAAAGTATTATCACCATATTAATGATCACAGCCCAAGAACGAACGATCGGAATAACCATAATTACTATGTTGTGGTAAAGATGGCAATTCGCTGATACTCTAATTGCTGGCAATGAATAACATAATTGGCAATAAAAAAGTTTCGCAACCTTCGCTGTTTGGCTTATTAAAAACCTATTTTTGGTTCATTTTAACCTTGACACTGTTTTCGCTGTTAGCCGGAGGGTTAAGTTTGCTTCTCCCTAAAATAACCGCGAATGGAATTGATACTTTTGAAGCGGGGATTTTCAATGCGCGTCGGTTTATTCTTATGGTTTCTTCTGTTTCTTTGGCTGTGTTTATTTTTTCTTATCTGCAAAGTGTGGTGGGAACATATACGGCGGAAAGAGTGGCCAGAGATTTACGTGCCCAATTGGCGTCCAAAATTTCGCGGTTGCAGTTTGCCGATGTGGTGGAAGTTACCGCGAGTAAATTATTAACGAATTTAACCTCCGATATTGATGCGGTAAAAGTATTTATTTCGCAGGCGGTGGCAAATATTGTCTCTTCAATTTTTCTTATTGTAGGTTCGGGAATAATTATTATACTTATTGATTGGAAATTAGCATTGGTTGTGCTCGCGGTGATTCCAGTGATCGCTATTCTCTTTGCTGTGATTTTTAGTCGGGTGAGAAAGTTATTTATAAAAACGCGTGAAGTGGTTGACTGGTTAAATAAAATTATCAATGAAAGTATTTTTGGTTCGGCCTTGATTCGCGTGCTAAATTCACAAAAGGTTGAGTATGAAAAATTCGTTACAGCTAATTTGGAAGCCAAGAGTATTGGGATGAGTATTTTAAAGCTTTTTGCCACTATGCTTCCTTTAATTAGTTTTATTTCCAATCTTGCTTTGATCGCTATCTTACTTTTGGGAGGACATTTTGTAATGCAAAATGAAATGACGTTGGGAAATTTATCGGCATTTATAAATTATTTGGCGATTTTTATTTTTCCGATTATTTTGATTGGTTTTATGAGCAATGCGATTGCTTCCGCGTCGGCTGCATATCAACGCGTTGGTGAGGTTTTGGCGCGTTCTGAAAAAGAAGAGCAAGGAATAATTGATACAACACTTTATGGAGAAATCGCATTGTCGAATGTTTCGCTTCGGTTTGGCGAAAAGATACCGTTAAAAAATATTTCATTAAATATCAACGCTGGGTCAAAAACTGCAATAATCGGGCCCACCGCAGCGGGTAAAACACAATTATTATACTTGCTTACCGGCTTAATTTCGGCTTCAGAAGGCGTGATATTTTATGACGGGGAAAATATCAATAAGTATTGTCGCGACGCGTTGCATCGCCAAATTGGTTTTGTTTTTCAGGATAGTATTATTTTTAATATCTCCATTCGAGAAAATATCGCCTTTAATACAAAAGTCACGGAAGAGAATTTGCAGAAAGCGATCTTGGCTTCAGAATTGAACGATTTTATTAAAACTCTTCCCGGTGGTTTGGAATCTGTGGTATCGGAGCGGGGTGGTAATTTGTCCGGCGGACAAAAACAGCGAATGATGTTGGCGCGTGCCTTGGCTCTTAATCCTAAGATATTATTATTGGATGATTTTACTGCGCGCGTGGATAGCACCACTGAAGCAAAAATTTTGGCTAATATAGAAAAAGAATATCCTGGCATAACGATCGTTTCCGTAACGCAGAAAATTTGCGCCATTGAGAATTATGATCAAATTATTTTATTAATGGAAGGGGAAATTTTAGCGCGAGGTAAACACAATGAACTGTTGGTATCTTCTCCGGAGTACGCGCAAATTTATAATTCACAGCGCTCTACCAGCCACTATGAACTACAATCTTAACGATGCGATAAAAAATTCAGCGACGGGGAAATTGGGTATGGGTCGGTTTAAAAGATTCATACCTTTATTGACTGGAGAAAAACGACTGATGGGGTTGGTTTTAATCGCCATCGCGGTCAATGCGGGGTTGGATTTATTGGCGCCGGCGATAATCGGGCACGTGATTGACGCATATATTAAAACTGGTAAATATCAGGGGGTTATTTTATTCAGTGGAATTTTATTGGCGATTTATGCAGTATCGTCGGTGGCAAGTTATGTTCAAACGCGCGTGATGGGCGGAGTGGGACAAAGGGTTCTTTTCAAGTTACGTAATGTCATATTTACCAAACTGTTGTCATTGCCAATCGCGTTTTTTAATCAAAATCAAACGGGTGACTTAATTTCACGCATCAATAATGATACTGATAAACTAAATCAATTTTTCGCTCAGGCTCTGATTCAGTTTACGCGTAACGTATTTGTTGTGCTGGGTGCGGGTGTGGCGGTATTGGTGATTAATGTTCGTTTAGGTAGCGTGGCATTGGTGCCAGCGTTGTTTCTATTTCTTATTACACGCTTTATTACTGTTTGGGTAAAGAAGAATAATGCGATTAATTTGTCGGCTGGTGGTGGATTAAGCGCCGAAGTGCAAGAAGCTTTAAATAATTTCAAGGTTATTATTGCTTTTAATCGGCAGGACTATTTTCGTGATCGGTTTAGTATTGCCAATATGAAAAATTACGGCGCGGCTTTGCGTGCCGGCTTTTCCAATAATTTATTCACGCCGATTTATGATTTGGCGGGTAATGTGGCCTTGTTGGCAGTTTTTGCTTACGGTCTGTATCTGATTACACAAAACAAACTCACTATCGGTTTTTTGATAAGTTATTTAATTTATGTCAGTCGGTTTTATGACCCCTTGAGACAAATGGCATCTATTTGGGCTACTTTTCAAGTAGCATTGGCGGCATGGGATCGCATTATTGCAATTTTGGCGATGGAGTCTAATTTACCGACAATTACCGATATCGCGTCTACCGGCAATCAATCTGTAATGGAATTTAAGAATGTTGAGTTTAAATATCCTGATGGAAAATCGGTCTTACACAAAATAAATTTTGTTTTGGAAGCGGGCAAGACTTATGCTTTTGTTGGTCCAACGGGGGGTGGAAAAACCACAACTGCGTCGTTGATGGCGCGTCTTTATGATCCTACGGCAGGCACAGTTTATTTGTGCGGGCGTGATATTCGAGCATTTGACGCGGAAACTTTAACGAAAGAAGTTGGTTTCATTTTGCAAGAACCGTTTTTATTTTCCGGTACAGTAAGGGAGAATCTGATTTATGGGCATTCACTGCTTGCCGGAAAAACATCCGGACAATTACTGAATGTTTTGAAAGATGCCGATTTAAGTAAACTGCTGGGGCGCTTTCCTAACGGTTTGGAAACACCGGTTTCCGTCAGTGGTGAATCAATCAGTCTTGGTCAAAAACAACTTATTGCTTTTATGCGCGCCGTATTGCGTAAGCCGAAGTTACTGATTTTGGATGAAGCGACGGCCAATGTCGATACTGTTACAGAGCAGTTGTTGGATGAAATTTTGTCTCATTTGCCGAAAGAAACGACACGCGTTGTTATCGCGCATCGGTTAAATACGATCGAAAACGCCGACGAGATATTCTTTGTGAACGGTGGGGAAATTACCAAGGCCGGATCAATGGAACACGCGGTGGAAATGTTGTTAAAGGGAAAACGCGCTAGTTAGTATTTTACCGTGTTTGCCGGAAGCGGTAGCCTGTCGTTTATTTCAATGTAGAAATTTAGTGAAATTACAGAGTCAGTTTTCTGTATCTATGAATAGATAAGTTTGTATACAACTCCTTACCCGTTTAAAAGTTGATCAGATTACACACAGAATTCAACATGAGCCTCCATTCCCGCAACAAGCGGGAATCCACGTTTTATATTGTATGGGCCCCCGATGTCTCGGGGGTGGTGGTTTTTAAAGTACTTAATAAAAACTGCAAACTATCATATCGGTGAGCAGTTACATTTGTCTTGTTTGTTAGAAATTGATTTATTTGTTAAAATATAATAAATCAAAACATGAAGTTAAAAGATCTTCCAAAACACGAACAGCCACGGGAAAAATTAATTGAAAAAGGGGTGGAAAATTTGCGTAATCAAGAACTGCTTGCCATTATTTTACGTACCGGAATTAAGGGGAAAGATGTGCTAAAGGTGGCAGGCGAAATTCTGGCAAAATATCCGATGCAAAAATTATTGTCGCTCGATTTTAAAACATTAGCCGAAATAAAAGGGATCGGTCAGGGAAAGGCGAGTTTGCTTTTGGCCGGTTTCGAATTAACAAAAAGGGGCTTAGAGGTTGAAGATAACAACTTGCCGACAATCAATTCGGTAAAAGAAGTGATTGCGCAGTTGCAGGAAATGCGTACGGCGAAGAAAGAGCACTTTGTGGCTCTTTATCTCAATTCCCGAAATCAGTTAGTAAATAAAGAAATAATCTCTATCGGAACGTTAAATAGCGGGATCGTTCACCCACGTGAAGTTTTTAAGCCAGCCATCGATTGTTTGGTGAGCAGTATTATTGTGGCGCACAATCATCCGTCCGGATCACCTATTCCGTCTGAGAAAGATATTGAACTCACAAAAAGATTAGTTGAAGCCGGTAAAATATTGGGAATAGAAATATTGGATCATGTAATAATCACTAATAAAGACTCATTCAGTTTCAAAGAAAAATTTTTGATTTAAAAAAGGAGTGGTAATTTTTTGCCAATCAGAGGTTTGTTGGATCACACGCAATTAGTGAGATACCACAGGAAATATGGTGGTATCAGTGTGTTATGTCTATACAATTTACCCTACGTAATAACGTCGTGTCATTTTTGACTGTGACCAGGAATCAGTAACTGTTATTTGTGCTTTGAGTGGTTGTGTTTCATTGTGGTCTTTGTTGGCCTTGGCCGAAATTGGCCGGGGCGGTTTGGACGGACGTTGCTGTGACACTACCATCGGGGTTGGATTTGCCGTTTATTACAACCGATGTTCCTGATTGGAAATCACTTTGCGTGGCGGTTGTCGTTTTTTCGTAGGTTGTATCTGTTGTTAGTAAAACGATTTGCGAAGAGCCATCACGTGCTTTTAAGGTTAATTTATCAGTGCTGATATCTTGGATTTGACCAAATGTATTTCTTTGACCAGACGCCGTTTGGCGAAATTGGCCGTTTACTCCCGTGCCTCGTGTGCCGGTTGTCGAACGTTTTGGTGTGAAGGCTTGGTTACCGAAATATCCTCCGGCAAGACCGATGATTAAAGCGACTGCCCCTACGACGATGATATTTTTTTGCATGTGATTAAGTTAAAAGTTAATTATGAATCATAAACCATCTGAACCCACCCCTGCCCTCCTTTTTAAGGGTTACTCCTAAAGTTGTAACTTTAGGAGTAACCCTTAAAGTAACTACTCGTAACGCAGGGCCACAATTGGTTGCATGAGTGCGGCACGACGGGCCGGATAATAGCCAAAGATGAGACCAATGGCAGAGGAAACACTAAATGCCAGTAATGGGGCAAAGTAAGAAATGCTAATCGAAATGCCGATAAAACGGCCGGCAAAATAAGAAAGCGCAAAACCTAAGATGATGCCAATGATTCCTCCTGACGCAGTGAGAACGATCGCTTCAATTAAAAATTGCGTTAAAATATCTTTACGTTTTGCGCCGATGGCTTTGCGGATGCCGATTTCGCGCGTGCGTTCGGTAATAGTGACCAGCATTACGTTCATAATTCCTATTCCGCCGACCAATAACGAAATGGCGGCGATGCCGGAAAGTAAACCCGTAAGCGTACTGGTGGCCGTTGTGGCGGCGCCCAATATATCGGCTTGGGAACGAATAGAAAAATCCGCTTTGGCGGGGTCGGACAAGTGGTGACGCGCTAGTAAAACAAAACCTACTTGGTTGGTGGCGGTCACCATTTCATCCGCGCTTTTGGCTTCGATGGAAATTGATTGAACGGATTTTGTGCCCAGTAGAATTTTTTGCGCCGTTGTGATTGGTACATAAACAACTTCGTCTTCGCTAAAGAAACCGTTTCCGCCCTTGGAGTTTGTTACACCAACAACACGGAAATCAACTTGTTTAATAGAGATTACTTGGCCGATTGGGTCGGCGCCCTTAAAAAGTTCTGTTGCAACGGACGGACCAATCACTGCCACTTTTGCCATGCTGTTTACTTGGTCTTGCGTGATGAACGATCCCTGAGCTACGGTATTATTACGAATTTGCGCGTAAGCGGGAAGAACGCCGATTGTGCGATAGTTTCCATTGTTGCGACCGATTGTTACCTGGAAATTACGCGACACTTCCGCACTGACCGCTCCCACTGCGGTGATGGCGGGATTATTTGATAATGCCTTGGCGTCATCCAGGGTGAGAGTTGCCGATGATCCACCCGCGCCTTGAATACCGCGGTCGTTAGTCGAGCCAGGTTGCACAGTTAACATGTTTGATCCAAGCGAGGAGATACTTTTGGTTACCGAGTCTTGAGCGCCTTTTCCCAATGTAATAAGTGCCACGACGGCGCCGATACCGATGACAATGCCCAAGATTGCCAAACCGGTGCGAAGTTTGTTGCTAACAAGCGCTTCAAAAGAAGTTGCGGTGGTTTCTTTAAGATCCATATTGTTTTACTTGATGGTGACGAAGAGGTATTTGCTTGATATCTTCACTGATTAGGCCGTCGCGCAGAGTGACAACACGGCTTGCGTGCGCGGCGATATCGTGTTCGTGTGTGACCATCACAATCGTATTTCCTTCGCCGTGTATTTTTCCAAAGAGGTGCATTATTTCGTCGCTCGTGACTGTATCCAAATTGCCGGTTGGCTCATCGGCTAAAATTAAACGCGGTTTGGTAATGAGTGCACGGGCAATGGCAACGCGTTGCATTTGTCCGCCGGAAATTTCATTGGAGCGACTTTCGGCTTTATCTTTTAATCCTACTAACTCTAGTACTTTGCGTGCCTTTTCTATTCGGTTTGGGTCGTTAATATAGGCCAGTGGTAACGCTACGTTTTTAAGGATGCTCATTCTGGGTAATAAATTAAACGCTTGAAAAACGAAACCGATTTTTTCATTGCGAATTTCGGAGAGCTGATCATCGTCAAGATTTTGTACCTGTTGACCATCTAAAATATATTCGCCGGAGGTGGGAATATCCAATGCGCCGATGATATGCATCATTGTGGATTTGCCGGAACCGGACGGGCCCATTATTGCCACAAACTCGCCTTCAGAAATATGCAAATTGACGCCACGCAATGCTTGCGAAATTGTTTCGCCTTGCGAATAGTTTTTTTTAATGTTCGTGAGAGTAATCATCTTCCTCCGAAACCGCCCATGCCTCCACCACGATTTGATCCTCCAAATAGGGAAGTTGCGCTACCTGTTCCGGTTGTGCCTGTGCTTGTAGTTGTACCTGTAGTGATGACGTCTCCTTCCGAGAGTCCGCTGACAATTTCCGTTTCCAAGTCGTTGCTTAAGCCAATGGTGACATTTGTCGGGGTGGTGACACCGTTTTTCATTACACTGACAGTTGCTTGCGTTCCTTGAGTTTTCACGGCGCCGTTTGGTGCCAACAAAACACGATCCTTACGATTGGTGATAATAGACGCGCTTGCTGACATTCCGGGGCGCATGGCAGGATCGATATTTTCCAAAACAACTTCTACATTGTAGTTGGTAACACCGGAACTGGTGGTGCCGATTGTATCCATATTGATAACATGGCCGGCAAAAGTTTTATTTGGTAGGGAATCAAAAGTTAATGTCGCTGGTGCATCGACTTTAATATTTGGTATATCAACTTCGCTGATTGCAACCGTCACGCTAAGATTTGTCGGATTGAAAATTGATAAAATAGTGGAGCCTGAACTGGTGGAGGAACCGGAACTTGAAGAATTACTGGATTGTGTTCCAATAATTGACCCAACTTCCAGTGCCATATTTACTATTTGTCCGGCGATAGGAGCCGTGACTGTTTGGTTTGATAATTCTTGGAAAGAAAGAGCGGAAGAAGTTAAGTTGGCTTGCGCGGCCGAAAGTGACAGTTGCGCGCTTTTGGTTTTAAGTGATGCGGAAGTGGCGTCGCGTTGGGATGAAGATAAACTACTTTGCGCGGTGATGACACTTTGTCGCGCCTTCAGTTGGGCGGATGAAAGACCAAGCTTGGCAATTGCTTCACCGGTTTGGGCGGATAAAATATCTAAATTATTATTTACCGTTGCGTCCATCGCATCAACAATTGTTTTCTGAGCGTCTTTGACGCTTTTTTTGGCGTCGATTTGCGCGGCTTTAAGACTAAGTTGACTTGCGTTTAAATTGTTTTTCAAAATTTGTTCGTTGGCGAGTGCGTCTTGTGCTTGCTGTTGGGCACTGATAAGACTGGCCTGCGAAGAGAGGTAACTGGCACGCGCCTTGGCGATATCCGAAGCCGAAGCAAGCGACTTAAAATGAAAAAGTGCTTGGCCAACCGTTACCGTATCGCCACTTTTTACAAACAATTGATCAATGATTCCGTAGCTTGGCGCAGTAACACCGGCGAGTGTTTGCGGGGCGAGTGAACCGCTACCACTTACCGAGGTAACAAGTGTACCGATGGCGACGGTGGTAGTTTGTGGCGCCACAGTTGTTTTAGAGGTGCTGTTTTTGTACCAAAAATAACCGCCTATTAAAATTACAATGACGATGCCGATGATCCAATACTGTTTTTTATGGATTTTCATTAAATTAATTCTTGAGTGGAATAGCTGGACTGGTGCTCGCGCTTGGCGTTGGTGGGGTATTATTCAGTATCCTGATCAATGAAGCATCAATTTGACCGTTGCCGGCGGGTCTGCCAAAAATTGCGATTTTTTGACCTTGTTGTAAATCGGAAGCTGAACCTTTACCGTTATTGTTTTGAATTACAGTTGAATTTGAAATGCTAATCACTTGCTCAACATTGCCATCATTATCTTGGATAGAAACGGAATTGCCGTTGATTGATAAAATAGTTCCCAAAATCGCGTGTGAACGAATTGGCCCGGGCTTATCTTGTCGCATCATTCCGCGTGGTTCGCGTCCTTGATCGCCAAAAAAGTTCTGTTGATAATTGTTTTGCCAGCGGGTTGAGTGACGAATGCGCGCGCGCTCAAAAGCTTGTCCACTGATAAAACCCAAAAGCAATAGCGCAATAACACCGCAGACAAAAATAGTCCGGTGCGAGATTTGTTTGTGAAGGTGTTTGATTGGTGGTAGTGCCGGTTGTGATTGTTCCGGTTTAACTTCGCTGGTTGTTTGGATAGTTTCGGTCATGATATTTTAAATAAATTTAAGATGTAAAATATGTTGGCGTTCTTGTTTTTTCAGTGATGCCAGCCAGCCAAGCGCCGTGGTCGCGCCAAAAATTAGCGCTAAACTGCCAAACGGTAGGTTTTCCATTAGTCCCCACAGCATGTCTGTTGGTCGAATGGCATTAAAGTTGGCAACGGCTGTTTGCACAATTTCAAAAATACCGCTGGTGCTAATGGCTTGCCAGCCGGTAGCTAGTCCCACTGTTACCGCCAAAGTGGAGACGGTTAGGCCGATTGCCCAAAAACGACGTGAAAGTATTTCCTCTTGGTGCTGTGCGGATTTAACGGCGAAAAGCACCCGTTGTTCCAGCCCGGCCGGAACCGAGGTTTCTTTGAAAATTACCGCCAGTTTTTCGCGTTCAGATTTAGTCATTACTCTTTAATACGATATTGGGTGCATTGGAGGGTTCATTTTTTGTTTCTCTTTTTAATCCCTCCCAACCTCCCTTTGAATAAAGGGAGGAGACGTCTTTTGATTTGTCATTTTTGGTTTTTGCTTCTCGAAACGCCTCGCGGGCGCGTCGCAAACGTGTGCGAATCGTCTCCTCCGGTTTTTTGAGAATTACGGCAATTTCCGGCACGGTCAGTTCATCTAAATAATGAAGTGTGAGTACCTCTTTTTCACTGTCGGATAACAAGGAAAGAAGTGTGCTCACCAATACCGCGTTCTCATTTTTTTCTGCCAGTTCTTTTGGTGAAGCATTTTTAGTGGGAGTATTTTCCAACTGAAATTGTTCTGTTTCCGAGAGAGATGAAAAGGGTAAAGTTTTTTTCTTTCGAAAATAATCAAAAGCGCAGTTACGTGCAATCCGTAACAGCCACGGTTTAAACGTTTTTTGTACATCAAAAAGATGGATGTTTTTCCACGCTCTTATAAAAGATTCCTGGGATAATTCTTCGGCATTCTCCTTATTACCCACAAGTCGATGGAGATAACGGTAAACTAAAGGCAAATATTTTACTACCATAATATCGAAGGCTGCTTTTTCGCCTTTCTGGATTTTCATCAATAAAATAGTGTCTTCTTGGTCCATACGGTTGCCAGTATGAGGCGATTCGCGACTGCAGACAAGACAATTATGATTCAAACATATATGGCCTATTGGCAGTTTTATTTATGATTGGTCGAAATATTAATATTATTTATGGTTTATGGAATAATATTTAAACAGTAAAACAAGGTGCTATAATTGTGGAATGAATAGATTACTCAAGTTTGCGGGCGTGTTAGCGGCCTTTCTGAGCCTGTTTTCTTGCAGTGTGGCACGAGCGCAGATTGAAAATTCGGAAAAGATTTTGAATTTTAAAAGCGATATTGTAGTTAATAAAGACGCTTCGTTGGAAGTTAAAGAGACGATAACCGTCAATGCTAATGGTGATCGGATTATTCACGGCATTTATCGCGATTTTCCGACAAGATATAAGACTTTGGCCGGTAAAAGCATAAAAGTTGATTTTAAAGTCATTAGTGTGCAAAGAGACGGTAATGATGAAGATTTTCATACAGAAAAAATATCCAACGGAGTAAGGGTATATTTCGGGAATGCAGATGTGAATGTGGATCAAGGGGAACACACATATGTTTTCTTGTATAAAACCAACCGGCAAATAGGTTTTTTTGAAGATCATGATGAACTTTACTGGAACGTCACGGGAAATGGTTGGGTTTTTCCAATTGAAAAAGTAACAGCAAATGTTTTTTTACCGGACGGTATTGATTCAAAAAATATTAAATTAGCGGGTTATACCGGGGAGCAAGGCGCAACTAATTCCGACTTTAATAGTTCGCTTGAGCGAGGCGGGGCCACATTCGTCTCCACCATTCCTTTAAAAAAAGAAGAAGGTCTCACTGTTGTCGTCGTTTGGCCAAAAGGGTTTGTTGCTCCGCCGAGTAGTGAGCAAAAAATGCTGGAAATGTTGCAGGAAAACATGGGAGCAATTGTCGGTATTGCGGGAATTATTATTATTCTTTTTTATTATGTTCGTGTTTGGCAAAGGATCGGGCGTGATCCCAAAAAGGGCGCGATTATTGCTCAATATGATCCTCCGCGTAATCTTTCTCCTTCCGCTCTGTCATACGTTTCGAAAAGGGGTTATTCAAACGAAACTTTTGTTTCGGCAATATTATCCTTAGCCGTAAAAGGTAACCTTGTAATAAAGGAAAACGAAAATAAATATGAACTGCAAAAAATTGATACCGCACGGAAAATTTTTGCAAATGATGAAGAAGTGGTGTTTGAAAAACTATTTAACAACAGGGTTTCTCTGGAATTAGAGCAGGCAAATCATAGTATTTTAAGTAGTGCGATAACAGCTTTAAAAAACGAGCTGAAAAATAATTTGGGAAATTATTTTAAATGGAATTTAGGATACATATCTTTTGGAATATTTCTTTCCCTCTTGTTTTTTATTCCAACGGCCGCTTTTTTTGCGTCTTTATCCGACCGGCTCGGGTTTTTCTCGATGTGGCTGTCTATTTGGACGATCGGAGTTATTGCAATTTCCGCGGGAGTATTTTCCGCTTGGAAAAAGACTAATGCGGGAATTATGGCAAAATTTGTGGCAAGCGCGATTACTTTATTTGCGGTGCCTTTTTGGTTTGCGCAAATTTTCGTATTAGCTCTTGTCTATAAAGAATCGCCGATTTTCCTTTTTATCTTTCTGCTGTTCTGGGTGATTAATATTGTATTTGTGCTATTGCTTCCGTCTAGAACGTCGGATGGACGCATGTTGATGGATGAAATCGAAGGTTTTAGATTGTTTCTCTCCGTTACGGAAAAAGATCGGTTGAATTTCCATAATCCCCCCGGCAAGACGCCGGAGCTTTTTGAAAAGTTTCTGCCTTATGCGCTTGCCTTGGGCGTGGAACATAAATGGGCGGCGCAATTTGCGGAAATGTTTGCAGGATTGAGTGCACGGGGAACAGGATATTCTCCCACATGGTATGCAGGAAACAACTTTAACGCCCTGAACATGTCCAGTACGATTGCTTCTTTTAGTAATTCATTTTCCGGCGCAATATCGTCATCGTCGATGGCGCCAGGTTCGAGTTCCGGTTTAAGTGGCGGTTCTTCCGGTGGAGGAGGAGGGGGCGGTGGCGGCGGTGGCTGGTAGAACAAATGCACCATTAGTATGATAAATGTCCTTAAGGCCTCGTTCACAAATAAATTCCCCATCTTACGCTCACTGCATCTTTGACCATAGTTGCGCATTCTGGATGAACTCCAGGCTCTTTCTTGATTAATTGCTTGGGGACTGTCAACTTAATTGTGTCTGCTTCTCCGTTTCGTTTAAATATTTAAAATTTGGAATCGGATATTTCATAAAGTTTTTTTCTTCAAATTCTTTAATAATCATAAATACATAATCAAGTAAATATTCAGGGCTCTC
>CAIZMI010000042.1 GCA_903934015.1 uncultured bacterium
GAGACCAGATAATGCAACCCAAGATCGCTGGGTGAGCTGAAAGGTTGTTGCTAACAAAATCAGCAAACAAGTTTCTTGTTTGACGATCGCCACTCGAGGTTCCCGCCGTTGATTCGTCAACGGTTTCCCTCAAATTTTCGAAACAAACCAATCGGTGACCGACCCTGGCGTGCAGGGACGGTCCCCGAGTTTGGAAAATTTGAGGGCAAATACCTATGGCGTAAGGGTGTGTGCCGGTTTCCGACGGGGCAAAAATCCCGTGAGAGAAACCGAACCCATGCGTCATTCAGCTAGGGGCCAACGTGCCCATCGTGTGCCTTTACCGCAAAGCGGGTCAACCGTCTCTCCGGTTGAATAGGACACGAGCGCTGAAAATCGCCACTGACGAGTGGTGAGAAAGTTGGCTGGGTTTTTTCAATACCCAGTCAACATCCGGCAAAATTAGGGAGCCGGAAAGCGATGTGGTGGATAAATCCACAAGAGCACATCGCATGCACACAACTTTTTTACGCTGTCGGCGACTTGGGAACAGTCCCTCGTCGCCGACAGCTTTCCTTCTTTGTTCATAAACAAAATTATGACAAAAGAAGGGAAGTGTCGGAATATTCGTGATTTGATCTGAGTTGCGAATTATTTGCAGTTTTGTCCAAGGGGTGGGCTTGAAGTCATGGAAACCCGCAACAGATCCCCGTAACCTCAAAAGGAGGAAACCGTGAGTGGTGAAGAAATCGGTGCCGTTCATGATCAGGTGGAGAATTTTCTCCGTTTGGCTGTGGCCAAATATCCAGGTGCGGTTTTTCATCTGGATGACGCGGGTTTAGTGTTGGCTCGCGTGCACGACATTGCGCAGTCGTGCGAGTCGCCCGCCGTGTTTGGCGACCGGGACGCGGATGGATTCATCTGTGTCCGCGTGGATCGTCCGTCCGATTGTCTCGGCGGACGAGTTGTCTGGCATCGGCGCTGGTTCGATGCGGACAACGAAAAGTTCGCGGAGTTCGTCCGCATTCGCCAGGAGACTGGCGAATCGTGGACTGACTTTTGCGAAACTTGGGATTCGGCACAGGAAGAAGCGTTGCTTCATCCCGAGCCGTTTCCCGAACAGCTGGCTAGAACGCTAGGTTATGCGTTCGACCAGCGGGATCGTTGAAGAGAAAATCGTTTTCTCTTCCTGCGTTTGGCAGTTTCCAAACAAGGTGATCGACCTGAAACGAAAGGAGATCGAACCATGAAATGGTTTGAGTCCCCGGCGGTGGATCCGGAGCTGAAGGCCGCGTACGCGCGGACTTTGGCTTTAGTTGGCCAGGTTGATAGTGTTCCCGAGCAACGGCTTGGGGCGCTGGAAGATCTGGTTGAGTGGCTCCGCCGCTTGGCCGAGAGTTGGTGCGTCGTTTGTGGCGCGCCAATTCGTTCCGAGGTCGGCGAATACTGCTCCGAGCAGTGTCGCGTGACAGCGGAAACCAGAAACCTTTATTAGGTTCTGGCGGCTAACAGCGGATTCTCCGTCCGACCGCTGGCCAAGTAATTGGCAAAAAAGGAGAGGGGCAGAAAATAAAAGACCGAATATCTGCCCGGCCATTATCGCGCGGCCGTGATTGCGCGAACACTAAAGTTTCCTGCTGGACTTAAACAGACAGGTTAAAGCGACGGCCGTAGCTTTCATAAAAAAGAGGTCATTGAATTGTTCGTTGGAAATTTATTTGCCGCGATGAATCTGTCCCTTTGGTTGTGGGGGCAGAGGAGTGGTATCAACAACCGAATTGCGCGATCGTTTGACGATCGCGGAGCTACGCCGGGGAGTTAGACCGGCGTAGTTTGGAAAACCCAATTCATCGGGGGCTGAAATGCTTCCAAATCTGGAGAGTGAAAACTCTCCCACCCGCAAACTCTTTTAACTCAAGAGTTGCGGTTCGAATATTTGGCAAGTAAGTGCGCTGACGCGGGCATTTATCTTGTTGGAGGTGACCACCCTCGAATCGTTCGGCCGTTACGCCGATGATTCAGCCAAAGCGAAAACGTGACCACGGTCGCGATTCGCATTGGAATAGTGGATTAGGGTACGCCCTGGGAGCGTACTCCGAAGAGATCCCAAACTCTTCACCGCGTCTTTTTCTCCTTCGTGACTTCAACGTGACGTCGCGAGAGATGAAGAAACAAAAAAAGAAAGGGTTCCAGTATGGCGTGTTACTGTCCCCGTCAAGTCCGGCATCGTGGTCGGTTGATCGAGGTCATGTTCCGGTACGGCGTTTTTATGAGCGCGCGTATCGTGAAAGGAAAGTCGTTGCCAGGGATTGGCAAAAGCTGGAGCTACGAAGATCATAACAGTGTCGCTAGTCGGGCGACACATGCAGTGCTTCGGATTCTCCGACGGCGTGGCGAAGTTAACCAGCGAGGCAATCTTAATGCTTGCAATGGTTGCCCGGTTTGAGGAACACCCGTGAAAAATCCTCTTTATGTCCATGGAAATTGTTCCGTGCTGATGAGCCTTGTTATGGCGAAACGTAATTTGGTTTTCAAAAATATTATTTAATTATTTGAAAAATATTTTTGGCTACAAAATAATCCGGGGAATTTGATGGGAGCCTCGTAGACAGTGCTGGCAGTTGGAATTAGCTGTTTCTGGTGATGGACACATGGTGTTCTAGTCAGAGACATATAAGGCGCAAGGTTTCTAAGAAGCTGTGGAAAGCTTTAAGGAAATCGGAACCAACTGACGCAAGCAGTGTTGAAAGTCTCACTCGGTCGCCAAGCCGAGCGTTGTGATAACGGAGCAATGTTAGAGGGTAGCCAGCGTTGGAGGGGTTCGGTGTTTTTGCCGGACGGATCGAATCCGATGCGGGTCCTCAATTCCGTTTTTTTTTCAATAGTTTCACAACGGGCTGATCTTGTTTCACAAGTTCGGCCCAAATTCATTTCAATCTTTGAAAAGAATAAAACATGTGTCGTTCCTGCCGAAAGCAGGAACCCGCATACTAAACATTGCGACGGATCCCTGCTTGTTGCAGGGATGACTCGTTGCGGTTGTTTGAAACATATTCTTTCCAATGATTGGTGTGAATTAACTAGTTTCGAAAACCAAGGGGAGAATTGTCATGAACCTGAACTGCTTTGGCCGGTTCTTTCTCGGCACGCCACGTCGCTTCATGGTCACCGCAATTTTTGTCATCATTGGGATGGCAATTGTCCACTTCTGGCCGGGCGCTGTGTATCGGTCTGCCGATCGGCTGGTGTGCGAATGCTGGCCGTTGATCAGGGGCGTCTTGGCCTGCGTTATCGTTTTTGCCGGCTTTCGGAAGATTGTCGGTGGCGGGCGCGGGCGTGGCGGAGGCGGACGGCATTGAACAAATCTATTGCGACGGACAACTTCAGATGTCCGTCCTTTTAATTTTGTTTTTTAATTTATTTATTCAATTTCGGAAAATTTGTCGATATATTGTTGTGCGATTTTTGGCCACGCAAAGTTTTGTACCGTGAATTCGCGCGCATTTTTGCCAAATTCTTTTCTTTCTTTTTCGTTTTGAAGAAGGGAATTGATTTTCTCGGCAAAGGCTTGGGCGTTTTCGGATTCAATAAGAACGCCGTTTTGTCCGTCTATAATTGCGTCGGGAATTCCTTCAATGTTTGTGGCAATCACCGGCAGTGCACAGCTGGCCGCCTCAACGGCTACCAGCCCAAAACCTTCCGCGTCATTTGATATTTTTATATTTGGCATAATGAAAAGATCCGCGGTGTTATAGAGTAATTTAACTTTTTCCGCCGAGACGTTTTCCAGCAAGATCACCCTGTTTTGTTGTTTTGTTGTCTGAATAGCGTTTTCGATAATCACTTTTTCTGCACCCTTGCCAACAATAATATAGATAATATTTTCCGGGAGGAGAGGTAAAACATTTGTGATAAACCACGCCACGCCTTTGCGTTTTACTAAACGCCCGACGGTCAATAGTATTTTTTTATCGGTTAGTTCGGTGCGCGTCAGGTTGGAATTATAAAAAACATCTTTCACGCCAGGATTGATTATTGTTGTTTTTAAGGTGGGAAATTTTTCATTGACGAGTGTTTCGGCGTAACGGCTAATGCAAATAACTAAATTCATGTCCGCGAAAAATGTTCGCAAATACAATTGATAAATCTTTGATGGATATACAACATCCAGGCCGTGTACTTCCATTGCTACAGGTTTTTTAGTAATTTTTTTGATTAGCCAGCCGATACCACATAAAACAGGGTCGCCAATGTGAACTACGTCATAATTTTTCGCTTCGAGTAAACCTCGAATTATTGCAATCACAAAAAAGATCGGAAGAAACTTTTTCCCGTACCGATTGGCGATAACACGAGTTCCGGTTAGTTTTCCAACTTCTGTCGTGATGTCGTAACTTAACTGTTCCATTCCGCCTCGCACCGGCGGGTATGTTCTCGTAATAAAAAGTACGGACGGCGTATTATTCATCATTTATAAATCATCAATCATTATTCTTTTTATAGGTTTCTTTACGCGCGTGGTAAAGCAGTTCTTCAATTAGGATGCGTTGGCGACGTAGCATATCTGCAAGAAGGGCAATGGTCATAAGGAAAGTACCGAGCAAAATAAATACCGCGGAAACAGTAACTAGGGAACGGTAGGGAAATGTTTGGCCTGTTTGTAACCAGTGAATAAGTAAAAATAATCCAATCAAAAATCCTGTACCACCGGTAGCGGTAGCCAGGACGCCAAAGACTTGGAATGGACTGGAATCGCGCAGTGTACGAAAAAATATTGCGAGCCATCTTACGCCATAAACAAAAATGTTTTTTGCAACGCGAGATTTTCCTACAGCACGTTCTCCACGCACTTCCAGGCGAATTTCTTGAATACGTAATCCTTTTAATACGGCATCGAGAATTACTTCATGAGTATAAGTGAAACTACTAAATAGTGTCAGGCGCAAAGCCGCTTCACGACTATATGAACGATAACCGCAGGAGACGTCCGTGAAATTTCGATCAACGGCGCGGTTAACGATGTATCGCACGATCCTGTTACCGATTTTTTTAAGCATTGGCATTTTAGGGTATCTTTTTGGATCGGAAAAACGGGTGCAAGTTACAATATCGGCGGTTTCATTTAGGATAGGAGCGATTAGTGTTGGGATGTCGTTTGGATTGAATTGGCCGTCGCCGTCTATGTGGACAATAATGTCGGCTTGCCGGCGAAGTGCTTCTTGAATGCCAGTGCGGAATGCGGCGCCGACACCACGATTTTGGCCATGCGAAATAACCGTCGCGCCGAGTGCTTGCGCTTTGGATACAGTGTCATCGGTTGATCCGTCATCAATTACAATAATCTCTTGCTCGCTAAAGCCAGTGATTACTTTTGGAATTTCGTTGATGACTTGGGCAATTGTGGCCGTTTCGTTGAGGGCGGGAATAACGACGCAGAGCTTTTTTGGTTGGGTGGATGGCATGTATATTAACTAAAAATTATAATATTTAAATGGAATAATGTCAATGGTCGCGCAAGTTGGTTATCTCTGAATATTTCTTGTTAGTGCGTGTAAGGAAAAACGCGAAAAGATATAGAAAAAACCAACAATAACAATTATTCCGGCAATTCGCGGTTCATTTAAATAAACGAAAACTTGGTATGCAGTATGAAGGAGTATTGCAACGGCAAGGCCTTCCATGATTTCCGGGTTTTTCCATGACGTGTTAATTTCCCATTTTTCAATTCTTCCGTCTTCCAATGCGCGCTTATAAATGTTACCAAAAGCAAAACCGACAATTCCTGCACTTACGCCAAGTAGTATTGTTTTAAATATGAGGTTAAAAATGGTAATTAAAATACTTTCTTGTGCGCTACCGGTAGTTGAAAAATAATTAATGCAAAAAATAATGTTTTCTGTGAAACCGGCGCCTATGGCAATAATTGAAAAATAAACGATGCCGTCTACAACTTGTGAAAATGAATGTTCTTTCGCTACTAATTTTCTTGTCAATACAAGTGTAATGTAGGCGTGTGTTATGGCCACGAACGCACTGGCGATGAAAAATGAAGCTAAGCTGTCTTTTTCAGAAAGGGCGTTGAATGGCAGAAAAGTGCCGGACGTCACAAAAATAGCTTGAAATAGCATGAGCGCGCCGGCGATAAAAAAACCCATTAACATACCGGATAGAAAAAGTTTTGCGGTTAATAATTTTGGTTCCGGTTCTCCGCGATCCCACCAATAACAAATCGTGACCCAACATATTGGTGGTAAAATAGTTGCAAGAAATACCAGTATCGCCTCCATGAAGATATTATAGGACTAATTTAGGGTCTTGGCTTGTTGTTGCGGATGATATTAATTGCTATAATCATCAATACGTGAAAAACATGGTGGAAAAAAAATGTTTTTTGTTAACGATATTGATTGTCGTAGTTGTTTTAATGTTTACAATTCGTCCGGCGCAAGCAGCGACGGTTCTTTCTTTGGCAGAAATTGCTTCAGAGTTTCACACTGTTTATGGTCGTAATCCCAGTAATGATGAGTTGGATTATTGGAAATCGCGACGCACGGATAAAAAAACTGCAGTGGCAATGTTGGGTGCCATGTATTCGGCGAAAGCGGAAGCGTCAAAAATTAGTACCGGTGTAGTAACAGCGACTGGTAAGGATTTAGCGAAGTATGTGACGCGGGCTTTTCAGGAGGTTTATGGGCGTTTGCCAAAAGCGAATGAAAAAGCATGGTGGGTGGCTCGTGCGGTTTGTGGTGGTTTTAAGAAATATTCGGATATGGTTGGGTCAATGAAATTTCATAAAGCGAGCAAAGTGACGATGGGGGCGGGTGGTAAAGAACAGTTTTGTGCACCTAAGTCTTCCTCCGATACTGTTGGTTTGAATAGTAATCTTGGTATTAGTGGTAATAAATCTGGACCTTATGTGCGTATCGGTGTTTATTTGGCGCCAAAATATGTCACAATTGCTTCATCGAATAAGTTTACTTTTCAATATAGTGGCGGAAAAAAAGTATTTGCGCCCGGCGAGACGGCCAAGGTTGTGTCGAGTGGTGGCGATTACATAATTACCGGGCCAAAAGGATTCAAAAAAGCGCTTGATAATGCGCCAAAATTTGTACCGAGTGGTGGAACGATTATGGAGGTGGCTAATTATGTCGATAAGGGTGCGTCCGGTACAAACTACAATAGATTCCGTGGAAATATTATTGTGCAACGGGATAGTGCGGGAAAAGGACTTTGGGCTATTAATGAAATACGTACGGAAGATTATGTTAGAGGAATTGCGGAAACATCGGACAATGCGCCAATTGCTTTTCAGAAAGCACTGGCGGTCGCAGCGCGTACCTATGTTTTGAACCACACTTCTCTTGGTGGCCGACAACCACACAACGGTTTTGATATCACCAATACGCCAAATGATCAGTGGTATCGCGGTTTTAATAATGAAAAAAATACGCCGGAATTTTCTTCATCTATCAACGCAACATCAGGACAAGTTATTTCTTATAACGGTAAACTGATTCCTGCTTTGTATTTTTCCGGTAGTGACGGTCGCACACGCAGTGCGAAAGAAGTTTGGCATTCTTCAAAATTCCCATATTTACAAAGCAAGCCTGATCCGTATGGCGGAAAAACATTGCGTGGCCACGGTGTTGGTATGAGCGGTGATGGTGCGGTCAATTATGCCCGCAAGGAAAACTGGGACTATAAAAAAATCCTCCATTATTACTACACGGACGTAAAACTCGAAAAAGGGTATTGAGAGTATGAATCCGCACTTCAAGGGTCACCCCTGAAGTCTCGCTACTTCTACTTCAGGGGTGACCCTTGAAGTGGTATGCTTATTGTGTGCCAACGAAAAATTCAATGAAAGAATTTGTAGAGGGCGGGATTTATCATGTTTATAATCGAGGGATCGAGAAGCGAAATATTTTTTTAGATGATCATGATTATCAACATTTTTTATGGATAGTTGATGAATTTGTAAAACCTGATCATCCGACACCGGGGAATAAGTTTTTTCTTCGTCGTAGTGTGGGTAAGGAGATATCTATTCTTAGTTATTGTTTGATGCCCAATCATTTTCATTTTCTGATTAAACTGCAAACTCTGAGTGGAATCACAAAATTGATGCAACGAATATGTACTGTTTATGCAACCTATTTTAATGATAGATATTCACACGAAGGAAAAGTATTACAGGGACCGTATAAGGGCGCACGGGTTGGTAGTGACGCATATTTAATGCAGGTTTCGGCGTATATTCATCGAAATCCCACGGGTCTTTGTGCAAATTTGGGAGAATATAAATATTCGAGTTATCAAGATTATTTAGGGAAAAAGAAAACATCCTGGTTAAATACGTCAGAAATTTTGGATATTTTTAAGACGAAGAATGAGAAAAGTCCTTCTGAAAATTATCGAAATTATGTGGAGGGGACAGACTTTAAAAATATTGATGATTCGTTTAAGACTATTTCGCTTGATGGGTGAGTGAGTACTTTAAGAGCTACCCCTAAAGTCGCATGCGACTTTAGGGGTAGCTCTTAAAGTGGTAAAGTGGACGGCGGAAAAGAATAAAAAAAGCCTGGCGGTTAAGCACAGGCGTAGCGGTGGCTGTCATTAGCGGGTTTTGGAGTGAAGTTTTGAAGACGCATGAGGCGTTCGATTTCATTGCTTTCAAGGTTTCCGCGATTGGGACCGGCGATTTGCGCCACCCATTCGTTGAAAGATATTTTACTGTCGCCCCAAAGCCTGCGTACTATCTCCAGAAATTCATCCGTTGCGGGTTTCTGGATGTGGATAATCGCTCTTTGTGACTCGATGTTAATGCGCGCAGATAGGCAGATTGGTGCCTGGTTTTCATTGCTAGGGTGGAGTCTCGAGTCACCCAACATGGATTCAGCAACAAAATTATCGATTGTGGCCAGAAGGGAAACTCCGCAAGGTGTGTCTGGGTCATCAAAGAAATACAGAAGTTCTGTCCAGCCATCTTGGTTCATTATGGTGCCACGCATCAACACTCTGAATTGGGGCTGAAATGTGACTTCAAAGAAATGAGCGGTAACTAGCATTATTTACTCCTTGGCAAGAGGTACTTTTGGAACCAAAGAACAAGACTTATTTTTATAGATCCATTTGAGAAATTTGTCAATACCAGCTACCATACTCTAATGCATGTCCTTCATAACCGTCGCGTGCTTCTGCTTACAGAAGAGTATCCGCCAGTAATTGGTGGTATCCAAAACTATCTCTCGGAATTGATGGCACAGCTTTCGCCCGAGAATACTTTTGTTATTGCTCAAGATGTGAAAGGTGTCGTTGAGTGGGATAGAGAGCAAAAATATAAAATTGTTCGTGTAAACATGCGCGGTTTTTCAATACCGCGCTGGAGATCGGCTTATCGGGCCCTAGAACAGGCAGTTAAAGAATTTCAACCAGAAATTATTGTTTGTGGCAAGGCACTTTTTGAAGGACGAGCGGCATTAAGAATTTGGGAAAAATATAAGATTCCATATGTTGTGATGACTTATGGAATGGAGATTAATACGTGGTTGAAAACTGAAAAGACAAAACGCGATTTGTTGAACGTCTGTGAAAATTCAGCGAGGGTTTTTGTGATTAATGAGGAAATTAAAACGACACTGGAAAAGTCATTAGACGACGTCATTAAGGTCCGACCTCTAAGAGGACGGACCTTAATGCGCGATAATATTGGAAACAAGTTTGTAAAAATGTATCCGGGGGTGGATGGGTTTTACAGCTTTGAGGATAATCCTAATAAGGATTATCCTCAAAAGTCGCATAAAACTATTGTTTCTGTGTGTCGGTTGGTACATCGAAAGGGGATTGATGTGGTGATAAACGCGGTTAATGAAATTAAAAAGACAATTCCTGATATAAAATATATTATAATGGGAGAAGGACCGGAAAAAACTGCACTGGAGGAACTGGTACGAAATTTGAGTTTGCAAAATAATGTTGAGTTTCTTGGAAAAGTGACGCGTGAAAAAATGCGCGAAGTTTTTCAATCCGCTGATTTATTTGTATTAACTCCTCGAAACGAACAAGGAAACATGGAAGGATTTGGAATTGTTTATTTGGAGGCGGCGATAGCAGGTTTGTGTGCCGTAGGTAGTAAGTCTGGTGGTGTTTTGGAGGCAGTACTGGATGAAAAGACGGGATTGCTCGCCATGGAAAATAATACAAACGATACGGCAAAAAAAATTATCAGAATTTTGCAAGACGAAAATTTGCGAAAACAACTGGCAAGTCAGGCGCAAAAGCGGGCAGTGGAAGAATTTTCATGGAGTAAACGTGCGACTCTTTTTCGTGGCGTCGTGGAATCAGTGGTTAAATAGTATGCTGTGTTTTGTTTGCAGTATACGGTATGTGGCGACGCACTTTGTCAGATTTTCGTCATACAGCATACTTAATACCGCATACAACATACTTATATGAGTGAACTCCGCACGACGCAAATTTGGGGTAGTTTGACCAAGGTTGTAACACTTACTCTGGGTGTTTTGCAGACGGTAATTATTTTGCATATTTTATCTCCGGCGCAATATGGAATAATTGGTATTGTCACGGCATTGGCGAGTTTGGTTGGTGTTAGTCAAAACGTAGGTGTAACTGACGCGACAATTCGGGAAATTGCCATGACGGATGATGTGAAACACCGCGCCCATATTTTCTGGGTCTCACTTTGGTTTAGGATGTTGTTTACACTACCGATTTCTTTAGTATTAGCTTTATTTGCCGGTATTATTAGTACACTCGTATATAAATTGCCTGATATGCAAATACTCATTTATATAATGAGTGTCGTCTTGATCTTGCAGGGGATTCAGGGGGTGCTTGGCGGTGTTTTCTCCGGATTAAGAGTTTTTGGGTTGCTTTATGTGTTTCAAATGATTACGGCACTATTGAATATTTTAATCTTTGCGAGTTTTGCGTATTTTTACGGTGTAACCGGTTTCTTTTTGGCGATGGTGCTATCAACGATCATATTTATTTTGATGCTTGCGATTTATTTGCCAAAAGCGATTGGTGGAAGATTGGATTATCCCAGCAAAAATGATTTTATTGTTGTTTGGAAAGATATTTTTCACACCGGATTTTGGACTTACTTGGCGCGGATTTTTTCCGTAGCCTGGCAACAATCTCCGATGTTGCTTCTGGGAAAATGGACAACCCCGGAAGTGGTTGGTCTGTATAATGTCGCTTTAAGTTTTGGTTCAAAACTGACTGTTTTGGCAGCGGCTATTGGGGAAGTTAATTTGGCTTTTTTGAGTAATGCGTTTGCCAAAGGGAAAGAAAATTTTCGATCCTTGGCCGGCAAAACACTGGATGAGGTTGGTGTGGTATTACTTCTTAGTGCGGGAGCAATGGCGTTATTATCCGATCTATTATTAAAAGTATTCGCTGGCTCCGCCTATGCGCCGGCGCTCGGGGTTACTGTTTTAGTAAGCTGGGCCTATGCTTTTTTTGCTTTCTTAGATATTTCTACCAATACGGTTTTTGTGCCATCGCGTCGTTCCCAGTTACGAACATTTTCTTTTGGTGTATTGATTGTTGTAACTTTGTTGACAATGTTCGCTTTGCGTCAAAATCCATTGATGGCGGCTGGTTGGGGAGTTTTGGCTGGCAGTACCTCTGCGGTAATTCTTGCAACGTTTCTTTCGCGAAAGTATTGTGAGGTTTCGATTGTGCCAAGTAAATTGATTGTTGCCTTTTTACTTTCGATTATTTTATTTGCGGGTTCACTTGTTTATCCGTCCCTGCTTCTTCGAGTGATAATGCTGGTTGGCGTGGGAGCAATTATTATCTGGGTTGCTTTGCGACAAAACATAAGGGTGTTTATGGGAAGGAAGGGGATTTAAATGAAGCGTGATGTAATTATTTTCGCGGGGGCGCTTTTTGATAGTAAACTTTGGACAAATCGACAGCAAATTGCGACGCGTTTAGCTGAACGTGGTCATCGCGTTTTTTATGTAGAACCTCGTCATTTTTGGCTCACCATGCTTTTGGGACAATTCCCGGGAAGCGGAAGTCGTCTACATTGGTTATTTCGTAGTCATTGGCCGTACGAAGTTAGAAAAAATCTTTGGGTAATTTCACAGTTTAATGTGATGCCTTGGTCGCGCGAAGTACACTGGATTTCTTTACTAAACCATTGGTTGAATGCTCCAACAGTGCATTTTCACGCATTTATTAAGGGTTTTAAGGAACCCGCAATTTTAATTTATGACACAGAGGCCGCGCAATATATGGGTCGATTTCCGAAGTCTAAAATTGTTTATGATTGCGTTGACGACCATCGTGTGCAGGCGGGAGTTAACCGTAATCCGGAAAGAGTGGAGGCGGAAGAGGTTTTGATTGCACGGGTTGCCGACGCAATTAGTGTTACGACGGAAATATTGTACGAACGATTTTCCAAATTAAATAAGAATGTCGTACTGATTCCAAATGCAGCCGATATAAATCTTTTTAAAAACTTTGCGGGTTTAGAACCGGCTGATCTAAAAAATATTCCGCATCCGCGCATTGGTACGGTTGGGGCACTAGATATTTATAAGGTTGATTTTGAAATGCTTTTGAGGGTGGCGAAGAAACATACGGAGTGGCAATTTGTTATGGTTGGGCCGGTGGAAAGCGTGGGGAGTAGAGAGAAGGGTGCAGGGTGTAGGGGTTTAGAGAAATTATCAAATGTCCATTTTCTGGGCGCAAAGAAAACTGTTGATGTTCCGGCTTATGTGCATAATTTTGATGTGGCAATTATTCCTTATGTAAAAAGTGATTACAATGACGCATCATTTCCATTGAAGTTTTGGGAGTTTATGGTGAGTGGAAAGCCGGTTGTTGCGTCAAATTTGCCGACACTATCGAAATATCAATATCTTTTTTCATTAACACGTAATGAGGAAGAGTTTGAAAAGGGAATTATTACAGCATTGCAAGAAAATGAAAAGAATAATGTTCCGCGTATTGCCGAAGCGGTATTACACGATTGGGGCAAGCGAGTGGATGCGATTGAAAAACTATTGCTTTAAAAATATCTTGTTTCGGATTATATTAAACACGTGCATATCGCTTTAGACGGTTCCGATTTGGCAAGTACAAAATTCGACGGTACTACTGTATACGTGCGTGAGCTTTTGCCGAGGTTGGCGCGCATCTTAAGGGATGCCGGTCACAGGGTAACGGTTTTTTCGCATTCGCCAATCGCCCCCGAGGTTTTTGGTGATAGTGCGGAAATTAATATTACGCGTGGACGACGCTTTTGGACGCAGACAGTTCTTTCGCGCGCTCTTTTTCGGGTGAAGCCCGATTTATTATTTTTGCCAATTCAGACCGTGCCCCTTTATCGCCCAGCAAACTTGAAGGTTGTCGCAACTATTCATGATCTTGATTTTCTGGTGTATCCCGCAATGTATGAATGGAAAAATCGATTTTTATTGCGTTGGTTTTCGCGCGTCGTTGCCAGGAATGCTACAAAATTAATCGCAGTCTCAGAATACTCGCGAGGAGAAATTATGAAATTTTACAAACGCAGTATGGATGATATTGCTGTTGTTTACCACGGTTTTGATAGAAAAAATTTCCGTCCGCCCGTATCAATGGAAGAAAAAACAATGGTAGTTTCCAATATTCAAAAGAAATATGCGATACCGGGCAATGTTGTGTTGTTTGTTGGTGCCATGCAGCCGAGAAAAAACATTAATCGCCTGATTGAAGCTTTTGAGCTGTATAAGGCAAATGGTGACGGGGCAAATTTGGTTTTAGTGAGTGGTAATGGGTGGCGGGAAAATGAAATTATGAAGCGTATTAAAAGTTCGTTCGCACTAAAAAATATTCATGTTTTAAAAAATGTTCCTTATCGTGATTTAACGGGGCTTTATTGGAACGCGTCGGTGTTTGTGTTGGTAAGCATGTCGGAAGGATTTGGATTGCCTATTTTGGAAGCAATGGCTTGCGGAACACCAGTACTCACATCAAATAGTACGGCGTTGGCTGAAATAGCACATGATGCATCCATTATGATTGATCCGAAAGATGGTAATGCCATATCGAATGGTTTGGAAAAAATTCTTACCGATTCACAGACAAAAAAACAACTGATTGAAGCTGGTTTTGATCGGGTGATAACTTTTTCGTGGGATAAGTGTGCTGAAGAAACAGCAAAAGTAATTGAGGGTGTGGTTGGTAAGGTGTAGGGTGTAGACTGTTTGTATGAACGCCTCAATCATTATTGTAAATTGGAATACGGGTCCAATGTTGCGGGAGTGTTTGGATTCACTGGCCGGTGCTTTTTCAAATAACGAGGAATATGAAGTATTTGTTATTGATAATGCTTCAGCCGATCAAAGTATCGCAATTGCCGAGGGGAGTCGACAACAAATTCGCCTTTTCAAAATAAAAAATAATTTAGGATTTGCAAAAGCAAACAATATTGGTATACGACAAGCCAAAGGTGACTATGTAATTTTGCTTAATCCCGACACGGTGGCAACCGAAGGAAGTTTTACTAAGTTGATTAATTTTTTGCAGGATAAGCCTAGAGTTGGTGCTGTTGGTCCGCGTTTATTAAATGCGGATTTGTCTTGGCAACCATCGTGCAGAAGATTTCCGACTGCTGTTGTGTTGGCGGTAATGTTCTTAAAAATTCCTCATTTATTTCCTTCCTTGGAGATTTATCGAAAATATTTAATGAAAGATTTCGCGTATGAAAAAGCAACGGCGGTGGATCAAATTATGGGAGCGTGTATGGTTATTCCGCGTGAGGTAATTAATCGAGTTGGTTTATTGGATGAAAAGTATTGGATTTGGTTTGAAGAAGTTGATTGGTGTCGTCGTGCTAAAGAACAAGGGTTTGAAATTTGGTTTGCTCCCGTAGCGGAAATAATTCATTATGGCGGAGTATCGTTTAAGCAGGCGTTTGTGCCAATTAGGAAGGAATGGCGGTTTATGCGTTCGGCATTGCGGTATGTGCGAAAACATCTTGGTGTTCTGCGCTGGATTTTGCTTTGTCTGATTGCTCCATTGGGGTTGATCATTGATTCATTAACAATGTTTTTATGGCTCAAGCCATCAGAAAAAAAATAATTAATATTGGTGGTTTGGCAGAAATAGTATCGGTTGGGGTTGGTGCAATAGCGCTTTTTTCAGCGATGTTTTTTAGCGCGCAAGCCGGATTATTTATTTTGGGTGGCGCATGGGCCGTTGTTTTGTCTTGGAAATATCCCAAACAAGCGTTTTGGATATTATTGTTTTTTGTGCCGTTTTTACCGTTACTAAAAATTACTCAAACACTAAGTGCTATAACACCCTTAAAGGATTTTATTATAGTAGCTTTGTTTGCGAGGGTTGTAATTTATCCGATCTATCTTAAACAGGATCCGTATCGTAGAAATAACATATTATTGCCAATAATATTTCTCTGTGTGTATTCAGTATTCGCTACCTTGCGAGCGGATAGTCTTGTTCTTGGGGTGTTGCGTTTAAGAGACATTTTGCTTTACATTCCAATGTTGTGGATTGGGCGCGCGATGATTGTTTCGCGTAAGGATATTAATGATTTTCTTAAAATTATCTTTGGAAGCGTGGGGCTGGTTTTGCTTCTTGCCTTGGCGCAATTTATATTATTTAAAGATGGAATGATTTTGCGGTTTGATCCGACCGATGGTTCGTGGATTCCAAGAGCATCAAGTGTTTTGGCGCACCCCAATATTATGGGTAGTTATTTATTGTGTTTTTTACCTCTCTTGTTTTCTTTCGAGATATTTAGGTTTAAAAATGGCTGGAAGCCGAAGGTTGTGTCGGTGATGGGCCTTCTTGGTTTGATGGCGGTATACGCAACTTACTCGCGGGGTGTTTGGATTGCTTTTGTCGTTGCGGGGCTGGCTGTTGGGTTTTTGCTTGTTTATCAAAAAAGACAATTATTTTTTAAAGTGGTTTTGCCATTAATATTAGTAGTTGTCGTATCATTGCTGGCGATTCCTCGCACGCGCAACCTTTTGCAGACAATTGTTGATCCAACATACGCCAGTAATCAGGAACGCATTGGAATTATCACTTCGCTTGTTTCGGAAATGTCAAACACTGATGCGCTTTTTGGGCGCGGTTTGGGGGATATTTTTACAAGTACCGGCAGAAATATTGACATTTCAATTTCTGATATTGCTGAAAATAACGTGCAAAGTGTACAGACGGCAAAAGCAAGGACATTTGTGGATAACGCCGTTTTAAAAACATGGATTGAAACAGGATTAGCCGGTTTATTGATTGTCGGTTGGTTGGTTTGGAATATTGTTAAAAAAGGGTGGACTTCTTTTGTGAGTGGGCGAAATGCGGATGAAAAATATTTTGGTCTGGCGCTATTTGCGACAACGGTTGGTTTATTAGTTTTGTCGTTCTTCTTGGATATTCCGGAAACTTTTCCCGTGGCATTGTAT
This sequence comes from uncultured bacterium, assembly GCA_903934015.1. Classification (GTDB taxonomy): domain Bacteria; phylum Patescibacteriota; class Andersenbacteria; order UBA10190; family CAIZMI01; genus CAIZMI01. The sequence continues at coordinate 16,431 of CAIZMI010000042.1, forward strand.
TGGTGGACGTTGGTGGGAGTTGCGCAAGTGGTGGGGTATGTGAAGGAAGGGTAAAATTAGTTTTTAAAGTATGTCATCCTTGCCGAAAGCAGTGATCTGTTGGTTTTTACGCTGATACTGATTCCTGCTCGCGGGCAGGAATGACAACGACCGGTGAGGATAAAAAAACCGCGACGTGTGTCGCGGCGGGTCAGGCAAGTCGACCGGATATTCGAGTGGTGTGGGGCAAGAGGTACCTTTTGGCATACGAAGGCCAATCGCTGTGATTAAACGGAATGATCCTTTTGACCTGTTTTGCCAACGGCCCGATGCCGTATTGTTCGGGGGCACAATATGGTTGGGCGAAACAGATGAAGACATCATCCGCTGGAGACTCTGATCGCGCCAATATGCGGCCGTCTTGTAGTTCGACGAAGTCTCCCTTTCGAAGCGTTGATAGTTCTTCAACAATCTTCGCAATTCGTGCCTTCTCGATGTCGACCGGGTTTTTGCTGTATTTCTTTGAACATGACTGGCAAAAAACCACCAATAGGATCGTGAACAGGACGGCGACGATGTACGGAAATGGGTTGGGCAAGGACTCGCATCGCATATGAATTTGGGCCTGGGTCATGATAGAACTCCTCATTTATAGTGATGGGTGAAGGAACGAGACGACACATAACCATATGGCGTGTCGAAAAATTTGTCAATAACCATTATTTATGGCTAAATATAGGACAACACATCTGATGAAAGCTCATATTCAAATTGTCGGTTGGAATCATTACCACTATATCGGTACATGCATTTTAGCGTGTCAAAAACAGACCGTAGTTGTGCCGATTGTTTACGTAGACAACGACTCAAAAGATGAGTCGTTGTCTTATGTGAAGAAAAATTATCCTGATGTAAAAATAGTTGAGAACAAGGAAAATCGGGGGTATGCCGGTGGGCATAATGATGGAATGAAAGTGATTAGTGATTCTGATGTGGTAATTTGTTTGAATCCCGACGTCGTTTTAGAAAGAGATTTTGTGGAAAAGATATTAAATAAATTCGAAACTTCGACGCGGGAGATTGCTTCGGCCGATGGCTCCCCTCGTCGCCCATCCTTCGCACAAGGCTATGGAGTGGCGCAGCAAGGCTATGGGGGGCAGGCGCAAAGACTGCTTTTGGGCGCGCTCGTGCCACTTTTGTTTCGTGAGAAAAAGCGGGACACAGAAGGGAAGATGCGAATCGTTTTAGACTCTTATGGGACAAAACTTAAGAAAAATTTGAATGTGGAAAATATTATGGAAGGAGAGTTTTGGGAAGGTGATGGTGCTGATCAGGGACCGACCCTGATCGCAGGGACGGTCCCTGATTTACTGCCGATGCCCTGGGGATTTACTGGCGCCGCGGTGGCTTTTTCCAGAAATGCCATTAATGACCTGAAGGACGAAAAAGGAAATTTCTTTGATGAAGACCTACATTCCTATAGAGAAGATGTGGACGCATCATGGCGCTTGAATAAGCGGGGGTGGCAAATCGTTGGTGCGCCGGAGGTGCGGGCTTGGCATGCGCGAGTGGCACGAAAGGGTGAGAAGAAATCGACAAATATTGTGCGCCTGTCGTGGAGGAACTATTTTTTGGTTGTGATTAAAGATGTTCCCACTGAAATGATGAAAAAAAATTGGTTACCGTTTAGTATGCAAATTTTGGCGCGAATCGGTCAATTTATTGTCACACCTCAACTTTGGGGTGGATTACCGACGTTTTTAGGGTTGATTCCTTTATTTCTCAAGAAGCGCCATCAGGCGTTATTATAAACAGATATAAAATGCTGAAATTTTCAATTGTAATTGTAAACTATTATTCAGGACTTCTTTCAAAGGCCTGTATTCAGTCGGTAAGAAAGACGTATGCCGGTACTGATTATGAAGTAATAGTGGTGGATAATGATTCTAAAGACGATAGTCGTGAAATTCTTACGTCAGAGATTGATAATATCAAGGTTAAATTTACTGGAAAAAATCTCGGTTATGCGAAGGCGGTAAACATTGCCATAAGTGAAACAAGTGGTGAATATATTATTCTCTTGAATCCGGACATTGTTGCTTTAAAGGATGGTATTACGGAATTAATAAAGTTTATGGATGAAAATCCCAAAGTAGGTATTGCTTCCGGGCAGTTGATTAATCCTAATGGTAGCATTCAAGACTCCGGTTTTCGTTTTTACAAACCAATAACAATTCTGTATCGTCGTACTTTTTTTCGTCATTTTCCTTGGGCAAAACGCCATTTGGATAGGATATTTATGCATGATACTGATTTTACTAAAAACCAAAAGGTTGATTGGGTGTTGGGGGCTTGCATGTGCATCAGGCGCTCTGCTTTGGAAAAAGTCGGCTTGATGGACGAACGTTTCTTTTTGTATTTTGAGGACATGGATTGGTGTCGAAGGTTTTGGAAGCTTGGCTGGGAGGTGTGGTATGTTCCGCGAGCCAGGTTCGCACATTATCATAAAAGAGAGTCGGCGCAAGAACAGGGCGTATTTATTTTTCTTAATCCTGTGGCGCGTATTCACATATCTTCCGGGTTTAAATATTTTATGAAGTATCGGGGGAAAAATGGAATTTCATAAAGTACAAGTGCAGGGTTTTGAGGGCCCCCTCAATCTTCTATTGGCACTTATCGAAGAAGAGAAACTGGATATTAGTCGGGTATCGCTGGCGCAAGTGACAAATCAATATTTAGAAATATTGCGCGGTTTAACCAACCAAACACCGGAAGCGATTGCGGACTTTCTTGTTATTGCGGCGCGATTGATTTTAATTAAGTCGCAACGGTTATTGCCACAATTTGAGTTGACTCCCGAGGAAGAGAATAATATCGTGTCTTTGGAAGAACAATTACGCTTGTATCAGAAATATCGTGAGCGAGCTAAACTATTGCAACAGCTTTGGTTAAATCAGAAATCTTTTTTTTCACGAGAAAGTTATCTTGGAGTGATGGTTTCTTTTTACCCGCCACCAAATTTTACTTCATCAAATTTGTATGATCTTTTGCAAAATGTCGTAAAGTCTTTGCCTGTAACCGAAAAAACAAGAAATGAGGCGCTTGCGAAAGTAATTTCCCTAGAACAAAGAATAGATGAAATAAAAGCAAGAATAAAAAATGTTGCCGTTACATCATTTAGGGAAGCAATAAGTGGGGCAAAGAAGGCGGACGTGGTAGTTTCATTTTTAGCCTTACTTGAATTAGTGAAGCAACAAATTGTGTCGGTTGAGCAACAAGATTCATTTCACGATATACTTATTCATAATAATGATTTAGGTATCAGTAATAAATAAACACTCCATCTTATGACCACCGCATCTCTGACTACAAGCCGTCCTCAAACAAAAATCCTTCAACGTATGTTTAAAACACTTCAATATTTTGTTGCGTATAGCAACGTGGTTTCCACGCAACTTTACGTTGTTCAATCAAAATACTCGTATTCAGAGCGTATTGAACAAAACATGGGGTGTTTGTTTATTATTAATATCTTGAAACAAAATGCCTGAGGAAATTATACCGGAAGAAGTTGCATCGGCTATTGAGGCATTATTGTTTATTTCGGGTGAACCGTTGGATATAAAAACGATCGCAGTTTTATTGGAGTGCGATGAAGAACGTATTAATGTGGGGTTGGATGCTCTTACGGCAAGGATTTCGGTCGCCAGTGGGCTTAAATTATTGCGCGCGCCTGAAGGAGTACAGCTTGTTACGAATGAAAAACAATCTGCATTGGTCGATCGTTTTCTTAAGCGTGGGATGCGGGAGCAACTTTCTCCGGCTGCGTCGGAGACATTGGCAATTGTCGCTTATCGCGGTCCCATTCATCGCGCGGGTGTGGAGGCGATTAGGGGTGTTAATTGTTCTTTTACTTTGCGTTTACTGACAATGCGTGGTTTAGTGGACCGTTTTACCAGCGAAAAAGACAGTCGCATCTTTCTTTATCGAATAAATGCGGAATTTTTACGTCATCTGGGATTAGTAAAAATTGAAGATCTTCCCGATTATCAAAATTTCAGGCAACATGAAGGGATGACAAATTTGGAAAAGACGGCTGAAATTGCCATTAATAAGTCGGGTGTTGAAGAAGGAACAAAATGATCGCGCAAATATTGGCATTATTCATGGGGTCGTTATTAAGTATTCCCGCACCACAAAATCTTGATGGTCCCGGAAAGTTATTAACATCCGTAATTCCTGAAGGAAGGGTGTTGTCGGCTCAAACGGAATTACGAGAAGGATCGCCGGTTAGAAACAGCGAAGTTTCAGAAATAAGTGTTACGGCAGATTCGTATGTGATTGTTGATGTCGGTTCCGGTTCGGTAATCGGTGCCCGTAATCCATCCGCTGTGCATCCTGTGGCCAGTCTTACAAAATTATTGACTGCGTTGACTGTAATGCAAAAAGGGACCCTGGAAGAAGAAGTGCTTGTTGGACTAAATGCGACAAAGGCAGGCAATAGCGGTTCAGATATGAAACTTAAGGTCGGTGAAAAAATTAAACTTCAGGATTTATTGGCGGGTTTACTAATCAATTCCGCTAATGATGCGGCTGTGGCCTTGGCAGAACACGTTTCCGGGACTGAAATTAAATTTTCGGAAGAGATGAATAAGGTTGCGGAAAACTACGCGCTATCTCGTACACACGTTGTTAATTCGACTGGTTTTGATAACCGAGAGCAATTTTCTTCCGCGTATGATATGGGAATATTGCTTCTTCAGGCTTGGCGGGATCCGGTTTTAGGTGTTTATCTGCGCTCATCGGCGCTTACCGTAAGTTCTGTTGATGGTATAATTAAACACAAACTTAAGACTACCAATAGATTGTTGGGTGAGAGAACGGATATTTTGGCAGGCAAAACAGGTTTCACCGATGGCGCGGGGCAGAGTTTGGCGATTGTGGCGGAAAATGAAACAGGGCATCCTGTAATAGTGGTGCTTTTGGGGAGCCAGGATCGGTTTGGTGAGGCGGATAAATTGCTGGACTGGACCTTTCGCACTTTCAGTTGGCCGGATACAAAATAATTATTAATAATTAATAAATATGATTCGTTTTTCTGACCCGTTGCTAGTTGCCGATGTTGCTAAGATTTTGATATTAACAACGATTTCGTTTATAGCGGCAATTGTTTCGACGCCCTTAATGACGCATTTTCTTTTTAAATATAAATTTGCCAAATCGATTCGTGAGGGCGCGACGCCGGTGTTCACGGGACTGCATAAGAAGAAAGAAGGAACTCCAACGGGAGGTGGTATTTTGATTTGGTTGGTAACACTGATATTGGCGGTTTTGTTGTCAATTTTGGCCGGAATTTTTCCTGAAAGTGCGTTTTCGGCACTTTCATTTCTGACGCGAAGTGAAACCTTATTACCACTCGGTGCATTGGTGGCCTGTGCATTAGTTGGTTTGGTAGATGATTATTGGAACGTGCGAAAAATTGGTCCATTTGGCGGTGGTCTAAGAATGATGCATCGTCTGATGATTTACACTGTAATTGCCATCATCGGCGCTTGGTGGTTTTACTATAAACTTGGCTGGAATCAGATTCATATTCCGGCAGTAGGGGATTTTGTTATTGGTTTTTGGTACGTACCGATTTTCATTTTTGTTATTGTAGCGACTGCGTTTTCCGTCAATGAGGCGGACGGGTTAGATGGTTTAGCTGGCGGTATTTTATTGTTTTGTTTTGGTGCTTTTGGAATTATTGCCTTCAGTAAGGGGATGGTGGATTTGGCTGCTTTTTGTGGGGTTTTGGTGGGCGCGATTTTGGCTTTCTTGTGGTTCAATGTATATCCGGCACGTTTTTTTATGGGTGACACAGGGGCGATGAGTTTGGGAACAACACTTGGGATTATTGCGATGCTCACAAATTCAGTTTTAGTTTTGCCGATTATTGGTTTGCCGTTGGTGATCGAATCGCTTTCGGTAATAATTCAAGTTACGAGCAAGAAGTTCCGGCACAAAAAAGTTTTTCTTTCGGCTCCGATTCATCATCATTTTGAAGCTCTTGGTTGGCCGGAGACAAAAGTTACGATGCGTTTCTGGATTATTTCGGCAATGTCCGCCACGGTTGGAATTATTATTGGTATAATTGGTGGCGGAAAACAGTCAATATTTTAGGAGCACAAGAAGTTGAGTTTGGGATACTTAGAATATATTGAAAGCGTTGCTATCCTTGATTTAGTAACGCCCCAAATTTTCAATTATCAATTTTACAATTTTCAAATAATTTTCAAAACAGCGTCCTCATTGAACATTAATGATTGAAAATTATTTGAAAATTGAGAATTGATCATTCAAAATTATTGGATTCGGTGATTTAGTTTGGTGTGCTATCATGAGGCAAACAAAACAATGAAAAAAACACCGGACCTCATTCTCCTCCTCGCCATCATCGCCCTCGTTTCTTTGGGTAGTTTGATGTTGGTTTCCGCGTCATCCGTTTTAGGATTGGATTTGCATAACGATCCCTATTATTTCGTTCGTCATCAGTTTTACAATGGTATTCTGCCCGGCTTAGTGGTTTTAATTGTGACCATGTTTGTTCCATATACCGTTTGGCGTCGTGCGGTTGTGCCTTTTTTGGTGGCCGTTGTAATTTTGCTTTTGTTGGTTTTTGTTCCGCAGTTTCAGATGTCATATGGTGGTGCTTCCAGATGGGTCCATTTAGGTTTTATTTCTGTTCAACCGGCAGAGTTTGCAAAATTGGCCGTGATTCTATATTTGGCGGCGCTTTTTTCCAGTCGTGAAAAAACACATGGTCATGTTCATGACGCATTGGTACCTTTTTTATTGGTTGTTGGATTGATTGGAATTCTTATTATTAAGCAACCGGATGTTGGAACTTTAGTTGTTGTTACAAGCGCTTCATTGATAGTATATTATTTAGCCGGCGCCAGGTGGAAGCACCTCTGGATGGTGTTGGGTGGTGGTTTGGCGACCTTGATTATTTTAATCAGGCTTGCTCCATATCGGATGGCGCGTTTTACAACCTTTCTTCATCCCGAATTAGACCCAAAAGGAATCGGATATCAAGTTCACCAAGCTTTATTAGCGGTGGGATCGGGTGGAATTTGGGGGTTAGGTTTTGGGCGTGGTCGTCAAAAATTTCGCTATTTGCCGGAACCGGCCGGAGACTCGATCTTTGCCATTGCCGCCGAGGAGCTTGGGTTTTTACGGATCAGTATCGTACTCGCGTTATACGCGTTTATTGTCATTCGCGGTTATCAAATTGCCCGCAAAGCACCGGATATGTTTAGTAAGTTAGTTGCCGGCGGTATTACATCGTGGTTTTTTGTGCAGGCGGTTATTCATGTCGGGGCAAATTTGTCAATTTTTCCATTGACGGGTATTCCGTTACCGCTTGTTTCGTATGGTGGCTCGGCAATTGTTATTACCTTGGTTGGGGCGGGGATTTTGCTCAATATTTCGAGATACAGCGGGGATTAGTTAATCCCCGAATTTTTAATTATCAATTTTACAATAATTATCAAGGCTCAATGTTCAAAGACGACGTCGTAGATTGAAAATTGGAAAATTGATAATTGAAAATTAATCAAGGTGTAATTATCTCTCTTTCCTGCTAAAATCAAAGAAAGCAATGATAAACAGAATAAATACACAATTATGAGGATAGTTCTAACCGGTGGTGGTACCGGTGGTCATTTAACGCCGTTGGTTTCGGTTGCCGATACTCTTAAGAGTATGTATCACGAAGGCGAGATCAGTTTTCCGGAAAGTCGCAACAGCGGTCTTGAAATACGTTATGTCGGTGTGGTTACCGAAATCGATAAAGCGATTTTGGAAAAGGCCGATATTTCATATGAACACATACCGTCGGGAAAGATCCGTCGTTATTTGTCGGGTGCTCCGTTAACCGCCTTGGAGATGTTTGTTCAATTGCCGATGGGGATATTATTGGCATTTTGGCGGATGTACATTTTGATGCCGGAGGTGGTATTTAGCAAGGGCGGTTACGGGTCTATTCCGGTTGTTATCGCTTCTTGGGTATATCGAATTCCAATCTTGATGCATGAGACGGATATCGTGCCGGGATTATCCAATAAAAAACTTTCCCGTTTTGCGTCGGCCATTGTCGTGGGTTTTAGAAAAGCGGAACAGTCGTTTAAACAGGATCGTGTTTTTGTGGCAGGAACACCATTAAGGAAGATGTTCTATAATCTTCCCGATAAAGCAACGGCAAAAAAAGAATTGAATTTGCACGACAGAAAACCGGTTTTATTTATTACGGGTGGAAGTCAGGGGGCGCAAAGAATCAATAGCGTAATTTTGGAAATGTTGATCCGTATTTTGCCGGATTTTCAAATTATTCATCAAGTGGGGCAACTTAATTTGGAACCGATACAAGAGTTTGTAAGAAACACGTTAGGAAATTTTCCCGACATAAATGATTATCACGTTTTAGGTTTTATTGATGAAAAGACGATGGCGAATAGTTTTGCGTCAGCGGATATGGTTATTTCCCGTGCCGGAGGCACGACATTGGCTGAATTGGCGGTAGCAGGGAAGCCTTCGGTGCTTATTCCGTTGAGTGAGTCTGCCAACAATCATCAGTGGGAAAACGCCTATTTTTATCGCGAAGCTGGAGCGGCGGTGGTTGTGGATGAAAGTAATTTGTCTCCACCTCTTCTGGAAGCGACAATTCGTCGTGTTTTTCAACGACAAAGCAATTTGGAACTGATGTCCTCACGTGTTCGTGAGCTAGCACGTCCGTCAGCATCAATTGATATAGCACAATTACTGGTCCAAATGGGTCTAGGATTTGTACCTCGACGAAAAATAGACAAGAATAATCCTCCCCAGGAAGCAACGTCGTAAACTGGTGTGTCGCGATTCCTTCCCTTATTCATGGGAAGGCGGGGATGGGTTTTGTAATAAGACAGACAAAAGTTATTGGCTAATACAAGCCAATAAATATTAACATTATCGCTCCACTATTGACATTTTCCCAATTCGGGAGTATTATTATCCCTTGATTAATCGACTGCCCATTTAATAGCAGAGCAATATCAGGAGAGAACCGGTATTACATCAACACCGGCCAGCCCACTAACATGGGACCAAGATTGATACAAGTAACGGTTAGATTGTTTAGCTCTACCTGATATATCTTCATATATATCATTTTGATAAGCAGTTTGACCGTTTTTTGTATCGAATCACACTGTCATCCCGCATCCGCCTACTGGCGGAGATGCGGGATCCACCAAAAAGATAATCGTCAAAGTCTTAAACAAGAAGGAAAAGTAATTCGTGTTTAACCCTTTGCCGAAGAAGAACTGATCGCTTCTTCCACAATTGAATATAAGAATGCGTAATAGGTCATCACCTGGGAAAACATACCAGTAGCCGTTACGCACGAACCTTAAATGAGGGATGCGTAAACACTAACGCTCTCTCCCCTTTGTAAGGGGAGATTAAGAGGGGTTTAGGGGTTTATGCTC
>CAIZMI010000043.1 GCA_903934015.1 uncultured bacterium
AGATTTTGCTATCATTCCCCTTCAACACATTGGCTTTAGTAAAATCCCCATGCACAAAACAATGAGGCAAATCTGCTACTGGAATTTTTAAATAATTATCAATTGCCTTCACAATAAGCTGGGCATCATCTGGCTTAATATATTGCCTTATGCGTTCATACATCGATTGAATATTTGAAATAGCCCATGAATCAAATAAATACTTTGGATGGTGGTCTATTCTATTAATCTTTGCTGCTTGTTCTAGAACAACATTAAGTTCTTCTTTGTTGGGCATAGAACCTGATTGATAGAATGTTTTTCCATCAACGTAATTCATTAACACCTCAAAAACATCTTCAACAGCCTGACCAACCCAAGCCCCTTCTCGTGTTTTGATAAGGGCTGGATGATTAACGCCAGCGTCAACCGCCTTCTCCATTATCATGCTATAGCGCAAAACATCTTCCTTGCTACGGTTTTTCGAAAATATTTTCGTTAAATATTTTCCTTCATTGGTTTCAATAACAACATTGCAGTCCTCATAGCCAGTTTCGATAATGGAAAAATTATTTACGTGTCCGACATTGTGTATGTCAGAAATTTTATGAATCAATTCATCGATATTTCCTGAGTATTTTATTCTATCGAGGGGTGTCATTTCTTGTTCAATTCTTCATTGACAATCTTTTGAATGTTTTCATCATCAAACTTTAATGTTTTTATTATTATTTTTGCGCCTTCGGATGCGCGATCGTACATGTAGTTAATTTTATATCTGCCTTTTTCTTCCCCGTTTCTTTGAAGGTAAAGAGGAATATTGTAGTCAAAATAGGCAATACTATCCGCGTCTCTAAGAATATCGGATTCTTCGTCTCCTCCAACCTCATGCTTTTCAACAAGTGCCTTAACTTTTTGAATAAAAGCACTACTTAGTCCATTCTTCACCAGTAATTCCGCAAGAAATCTCGCGGATCTTTCTGAATGTTCTTTGCGATCTTTATCGTAATCCTTCATATCCGCCAAATCCTTATTAGTTATTTTTGTTACACCCCTATCAATATCATGCCCGTAGGCCGCAACCTGAAGTGCATCGTCAGCATTAGGTTTTAATACCAGCAACCATTTTAACGTCCGCTCAGCATGTTCAACATCTGAAGCAATCGGAGATTCTTTAATAATAGTCGTGATTCCTTCTTTAACTTTAAGTAAATTATTTTCCATAAACTGATTATACATGATGGTTCGCCACCCGACTTCCCTCCACAAAAATATCGCCATGATTAGCGGTATTATTTGTTCAGCCATGTAAAGGACGTAAAAGCGCATGCGTGCGCTCACGTCCCACGTGGCCGCGTGAAGATTGCTCGGCAATCTTTTTACGCGGCTCGCCGGAACGAAGAAAGTTCGAACAATGATTCCGTTCTATTCACGACATGTTTACCTGCAAAAAGATCTCGATTGATTTCACTTCCTATGAAAGCCTAACGAAGTCCAAGAAATTTTTAGGATTTATCACTTCAAAAGTCGCTTCTTTATATGCCTCAAGCCAAGCCTTCTTATTATTGTCTCTACTTTTTTCACTCCATTTTAATTCGTAGCCAAAAAGCTTGCCATCACGCTCTTCTACGAAATCGACCTCTTGCCCTTCCCATGTGCGCCAGAAATAACTATTGGCATACACTTTCCCATAAGCATTTCTTTTTATCCGTTCAATTACCATAAAATTTTCCCAAAGCGCACCAACATCATCACGCGAAGAAAGATCATTGAAATTGGAAATTATCGCGTTTCTAATACCGTTGTCATAAAAATAATACTTACTTTTCTTCGTAATTTCTTTGCGCAAGTTCTTACTAAAACCCCGTAAGTTATAAAGCACAAATGATTTTTCCAATAAGTCTAAATATCGCGCAACGGTTTTGCTGTCTAAACCGATTTGCGATCCAATTTCTGCCAAAGAAACCTCGTTGCCCACTTGAAACGCAATCAAACGCAATAAATCAAGTAAAACTTTTGAACCCTTAACTCTCTCCATTTGCAAAATATCTTTCAGCAAATATGAGTGTGCGAGTTCTTCCAACTTTAAAGTTCTTTCTTCCTTCATACTCGCCGTTACCACTTCCGGATATGAACCGAATATCAACCGTTCGGATAACTTTTCTTTCAACTCAAAATCATTATTTTGATTTCCAAGTTCCGTTTGAGAAATTGGAAAAAGCGTAAGGGTGGTTTTTCTTCCCGTAAGTGGTTCACCAACTTGTCCTGAAAGTTCAAACGAAGAGGACCCGGTAGCGATTATTTTAATATTAGGAATTTGATCAACCAGTATTTTCAAACCCATACCAACGTTTGGTATTTTTTGCGCTTCATCAATCGCGATCAGTTCGTATCCGGAAGCGTATTCTTTAAGTAGGTCAAAATTCTGTGATGAAAGTGTTTCCGCGATCTTGATATTATCTCCTGAATCCAATTTATATTTTAGCCCGCTTTGCTTTAAGTATTCATTAAGCAGTGTTGTTTTGCCGACACGACGCGGACCATAAATAATTAATGCTTTATTCGGCTCAATATACTTGCTTAAATCGTGATAAAAACGAGGAATATTCATAGTAATTACATTCTATCATAATCCACGTAATAAGTCAATTACGTGGATTATGGTTCCACGTAATAGGATACTCATAATTAAAACCCTATAATCTCATCATCTCAAGAAGGGGCAATCCGATAGGGCTCGCCGGAACGGAGAAAGTTCGAACCAAAATACCGTTCTACACGCGACATGTTTACCTACAGAAATAGATATTTTTCAAACAAAAAAATCGCCGACACTTGGAAGTATCGGCGGGCAGAAATTCTGCACTTTTCAATCGTCTCTGCGTTTAACGTCTGACCCGATCAATGCGTTTTTGTACTGCACTTCGCATTTCCTCGACATCAAACGCTTCAGCACACTTTCCGCAGGAAGCCAGTTGGGATGCGCAAGTTTCGAAAGGCAGGATGTACAGCATCGACTGGTGAAGCCAGTTGTGTGCCGCGTGATACCAACCCTCCTTATTGGGCATCTCTTCCTTGATTCCACAATGGCGATCAAGAACGATCAGTGTCTCGGGATCCTCTGCCTGCTTCAATGTTTCCGCAAGCGTTGCGATCGTCAGAACCCGAACACCCGGAAATAAATCGTGCAACTGCTTGATGACCCACTCAGCAGCATTGCCTCGGGACGGCCCCGAATTGCTTCCCACAAAACCATGGTCGGCGATTTGATTAAGGACGACGATGACCTTCTTGACTTGTCGTTCCCCAACCACTTGCCGCGCATACCACGCGAAGTTGTCTTCGACGGTGTTGTTGGGGTGACGCTTCTCAATCTGGCTCTGAAAGAGCCCGTCCAAATCAATATGGATCATCCTTCCTTCCCGATCCACATCACCGCAAGTGGAGTCGACGAACAACACTTTCGCTTGGTTAGCCAGAGCGCGCGCCAGATCCTCAAGGATGGCGTTTTCGTGGTCGCCGAACGCTTCCCCTGCTGGGATTACGTATCGCACGGAGACCTCATGCCCTTTCAGAATCGCGTCGACGTACTGAGCGAACAGATCGTTATTACGATAGATCACACATGCCTTCATTTTCATTGACCCTTCATTTCGGAGATTGTCTGGCCGAACTTGAAGACCTCTGCTAACAAATACTCAATCGCATCGCGCGTGGTGTCCACCCAGGACAAACGTTCGATGATTTCGAGACCTGTCAGTTCTTCAGAACCAAGATGCGGCGGTTGCAGATCAATTCCGAGCAACCCGAGCACGCGCTCTGTTGTCTCATCGATTTGCGATCGAGCCTCTTGGATGTCCTCAAATCCTGTAAGAAACACATTAACGTCACCAGTACTGACCATTTCGGTCACACACACGAACATCGTGGGTGATCCTTCCGACTTGCTCCGCACTGGCTGCCGACTGGGTTCGGTAGTAACCGTTCCAGTGGCGACATCAACGGCTTTCAGCACAAACTCACCTTCGACCTGAAGGGGTTCGATTCGAAACGTGACGTCGGTTGACGGTTTCAGTTCGACTCCTGGATGCACGGATGCAACCTCGAACTTACTTCCATCATGATGAGAAGACTGGTCTTTCACTCGCACCTTCCAGACTTCCATCTGACCTTTTTTGTCGTGACCTACGACAAAGCCTTTGACTCGTTTGCCTTGAGCCATGATCCTGCGCTCCTTTCATTGAAACGCGTGCCTGGAAAACATCAAGCCTGAGTTTTCCTTGTGAAAAGAACCCGTTGCACGATGCAGAAAACCTGCATAGTGAACATAGAATGATAGCACAAGTGACAGTTCTTGTCAAATTAAAATTATGACAAAATCTTGTTAAAAATGTCTTAATTCCTGGTTCGAAACCCCAACTTTTGTATACAAAAATAACCGCTGTAGTTAGCGATTATTTCAGATGCTCCGAGGGTCGGTGCTCTACCGAACCAGAATAATGAGCACACAGAAGAGAATCGTATGTTTACCCCCCCCTGACTACACTATTGTTTGGGAATAATATCTACAAATTTGAATGAGGTTCGCCAACTATTCCACTCCTCAATTTAGCTAATGCAACCTCAGCAAACTCAGATAAAGGGGAAGGTAAAGCGTCCAAAGAATACCAATCCCAAGACTCACACTTTTCGGGTTCAGTTACTTTTGGTGTTCCACTAAAAAAATGCGCCTTGAATGATAGGGTCACGTAATGTTTTCCTTTGGTTTCTACATAACGAAGATTGTTTTGAACATCAAAAAATTCAATTTCTCTAATATCTAGATCAGTCTCTTCCTTAACCTCTTTTTTACAACCTTCTTCAAAGGATTCTCCAAATTCCAAGTGCCCACCGGGAGCCGCATATTCACCTGACCCATGCGAACTTTTTCTTTTACCTAACAGGACTTTACCTTCTTCATTGAATATATAAATTCCCAAGCCAACGGATGGCCTAGGCTGAATACCATTTGCATTTCGTTCCATGAAATAATTATGTCAGATATTTCTTTTAGTATCAATTCAGCCAACAGGATATAAAACAAATACTCTAGTTCAATGGTCGACTTGGATATACAAAAATAACCGCTGTAGTTAGCGATTATTTAAGATGCTCCGAGGGTCGGTGGACTACCGAACCAGAATTATGGATTCTAAGAAGAAGATTACGTTACCCCGCCACTGACTGCACTATTGTTTAGAAATTTTTCGTAAACAAAAAACCGACCCCTTGCGAGGTCGGAGAGCATGGACAGGACAATTCTGTCTCAGGAGGTAGCAGCCGGAAGAGACGCTTGTAGTGCAGTTGTCTCGGTGCCATCATACTGCACCACATACTCTGGACCGCAAACGAAACAGACTAGCCCTGCGAAACGTCGAACTGCTTGTACATCACCTTCGACAGTCACGCGCCAAGGATTTGCTTCTTCTAGTTCGACAGAATCAACCATTCCCTGTTGTGACTTAACTCTGTACTCCAATTTTCGATCGCTGCGCCTCTTAACGTCTTTCTTCATTAAACCCGGACAGTACTTGTCACCAGACATTTCTCCCAAAGCACTAATGACAGCGTTAACCCCGACGTCGCTTAGGCAGTCGACACAAAACCTTACTTTTTGAGGCATTTTTCTTCCTCTTCATTTTGAGGTAACAAGGCAACAAAGAACACTGAATTATAATTGTAATTAATCAAAATGTCAATACTGCCATATTTTGGTTCGATGGCCGACCTGGGTATACAAAAATAACCGCTAATTATAGCGATTATTTCAGATGCTCCGAGGGTCAGTGGACTACCGAACCAGAATGATGCCTATAAACAAGCATGTTTGTTTACCCTACCCCTGACTACACTATTGTTTTCACAATTATTGATAGTAATACTATTCTGAAAATTTCAATGTTGAGAGCATTTTCCCAAAAACAGGAGCAAGCTGCCAATCCTCTGGTAAACCCGTAATTCCTCTACCCGAAGAATCATTAGATCCTGCGTCATAACTAATTACGTAAATATCTTCTTTATGTTTGATTGCTATTTCCTTAACATATCTTCCATTTGGAAATTGACCATCATTACTAATCAAATATGTCACTTCGAATGCAGGGTTACCATTGACTAATGATTCATTTTGATTTTTTAATATTTGGAACGGGGCATTTTTAAACTTTTCTAGTTCGTATTGACTAGGCGACACATTTTTATAAATGTCTGTCATAGCCGATGGTACATCAACCTGAATGCTTCCACATTCTGCTTTATTCTTATAACAACCTTTTGGTCCTTGGATAATTGGTGCAACAAAGTCTTCAGCAATAACATTGTGCTGGCCTGAGGCCTCCCACGTTGGTGGATATTTAATACTCCAACCAAACTTGTTTTTTAAAGTTTTCCATTCCGTAGTGTCAATTTCAGTTTGTCTCTGTTTTTCCGAATCTATTGGAGCAACTTGCGACTGAGATAATTCTCTGGATTGTGGAGTAACAATAATAGTCGGCTGATAAGCTAAAATAGATTCTTCATACTTCATCCCCAAATAAAAACCAATAAACGGCAACGCAATAAATAATATTGATGCCACGATTTTTGATAATCGTGTGACTGTTGTGAATTGTTGTTTGATGTTCATGATTACTTAATTAAAACACAATTTTGTATATAGTTCCAATTTATTATCAGTTCGAAACCCCGACTTTGGTATACAAAAATAACCGCGATTATTAGCGATTATTTAAGATGCGGCTCCGAGGGTCGGTGGACTACCGAACCAGAATGATGAGTTTTACCAAGAAAATCGGTTTACCCCACCCCTGACTACACTATTGTTCAGATGTCTTTGGATGCTCTAAATTTTGTGAAATACGAACACATTGCTACTATGCAACAAACTTTTTGTAAGTAATCGCAAGAAAAAACAATATCGCATTTATCATCACAATAGTTGCCCCGCTTGGCAAATCAAGGAAAAACGACAACGTTATGCCAAATAAAACCGAAAATAACGATACAAAACACCCAATAATCATGGCCACCTTGAAACCTTTAGCCAGCTGAAGCGCCGTAACCGCAGGCAAAATAAGCAACGCCGACACCAACATTATTCCAACCATCTTAACAGACAAAACAACAGTTACTGCCGTGAGCAATGTAAGAAGTATGTTAATGAAATTTGTCTTTATCCCTGTTGTTTTGGCATACTCTTCATCAAATGTGGCGGAAAATAAATCCCAGTAGAAGAAATAAATAACCACAAGAACAACAAAAGAAAGTATAACTGACAAAACAACTTCAGTATTACTGATCGCTAATATGTTGCCAAAAAGATAGCTAAACAGGTCGACATTAAAGCCCTTAGAAACACTAGCTAAAATTACACCTCCGGCAATACCGACAGCCGACACAATACCAATCGCCGAATCTCCATAAATCTTTGCTTTCTCGCTAATCTTCAAAATCACAATTGACGCAAGCATCACTACCGGCACAGCAACATAGAAAGGATAAATGCCAAGAAATAAACCAAGAGCGATCGCTCCGAAGCTTACGTGAGAAAGCCCATCACCGATCAGCGACATTTTTCGCAACACTAAGAACAAGCCAAGAACGGAACAAGTAACCGCCACAAAAGATCCTGCAAAGAATGCTTTCTGGATAAACGAATACTGCAAGAAACTTATTATGTCCATATTCATTACTTAAGTTGATGACTAATTAAATGTTTCCCATATTCATCCAACAATTCACCGTGATTATATTTCTCATAGAACTCCTTTACTCCACCAAAAAATACCATTCTTCTGTCTAAATACATCAGCTTACTCGCATACTCACAAACAATATTTGTATCATGCGTAATCAAAATTATTGTTATACCAAAATCACAATTGAGTTTTTTGATTAATTTCATGAGCTCGTCCCTTGATTTCGAATCAAGAGCCGCCGTTGGTTCATCTAAAATTAATATTTCCGGCTTTGAAACAAGCGCGCGCGCAATCAAAACTCGTTGTTGCTGTCCCCCGGATAATTCCGATATAGCTTTGTCTTTTAAGTTGTTTATACGCATATAGCCCAATGTCTCTTCTACTCTCAACTTGTCATTAGGTGAAAAATGCCTAGGAAATTTTTTTGAAGACAGAAGCCCTAAAAACACTACTTCCTCAACCGTAGCTGGAAAAAGCGGATTGATGGATTTGATATTTTGAGGCAAATAATCAATTTTATCCCATCGATTAAATTGTTTTATTTTCTGCTCAAAAATCTTTATTTCACCGCTAGATATTGGAAGCAATCCAAGTAACGCTTTTATCAGTGTTGTTTTACCTGCACCATTTGACCCAACAAGACCGACAAAATCCCCACTTTGTATCTCGAATGAAACATTCTTTATTGCCTCACTCTGACCGTAGCTAACAGTGATATTGTCTACTTCAATAACAATCGACATGCCTAATTGTTACATTGTAACCCAGTTTTCAAATTAGTTAAGTTTTTTTCCATAATAGAGAGAAAGGAAACATTATTTTCAAAATCTTTTTTGGTGAGATTGTGAGCCGGGTTAAGAAGCAACAGTCCGGTGCCAGTTTCCTTGGCAAGGGTTTCGGCAACTTTTGGACTGACTAACTCTTCAAAAAATACATATTTGATTTTTTCTTTTTTGATTTGTTCAATGAGTTTTGCCAAATCCTGTGCTGATGGCTCTGAATCTGGAGAAATACCATACGCTGACTCATAAGCCAAACCGTATCTTTTACCCAAATAACCAAAGGCATAATGTCCGCCATAAACAATCTCCTTGCTTTCGCATTTTGTTAATCCGGATTTATACCGATTATCTAATTGCGCCAATTTATTCTTGTATTCATCTGCATTTTTTTGATAAAAATTAGCGTTGGTAGGATCTTTTTCTGAGAGTGCTTTCACTATGCTATCAACCATGATTATATTATTATCAAAATCAAGCCATATGTGCGGATCAACTCCGCCGTGCTCATGACCGACTTCTTCTGCTTCGGCGCCATGTTCGTCTGCATGCGCTCCTTCTGCCTCACCTTCATGAGCACCTTCTGCCTCAGCCATCATTTCTATGCCCAAGCTCGAATCAACAACCTTTACATTTTTGTTTGTAACACCTTTGATAATATCTTCAGCCCATGGCTCCATGAATTTTCCGGTATAAACAAAAAGCCCTGATTCATTGATTTTTACAATATCACTTGGTTTTGGCTCAAAGGTGTGTGCTTCAACCCCGGGCGGTAGTAGAAGTGAAATCTCCACTTTGTCCTGGCCAATATTTTTAGCAAAATCATAAAGTGGAAATAGAGTGGTTACTATTTTTATCTTTCCCCCTTCATTTTTTTGAAAATCTTTAGGTCTCATGCTTAAACCTAAAATTGTAACAACTAAAATTATTAGGACTATACCAGAAATTATAAGATAATTTTTCCTCATATGTTTATTAAAAAATTGAATAAGGTGATAATACAAAATACCAATCCTTATTGCAACTAACTTGCAATAACATGCATTATTGCCTAATATCATTTTTATGCCCCACATTATCAAACCCAGAGAAACAAAAACTAAAAAACTAATCACCCACATCTTTCAAACAATGCAAAAACCAATATCTTTGCAGGAAGTATTTAACTATGTAAGAATCTCTCTCCCCAAAACATCCTATTCAACTGTTTTCCGCAATGTCAGCCGTTTGGAGAAAGAGAGCAAAATTATACATATTGACTGGCGAGAACGCGGTAGTAGATACGAATGGGCTGATATGCCCCACCATCATCATATCGTATGTGAAATCTGTGGTTCTTTTACTGATCTTAAAGAATCCGATGTTAACTTTAACGAAGTAAAATTGAGTCGTATTACCGGCTATATTATTAAACGCCACACAATCGAACTTGAGGGAATCTGCCCGAAGTGCCAGAAATCTCAAAAATCTACTTAGCGCGGTTTATAATTAATGTGATTTATTGGTTCGAAACCCCGACCTTGGTATACAAAAATACCGCCATGTTTAGCGGTATTTTTCGTTAGCTCCCGGGGTCGGACTCGCCTACAAGTAAATTTCCTGACGGAAATTTCTCGCAGGCCGCCGCTCGCGGTTTTTGCCTTGTCCTTCGGACAAACAAAAACATCGCTGCGCGCTTCGAGTCCAACACACAAACAAGCAGTTGTTTGCTCCTGGGAAGATAAAAATAAAAGCCCCATGCTAGGGACTTTTATTTTTATCTGCTCCCGGGGTCGGACTCGAACCGACAACCTACTGGTTACACTTGACCCATTATTTTCATAATGGAGTGGACTATATCATCTCCGCTCAACGTCGAGATTGCTTCGCCTCATCTGCAGATGATGGCTCGCAAAGACGTTGTTGATGGAGCTAGGCGCTTCCGCCGCGTTTGCACGCGGAGTACTCTCTTGCGAGATAGTCTCTACACCCTCCTTCGCCAAGGCTACGGAGGGCAGGCCTTCCAGTTCCAACGGAACCAGTTTGTCTGTCCTCTTTCCTTTTAACAAAGGCACGGCTCGGGGTTGGCCGATTTAAAAACAACGGGAGATTGCTGCGTTCGCACAATGTGCGACGGGCAAAAGAAGTTCTTAAATGGAGGCGTTCTCCGAATTCACCCAGTTCTTCGATACTCCTTACGGAGTAAAGCTGCCGACTCTCTACCTTGCCGACTCTTCGACAAGCTCAGAGTGAACAGCCAGTTGCTCTGCCATTGAGCTACCCGGGAATATTACTCTTAAAAGGAACATTGCGAGTGCCTCGCAGTAGGATGAATGTAGCTTAAAAACTTAAAATTCGCAACATTAAAAATACACTCGAAGATTGCTTCGCCTCCGCCAGTTGGGCGGATGGCTCGCAAAGACGGAATCCACACTGATTCCCGCTTGTGGCGGGAATGACAGGTGTTTTATTAGTAGTCTCGAAGTTTGCGAAGGGTTCGGTGTTGGCGGATTTTTTCGAGGGCTTTGGCTTCGATTTGACGGATACGTTCGCGCGTGACGTCGAATTCTTTTCCGACTTCTTCCAAAGTATGATGAATACCATCTTTCAAACCAAAACGCATTTCAAGAATTTTTTGTTCACGAGCGGCGAGGTCGGATAATACTTCCATGACATGCTCACTCAAAATTTCACGGGAGGCGGCTTGTTCCGGCGTTACTGCTTCTTCGTCTTCAATAAAGTCACCAAGGGTTGAGTCTTCCTCATCGTCACCAACCGTCTGATCAATAGACACCGTTTCTTGCGAGATCTTCATGATGTGTTGGATCTTGTCGACCGGGAGTTTCATCTCCACTGCGATTTCTTCCGGCAATGGGTCACGACCAAGATCCTGAAGCAAACGACGTTGAACTTGGGTAAACTTATTAATTGTTTCCACCATGTGCACCGGAATACGAATAGTACGAGACTGATCGGCTAATGCGCGTGTAATCGCTTGGCGAATCCACCAAGTACCATATGTAGAAAACTTATATCCACGACGATAATCAAATTTATCGACGGCTCTAAACAAGCCCAAATTACCTTCTTGAATCAAATCGAGCAAAGAAAGATTTTTGCGACCGGTATATTTTTTAGCAATCGAAACCACCAAACGCAAATTGGCTTCTGCCAAACGTTTACGTGCTTCTTGGTCACCTTTCTCTGCGCGCTTTGCCAATTCCACTTCGTCTTCGGAACGAAGCAACGGAACTTTACCAATTTCTCTCAAATACATTTGCACTGAATCGTTACTGATATTACTGATATCGATAATATTATCATCACCACTTTTAGTTGCTACATGCCTTCCTTTCACCGATTCTGCTTTTTTACCTTTCACTTTTATTTTATCATCGTCCTTATTATCACTTGGTATTTCATAATCAATCAAAGAACTGACCGGCTCTTCAATGCGCAAACCGCGACTGGAAAGTTTATCATAAAACATTTCAAGCGCCTCAATATTATCTTCCACTTCCGGAATAGCACGCATAATTTCTTCTTCCGTAACAAAACCAACCTGTTGCCCTTTTCGCAACAAACTTTCAACAGCCATGGAAGCCATAATTTCTTCCGCGGTTAATTTTTCAACTTTTTTTGGTTTGATAATAGGTTTGCTTTCGTGCTTGTGTGACTTACCGTGAGCGCCTTTTTTAAACGCGATTCTAGTTTGTACGGCTGTATGTTTTTTTGCCGCCCTTGTAATAACTTTATTCTGTTTTGACCGAGTCGCCTTTTTGGCTTTCTTCTCGGTGTGTGAGGAGTGCTTTTTTGAAGCTGCCATAGTTATGTTGTCGTAAGACTTTCCGCTTGGATCAGTTTTTCTCTTAGCTGATCAATCTCTTGCATTAGAACTGATTTTTGTTGCGGATCTGCTTGCTCAAGCTTATTACTCTGAATGTTTAAACATTTACGGAGATAAGACTGGAGCAGTTCTTTCAGCAGCGTACGGACTTCCAGATCGGGCTGATCGAGTAACCCTTCTTCTTGTTCAACCTCGATAGCGAGGAGGAAGATATCGACCAGCCGACGGAGCTCTTCGTTGAGATTTTCCCTAAGCTCAGAAAAATCAAACGAGGCCTCCTTGCGGTATTGGGCATTATACAACCTAATATACTCATTAAACAAGTCCCTCGTATGATTACCAGAAAAGACCTCGCTTGGCAAATGTTCCAAAACATACGGAAGCGCACCGGGCGCCACCAACAAAAGCGTTAGTAAACGCTCCTCTTTGAGCACGATTGGGTCGAATTGTTGAGGTGCGATTTTAGGTTTTTCGACGACGCGTGGATCCCCGATCCTGGTCGGGGACGGTACTGTTGCACCGATTTTTGATGCCACCGTTTGTAGGCGCTTGATTTCCTCATTCAGATAACGCGACTCGATTCCTACCGCCTGCCCTAGTCGCTGTAAATAATCCCCGCGTGTAATCGCTTCGGGAATCTTAGCTAAAAGGGGCAACAATTCGCCAGCGATATTTTTCTTATCCTGTGTATCCATTTTCGGATATTTTTTTAAAGCCCTCTGAAGCAAAAATGTAAAAGCATCACTACGCTCCGCGATTGCCTGTCGCCATGCATCAGGAGTTTTAATTGCCACATCAGCCGGATCCTGCCCATCCGGCAACAACACAACCGTCGCCGAAAATCCAGACGCGATTGCCATATCAATAGCGCGACGATTGGCATTGTCCCCCGCCGTATCCCCGTCAAAAGCAAACGCGATATTTTCCGTGAAACGCTTAATAATTTGTAAATGTTCTTCCGTTAAGGCTGTACCAGAAGTTGCGACCGTATTTGCCACACCGGCTTGATGCGAACCCATCACATCCGTATATCCTTCAACGATAATGGCGAGATCTTCTTTGCGAATCATATCGCGCGCCCGATCCAAACCGTACAATATCTTGCTCTTTCGATACAAAACCGTCTCCGGACTATTGATATATTTTGCCACCGGCCGATTGGGATCATCTTTCAATATACGCCCCGCCAATCCCACCACCGAACCATGCATATCAGTGAGCGGAAAAATTACACGCCCAAAAAATCTTTCGTAATATCCACGACTACCTTGTGCGACAATGCCGGTTTGAATTAGATCATTTACCGTCACGCCACGATTTTTTGCTTTTTCAATCAAGGGTGTTCCGGATGGCGGAACATAACCAATCCGCCAAGCACTAATTGTTTCCTCCGTTAAACCGCGTCCCAATAAATAATCACGCGCGCTTTTTCCGGCTGTAGTTTTTTCAAAGATGGCTTTATAAAATTCCGCGGTGGTATCAAGGGTGGATCGTAATTGTTCTTTTTCTTCCCGATGTTCCGGTTTTTCGAACGCAAGTGTCACCCCTGCTCGCTGAGCCAATACCCTCAAAGCCTCGGCAAAAGTCATCCCTTCTTTTTCCATTACCCAAGTAAAAACATCACCGGATTTTCCACAACCAAAGCAATGAAACATCTGACGACTTGGAGTTACGATAAAAGAAGGCGTCTTTTCGGTATGAAATGGACAAAGACCTTTATAATTACCACCCACGCGCTTTAGGCGCACCTGTTCACCTATCAGTTGCGCAATATCCGTCCGCTCTTTTACTTGTTCAACGTTTGAGTCACTCACAAAGATGAGCGTATATCGGTTTTTAGCCCCTGTCTAACAAGTTTTAATGATTAATCAAAACCGGTTTTGTTGTATTGTTTATTGATGGTGTTGGTGTAGGAGTGGCACGAATAATTGTTCCACCGGAAGAGGGGGTGCTTACCGGTGTTGGTGTTGGTGTTGAAACACCACCATTGATTAACGTAATTGTACTTTCAGAAGAACTGGAACTGGAACCGCCACCACTGCTTCCGCCACCGCCTCCGCCAGAGCCACCACCAGACGTCTTAACCGCAATAATTTTCACTTTCTTATCAGCCAGCGGAGTTTTTGTTGTTTTCCCCAAGACACTATTTGTAATGGAAATTTTAATAGTCGCATTCCCCATCGCATAAGTGACAGGAATTTTAATAACTTTTTTTACGCCAGGCACATTCTTTGCCAACACCGTACATTTTGGAATTAATGCGCCTCGACAAATTTCAATCAGTTTTATCGCGTCCTTCTTTGCCGTGGGCATTCCGATATTAATTGAGGCACCGCGCGGAACATTCAAAATTACAACTTTCTTGGGCAAGATTGCGGCCGACACAAAAAACGTACACAACATTATAAAGGCAAAAGAAAAAACAACACTCGCGCGTAAAAAAATCTGGAAAAATGATAACCCTGAATGACCTTGTTGTTCATCAGCTAATCGATAAACTTTTTTTTGTTTAGATCCTTTATTCATGTATTTGTTTCAGCGATGGACTAAGCATACAAAAAAACGGACCAATTAGCTATGCTTTTTTACTATTAAAGTATTTTGAGCCACAAATTCATTATTCTATCGTTGTTCCTCTAAAATCTTTCCCGTCTAAAATATCTTTTACATTCTGCAAATCTTTGCCACCCGCCACAATCACGCGTAATTTTTCTTTTTGTGCAAGCTTAGCCGCCACCGGATCCACCGGCGCGTGAATACCCGGTGACCATTTAGCCGGCACCAGTTTCATATATTCTTCCCAAGTCATTTTGACATACGGCTTGGCATCCGGAAAAGCTTGATTATCCTTATCATAAACAAATTCCGGTTTGCCTAAAATAATCGCCTGCGGATTTTTAAAATCAACCGCTATTTGCACTGTTACAAAATCCGTCGACCATCCCGGTCGCCATCCGGCACCAATTATCAAAGGATAACTGCCGAATTCCGTAATTTTTCCGCGCGCTTCAAAAATCACGGGATTTGCTTCCTCGCGAAAAACCGTCCGCAAAAGATGGGCATTAAGACGTGTGGCATGAATACCAAGCCAATCTTTATCTTCATCCGGCACGTCTACCACCTCAGCGGCCGCTTTTTGAAAAGTTCTAGCCGGTGCCCCACCCCCTACCACCAAAATAAAGCGTTTACCATCTCTTATCTCACCCCGGATAAAGGCATGCAACGCCTTAAGATACTCCGTATTAACTTTGTCCGGACAAATGATCGATCCCCCAACGGCGATGATATAATCTTTTTGCATCAAAAGCAGTATAGCGGATTCCTGCCCATACGTCACAGACGTCTCTCCTGCCATTGAGCAGGAGCCCATGGTTACACTCGTCGCTGATTCCTGCTTGATGCAGGAATGACAGACACGTGAAATTAGCGCGAACCCATACCGGACAGGCTGGGAGCAGTCGCTACTTTCAGCCGTTCCAATATTCTCTCTTCCACTTCCTGTTTTGGTCGACCATATTTAAGACGTGACAATTCATACAAATTCTGACGAAGTTCTTCGTCGCCCCCCGGTGGTGGCGGTGACGCTTTCATGGAAAATGGACGTTGCGGTTGATTTTTGGCAAGTAAGCGCGTGAAACAATTATAATTTGGAACATTAATCAAATCATACTCGTCAAAAACAGGGGCGAGTTGTTTTGCCATCAGCTCCGAATCTTCCACACCGACACGATAAGAAATTACCGTACCAACGTTACCAAAAACAGCTTCTCTGATTTCATCCGAAAGTTGCGCGATAAACTGATGCGTCAAATTCAAGTCCAAGCGATATTTACGCGCCTCGCTTAAAATTGTCCCGACAGTATCGGTGGTGAAATTTTGAAACTCATCGAGATAAAGATAAAAATCCTTACGTTGATTTTCCGGAATATCCGTTCTGGAAAGCGCCGTAATTTGCAACTTACTGACTAAGATAAACCCAAGCAAATCGGCATTAATATCACCCAACGAACCCTTCGACAAATTAACGAGTAAGATTTTTTTATTATCCATTATTTCACGCAGATCAAACGAACTTTTTGGCTGACCGATGATATTGCGAATTACCTCATTACCAATAAAACGCCCAAGCTTACTGATAACATACGACAACATATCGGCCGACTGTTGCCCCTTCAGAGATTGAGCATACTCTTTCTCCCAAAACTCCCGCACTATCGGGTTTTTCACTTTTGCCACCAGCCAATCACGAAAGGCCTTGTCGGTAAAAAGACGAGAGATATCGATCATTGTTGAGTCTGGGTCTTCCACCAGTGTCAAAAGCGCGTTCCTCAAATAATGTTCAAACATCGGACCGATCGATTCCGGATTCATCCGTGTGGCCAGTTTTTCGATAATCATAATTAGTTCGGAAACAACAAGATCGCGTTGCGCCGGATTGCGCGCCTCCAACATATTCAACCCCAACGGCCGATCGGTATCGCGCGGATCAAAAATAATCACATCTTCGGCCCGCTCTCTAGGAATCTGCAAAAGAATATCTTCAATCAATTGTCCGTGCGGATCAACCACCCCGACTCCTTCTCCGTTGCGAATATCCTGCATAATCATATTTTTGAAGAGCGTTGTTTTACCGGTTCCAGTTTGACCGATCATATACATATGACGACGCCTGTCCTCTCTTTGAAGCCGAATAGGAGTCTTAATCCCTCGGTAATCGTTGTAACCTAATAAAATACCGTTTTGGGGCAAATTGGCCGGTGCCGCGACACTTCTTGACGTGCGCCAACGAATATTGGGTGTTTCAGTGGTAGATAACGGGAAATGGAAAAGTGACAAAAGCTCCGTCAACGACAACACCATGCATTGCGATTTTTTAAACGTGCGGAATATATAATCACGGAAAAAACTACGTTTCGTTTGACGATGCGTACTCAACTCGTTTAAAGAAGGGTCGCCAAATTGCGTCAGTGATTCTTTGAGTACCATAAAATGTGATTCGGCTGTTTCTTTTGTTTTGCAGGAAACGATTAAGCGCATTGTCACTTCAAACTGATATTCACCGGTTTTTTTATCTACGCGTTCTAGTCGTTCTTGTTCCGCAGGCGACATTTGTGCTTGCCACTTATCTTCCCGATCGTCTTGTCGCGTATTTTGCTCTTTATTTTTCAATAAGGAATTGTTAGCTGTGCGCCCCAAACCGCGAGCCGCCTCGCCAAAAGAAGAAGTCCCGTGTCGCACCGATTTTTCTTTTCCCAACGCCACCTGACGCGTAACACGCCGTCCCTTCACACGAATCCGCGCGGATGCCGGTCGCACAATAAATTGCACCGCGCCACCGTCGCCTTTTTCCATTTTAGATAACGCCTGTGTAATCCCCTGCATCGGGTCGGACGGCAAATCCTCAAAAGTCTTCAACGGTAAATATTTTTTATGATGTTGTTTTACAACTCCCCCCTCAACCGTGTCACCTTCTTCAAAAATCGTATAATCCGCCACGCGCTTCACATCGGCACGCGGATAAAAAGCAAGAATTTGTTTTTCCATAAATTCTTCATAACGACGTGGTACCGAAACAAAGAAAATAATCTCACCATTCGGATGCGCGACAATTTCGAAACCCCATGTCGGTTTACCAAAAATCAGATTCTTAATGAAATTTTCTTCACGCAAACCCGCCAAACTGGCTAAAAACTGCGAACCGCGCATAATTTGTTCCTGCACCGTTCCCTCACGGTCTTTTTCTTGTTGCGGTAAGTCTTTCGGCACCGTCACTTCCAGCAAAATCAAATGTAAAGAAGAGAGTAATCTTTCTTCCTGCAAATACTTCAAAACCAAATAGGTGATAATCCCTACAATAATCAACAACAAGAAAAGAACAAGTAACTGAATCATCCCGGTGGAATCATTTTTCTGGCCGTCATATCTTGGTAGAGATGATCGGTGAGCGTGTCATGAAATAAATCAAGTTTACGATAAGTGGACGCTTCGTCGGCTTTACTGCCCGCGACAATTTTTTCTCGCATCATTTCTTCCACCGCTTTTTGAACGGAGGTAGCGAAAGCCACGTTTACATATTGTTGTACACCCGCGCGATCCTCGGCGGAATACTGCCATTCACCCTTGCCTTCCGCAACAGTAGCCAAACCGGCACCGTTTGTTTCGTTCTCCAATTCTTCACGAATTGCGTCTTTAATGCGTTTTTCAGTAAGTTCGTTACGCCTTTCCATGCCAGGTTCAGACTCATTCTTTTGTTCTAAGTTTTCTTTCACGCGCTCGGCAAACTGCTTCGCTTTTTCCGAATTTTCAAAAACTAAACTGCCTTCGGGGTTTTCTTTTCTTGTTTCAGTTGGCATAGCTACGTCAATTATGACGCTTTTCTAACGAATAAACAAACATATCAAAAGCAACAACCAAACTCATCCCCGCCTTCCCCTGAAAAATGGAAGAAATACGACACCAAGTTATCTCCCCTTATCAAAGTGGCGCGGCGGATGCCCCGAGAACATCCGGTGGATGTTCGAGAGGGTGCCAGCGCAAGAGGGGTTATGTCTGACGTAGTGCGCGTCCTACTTTATCCCCTGAATCTTCTTTTGTACGTCCAAAATCGCTTTCTTATCGCCAAGATTGGCTAGGTCTTTATTAATTTGTTTCAATTCATCCAACCCTTGACCAATTATTCCCGCGAGCGCTTGCTTGGCCTTGGTGTCGTTTTCCATCGCTTCGGTAAAAAAAGCAAAGATGATTTGATTTCTTGTTTCTTCCGGAAACTCTTTAATGTGTTCAATAACAAAAGCGCGCACGGCTTTTTCATCACCGACTTCAATTAGCTTTTCAAGTTGAATGGCGAGTTCGGTCATTTTGTTTTCTTTGATAAATTATACCAATTTTTGTCAGCTACGCCGCGTTTCTTCTCAACTCTTGTTGTCACATTAAAGCGATCATCTGTCTGTAGTTCGGTCAATAATTCTTGAACTAACGGCTCAAGAACAGTTTGATAGATAGACGACCATAATCCGCCACGTTTGTTCTGTTGTAATTTGCGATTGTCCTGAAACTTTCGATAAAAATCACTTGCGGCAGCCATCTGCAAATCTTTCGTACCCATCGGGTAGCCAGCCTCTTCAATATAATCAGCGAACCCGCGTTCCGCATACTCAAAAAATTCACGAGAAATGTTTTCCTTGTCCTTTTCTTTTTTCAGTTCCTGTTTCACTTCTTTGAAACTCATTGTTTTGTCCGGTTTTTCCTTTTCCCCTATCAAATGACGATTGAGTTCTGCAATACCATCGATAGAGGCGGTAGCGTTCAGTGATTCCACTAAAGACTTCTGCCGTTCCTTTAACGCTTTTTCCGCCTTCTCAATTTGTTTTTCAGTTATTGTCCACTCATTAATTTTAAGCGCCTTGGAAAAATCCTCAGCATCCATTTTCATAAATTCCTCTTGTTCCGGCGGCCACACCTTTTTATTCCATTTTATAAACCAAATACTTTTTTCCTCGGTTTTTTCTAACCCCTTACTACGCCACAACTCAGCCACCTTTTTTTGTCTTACTTCCCATATCGGAATACCTGCGACTTCTTTTGCCTCTTCTTGTGACAAATTCAACTTTTCCAACATACTGTTAAATTCGGCTTTTTGTTGTTCCACCAACTTCCCCGCTTCACGTCGCTCATTAAAAACTTTGTAAACATTCGCAAGCTCATCACCGGGCATCAAAGCGATTTTATCCAACACATCCCCAAAAGCCTCCTTAATACCATCCACACCAAAAAGTTTAACCAAATCTTTTAAGTCATCCGAGTTTGATGCCTCAACCAGTGTACTAATTTCATCGGTTTCTGAAATTTGTTTCTTTATTTCGCCACTTTGACTCGTTCGCTCTAAAAACTTATCCGTTTCTGACGCCAACGTCTTCAGATCATCACTTTCCAATTTCCCAGACAACATACGAACCATTAAATCCTCCCTTTTTTGTCCTTCTAACCACGTCTTAAAACCACGCCCAAGTTCCTTATCGTCAAGAATCTCCTTCAAAGATGGCTCTTTTATCACTTCCGCGTCTATTGCTCCGGAATTCTTTTCTGTAGGCATAAGTAAATAATAGCACAAACCGTAAGCGTAGGTAAGCTTCAATATTCTAAACGATATGCGACTTATTTAAAGAAACAACCCATGAAGATCATACGTAAATCATCTGGATTAATAGATAAACATAAGCCATATCAGAAACAAAATTGAAACAATTCGCGTCTTTGCGAGCCATTGATCATGCGTGATTCCGCCGGCTGGCGGAGGACAAGGCCCTTCGACTGCTCTTCGACCTCGAGCTCAGGATCGAGAGGGAAGCTCAGGGTTGTCGAACAGCGTGGCAATCTCAAGAATGAGTGCTATGAAGTAGTAATTTTTAACGGGAGATTGCTTCGGCCTTGAAAAGCCTCGCAAGGACGAGACTCCAACCCATTATTGCGTATACCCTAAAAGATTTTGTAACCCTGACAGTGCTTATATTCAAAGCACCTTAGAAAGTCGTTCTCTTATTTTCTTTACCAACTCGTCAAGTGTGTAGTCTGATTTCACGATATAATAGGCCGGCTCATTCTCCGTAATCACTTGGTTGATATGATTATCGTTCGCGCTAAGGTTCGTCAACATAATAATCGGAACATGCTTTCCCCATTCATCGGTCTGACGCAATTTTTTCATCATCGTTAGACCGTCCATTTTGGGCATTTTAATATCAAGCAAAATCAAATCGGGGTGCTCACTTAAAGCAACCGCTAATCCCTCTTCGCCATCTTTTGCTTCATAAACGCCAAACCCCTCATGGGTCAATTTATCACTAAGCACTCTGCGGAGGGAGTTATCGTCTTCAACTTCTTCAATGAAGAGCACTTTTTTGTTTTTTCCAATGGCGTTTGTTTTTACGTCAGAGGCATTTTTGTATTCACCCATATCAATATTGCAATTATTTATAAATTACCAATGTTGATAAACTTTACACGCTAATTCGATACTGTCAACGATAAGGAAAAGAATTCTTACTGCAAAGAGGGTGGGATTCGGCCTCGAAACTTGCAATGATTTGCAAATTTCTGGCCACCGGTTCGCGGTCCTGCTGGACAACGCGAACCGTTCGAATCCCACTCGCAACCAAGCAGTTGGTTGCTCAGGCAAAATAACAAAACGCCACAAGGGCGTTTCATTATTTTGCGGGCGTTTTTGGACGAAGTTCGAACGTGTTTCGCTGACAACGCGTGACGCCCCCCCCCAGCAACGAAACGCGACGACGCCGATTCGTAGCGCGAAAAAGGCATGGGAATAAATGAGTACTGTGTATTCTATAACGCAATCTTTATTTTTGCGAAGAACTATTATAAGATCAGATCATTAATGCAATATCCATGTATCTTGGCCTAAATGCTTATTCACACGATAGTAGTGCTTGCCTCATCGATGATGAGGGAAATATTATTGTTGCAGTTGAAGAAGAACGATTTACTCAAAAAAAACATTATTCCGGTTTTCCAGAAAATGCCATTAAATATTGTTTCAAAAAGGCTGGCATTACAAGTAAAGATTTAAAAGGCGTTGCCGTAGGTTGGGACACCAAAGAACTATTTTTTAATCGAATTATTAAAGAATACTTGTTCCAATATCATCCGCCATTTTACGTTTTTAAAAAGAGCTTAAAAAAGTTATGGCAACTAAGAACAATTGCTAATCTTTTTGAAAAGAGAATCGGAAAACTTTCTTCAAACGTAAAAATAAAATTTTACATTCATCACCAAGCACATGTCGCATCGGCATTTTATGCTTCGGGGTTTGATGATGCCGCATTTTTAACTATAGATGCGCGGGGAGAATATGATTCAAGTTTGTGGGGACAAATTGATTACAAAAAAGGAATACAACAAAAAGGATTTTTGTATCACCCCAATTCTATTGGATGTGTTTGGGGAGCAGTAGGCGAATATTGCGGTTTCGAGCCTGGTTGGCAAAAGGCTGGCACGACGATGGCATTCGCTGCACTTGGAAAGCCAAAATATTTGAGTGAATTTAAAAATATTGTGAAATTCTTTCCAGAAAAAGATAATGACTGGCTAAATGTAGATACCTCTTATTTTAAAATAGCTGATTGCAAAGGAGAACCAACAGAGAAATTTGAAAAATTAATTGGCGAACCTTCAGCCATATCAGGCCAATATAAGCAAGCCCATTTCGATGTCGCGGCAACTTGGCAAGAGTACACACAAGAGATAGTTTTGGAAAAACTAAATGATATTTATAATAAGACAAAAAAAAGCAAACTCGTGATGGCTGGTGGCGTCTGTTTGAATTCCGTAACAAATGGATTTATTTTAGAAAAAACCCCATTCAAGGAGGTTTTTATCCAGCCCGCATCGCATGACGCAGGTGTAGCAATTGGTGCGGAATACTTACTGCATCAAGAATTCAACAAGGAAAAGAAACCTGTTCGGTTTAGTCATGCATATTTAGGCCCCGAGTACTCAAATAAGGAAATTGAAAATGAATTAAAGAAACATGGAAACTTATTTTCATATTCAAAGGAAAATTTAATTCACACAAAAGTTGCCAGACTTTTGAGTGAGGGCGAAATCGTTATGTGGTTTCAGGGACGATTAGAATTTGGTCCCCGAGCTCTTGGTGCGCGCAGTATTCTTGCATCGGCCGTTGATAAAAGTATGATTGAAAAATTAAACATAACTAAACACAGGGAATCATTTCGTCCTTTTGCAATTTCTATTCTTGAAGAAAAAACAAAAGATTGGCTGGTACGCGGAACCAAATCGCCATACATGTTGTTGGTTGATGCAATACAGTCTGAATACAGTAACAAAGTACCTGCAGCACAACATGTTGATGGGAGTGTACGAGTTCAGACAGTAAACAACGATGATAATGGTATTTACTATGATCTCATAAAAGAATATGAAAATATAACTAATATTCCTCTGATTATTAATACATCGTTCAATATTAAAGGCTTGCCGATCGTTAATGACCCAGGGCAAGCAATTGAAGCTTTTATTGATTCAAAAAACATAAAGTATTTAGCAATAGGACCATTTTTTGTTTCTAAAAAATTAAATAATTTTATTTGAATTTTTAGAGGGCGTGTCGCAAAAATAAAGATTGCGTTATAGAATACACAGTACTCATTTATTCCCATGCCTTTTTCGCGTTACGAATCGGCGTCGTCGCGTTTCGTTGCTGGGGGGGCGTCACGCGTTTGCGTCGAACGACGTTCGAACTTCGTCCAAAAACGCCCGCCAGTTTGTACTTTTCGTAAAATCGTAGTCGGTTGCCTTCGCGCGTTGCGCTTCGGCGTGATATTTCGACGCGATTCGCCACGCGGGTTGGGGGGAAAACGACAACGACCGCTCGGCGATGCGGAAGTTCGCCGCGCAATGCGTGGGTATCGCACGGCGATACAACCAATCTTTTAGCTAACCAAAAATAAAGAATGGACAACATAAATTTACAAACCAAAAAGATTTTTCTCTATGCCCGCAAATCCACGGACGAACCTGAAAGGCAGGTTTTGAGTATTGAAGCGCAAATGTTTGAATTGCGGGAATTTGCGAAAAAAGAAGGATTGAATATCGTCCGTGAGTTTGTGGAAAGTAAAACCGCCAAAGAGCCGGGCAGAGATATTTTCAACGAAATGATCTCTTGCATAGAGAAAAATGAAGCAGAAGGAATTTTAGCGTGGCACCCTGACCGCTTAGCTCGCAATTCCATAGACGGCGGACGGATAATCTATCTGGTAGATACTGGGAAAATAACCACGCTAAAATTTCCTACTTTTTGGTTTGATCCGACACCACAGGGAAAATTTATGTTATCAATCGCTTTTGGGCAATCAAAGTACTATGTGGATAATCTGTCGGAAAATATCAAGAGAGGTATTCGCCAGAAGTTACGCAATGGCATCTGGCCCGCTTGGGCGCCATTGGGCTATGTGAACGATAAAAATGCTCGCTGTATCGCCGTGGACAAAGAAAAGGCAAAGTATATCAAGCGGGCGTTTGAAATGTACGCCACTGGTGAATATCCTCTTGCTCAAGTGCGAAAGATGATCAATTCCCTAGGCTTGGTTGGCAAGAAAGGTAAAATGCTTTCCGTCTCAAATTATCAATATATGCTTAAGAACAAAATCTATTACGGAATGATTGAATATAACGATGAACTGTATGACGGAAAGCATGAACCGATTATCACAAAGAAGCTTTTTGATTCCGTTCAAGAAGTGATGATGAATAAATCAAAACCGAAAACGCCAAAACTCAAACCTTATGTGTACAGAGGATTTTTCCGTTGCGGGGAGTGCGGTTGCTTCATTACCACTGAAACGCAAAAAGGACATAACTATTTGCGATGTACGAAACGGAAAAATCCTTGCACACAAAGGTATGCGAGAGAGGACGCCATCACTTCTCAAATAAAGGAGGTGATCAAAAAAGTTTCTTTGTCAGACGGTTGGGCAAAAGCGAGTATTGCGGAATTTGAAAAAGAGAAAATGGAGGGCGTCCAAGCGGAAAGCTTTCATGTCCAAAAGACGAGAGATGAACTCGTGGATCTAGAAACAAAACTTGATCGTTTGCTTGATTTACAACTGGACGGAAATTTATCACAAATGGAATATGTTGCGAAAAAACAAAAACTTATGCTTGCTAAAAAAGATTTAGAAGAGAAAATCTCCGCTTTTGGAACAAAGAGCAAAAATCGGTTCGAACTGATGATAAACTTCATAAAAGAGGCTAACCAAGCCGAAAATATCGCTCAACAAGAAAATCCCGTCGCGGGACGGGATTTTCTCAAAAAGATTGGTTCGAACTTCCGCATCGCCGAGCGGTCGTTGTCGTTTTCCCCCCAACCCGCGTGGCGAATCGCGTCGAAATATCACGCCGAAGCGCAACGCGCGAAGGCAACCGACTACGATTTTACGAAAAGTACAAACTGGCGGAGAGGGTGGGATTCGAACCCACGAGAAGCTTGCGCCCCTACGGCTTTTCGAGAGCCGCGCCTTCGACCACTCGGCCACCTCTCCTTGGCTTATTTATCGCGTCAAAAGCATACCGCTTGTGAACCAGATCCGCAATAACTAACCTGCCATTAAAAAATGCCTCACTCTTCGGGTGAGGCATTTTTTCGGCAATAGCTATTTTAGCTGTTGATTACGCCGTACTATTTTTTTTATGATGTAAACCACTACCGCGATTAATACCCAAAGCGGGAGATAGATTACCAACCAGATTACCAGTGTTCCCAACCCCTGCGCCAACCCAACCAAAGAGCGGAATGCGTTCTTGATAATGGTAAGCGGGTTCCAATTATTTACCGGATCCACCACCGGCAGTTGTGCTTCATCGGTCGCAAAATAGATCGTGATTGATGACATCTTGGCAGATTTTTCTAAGTACTGCGCATGACCTTGAGCGACATCGATATCTCCTCTTACTCGCTCAAGTTGTTGTTGTACTTCCAATACATCCGAGATTTTCTGTGCTTTTTTCATGATTTCAGAAAACTGCATTTCACTGGCCTGCAGATTTTTTATTCTCGCTTGTGTGTCCACAAAATCTTCCGTCACATCTTCGCCGGTCAATGATTCGCTGGTAACGCGCAAGCCGGCAGTTTTTGCCTTATCAACCGATTCCTGAAACTTGTCGACAGGAACCCTAACTTCCAAAGTGGCAGAAGGATTATCATTCGTTCCTTGCACATTTGAACTGACCACAAAACCGCCGATACCAACAACGTAAGACGACATATCACCGACCGATTTTCGCACATCATTAGAAACAACCGACAGTCGCCCGGTACGAACAATTAATCTTTCAGTGGACTGCAGTTTTTGTTGAGATGAGGCCTTGTCGCCCGAATTGTCAGCAAAAGATTGAATTTTCTCCACTGAAGCAACTCCGACTAATGATTGTGGCAATGCCCGACCACCAATCATGTTTTCCTCAGTAACATCATAATCTGATGAGGAATATATTTCTTTGTCCATGGGCCGATTAATAGCGAACGCCAAAACTATCGCCACCGCAACAACCACCGCAATAACCGATATGATCTTTGTTTTTGTTTGCATATAAATATTAATTATTGACCAGTATATTATAGCAAAAAATCACCATGAATAATACAAAGTACGATTAGGTGGCCTGCTGAAAATTTTATAAAATAATTTATTTTTCTACACCTCAAACACACGCACCGACTCGTCCCAGTCACCATGGCGGTTGGACGTTAAACCGGAAACAGCAATAATTTTATCACCCTTTTTGAATTTATATTTTTTCTTCAATTCCGGAGCTAAAATCGCCCAGGCTTCCCTGGCCTCGCTGAATTTTTCGATAGAATATGGATCGACCCCCCAACTCAACGCCAACTGATTGCGCGTAGAAGCCTCAGAGGTTGCGACAATGATAGGCAAAAGCGGACGGTGACGAGAAACACAACGAGCAGTGAACCCTGTACGACTCATGACAAATATGGCCTTGGCACCGACTTCTTTTGCCACTCTACAAGCGGCGGCGCTCATTGCCAATACCGGTGGAGCTGTACCATCAAGCGGAGGAAGAGTAACCATGTCATCCAATGGTGAAGCCTCGGTAGAATGCGCGATCTCAGCCATTGTTGTTACTGTTTCTATCGGATATTTTCCCATCGCCGATTCCTGAGAAAGCATCGTCGCGTCCGTGTGATCTATTACCGCGTTAGCCACGTCAGAAATTTCCGCACGTGTGGGACGTGGCGCATTGGTCATTGAATCTAACATTTGCGTCGCGGTAATCACCGGTTTGGCAACCTCCAAACATTTTTGAATCATTCTCTTTTGCCAAATTGGAACTTCGGAAGCCTTGGTTTCCAGTGCCAGGTCGCCCCGAGCAACCATAATACCATCGGTTTCCGCGATAATTTCATCCAAATTTACCAATGCCTCATGTTTTTCAATCTTGGAAATAATCAGCGGTGTTGCCATTCCATCGGGTAATCCTTTTTTGATTAAACCGCGCAATTCGCGAATATCGGAAGGACGACGAACAAAGGAAATTGCGACAAAATCAACACCCTGTTTCAATCCAAACACCAAATCTTCCTTATCTTTTTTGGACAAGGCGGAAGTACTCAACGATGCAGTTGGAACAGTAATTCCCTTATGCGAAATAAGCTTTCCACCAATAATCATGCGACAGTAAATATCCCTGCCGTCAACCTTTTCAACGGCCACTTCCAAATTTCCATCATCCAATAAAATGCGATCACCTTCTTTGACATCTTTATGCAAATTCTTGAACTGCACCGGAATTACACCTTCAGAATATTTTTCTGTACCGGTGGTGAGAATTATTTTCGCGTCTTTCTTAATTTCTACGCCACCATCAGGCAATTTGCCGACGCGAATTTTCGGACCCTGCAAATCCAACAGTAATGCAACAATCGCCCCATTCTTTTCCGAGGCTTTACGAATATTCTGAATCAAGAGCGCATGATTCTCATACGTTCCGTGCGACATATTAAGACGCGCTACGTTCATCCCGGCCTTAATCATAGCCGATAATTTATCTTCCGACTGACAAGCGGGCCCGATTGTGCAAACGATTTTAGTGCGCTTTAACATGGTGATTGAGTTTAATTATAACGCGTAGGGGCGGACGTCCTAGTCCGCCCGCACGGGAGCACCCCCCTTCGCTCTATTGAGCTACGGAGCGACACAGCAAGAACGTGCTCCCTTACAATTTCATTTTAAATTAGAAATTTATCTTTTCAGCCAACTGGGAGACCAACGGCATTTTGTACCATTTGCCTTGCGCGGCCGAAACGATTCCAATAATTGCCATAACCAAAATAACAATGCTCAATAACCAACCGAGAATCGGCACAAATCCGCAAATCAAAGCGGCGATAAACAAGACGAAACCCTGCTTTGCATGAAATTGCGCAAATGGACTATCCTTTTTTACCAACAAGATGATCAAGCTGGCGATATAAATATAAGAAATAGCGGCTAGAGCTTTATTCTTTTGCACGTCGTCAGCCGGATTTGGCGTAACGGGTGTTTGTGGTACTGCGTCCATGGTTTTATTTAATTTAGATTTAATAATACTATTATAGCATTTTTTTTAATCCTGTCACCTCTTTCGCACGTAACCGCTCACAGGTTGAGGAATTTTGTTTGTATCAGCAAATTTTGCCGCTGTGTTCTGTTTTTCGTGATTAAGGTCCGACCTTTGCAAAAGTCGGACCTTAATGCGTTGTTTGCCTTAACCTGTGGGCGGTTACTTTCGCACCGGTATTCCAATGCGTCACTTTTCTATATAATGGGGTAACACATCAAAGGTGATTAATAATTAAGACAAAACACATGAAAAAAATAGCAATGGCGACAATTGGAGTCGGTATCGCGACAGTCGGTTTACTTGCCACTTCGGCACAAGCGGTGAGAACCGTGAACCCTGTTCGCGCTTCCTGTATTCAATCCGCCGTAAACAAACGTGAGACGGCAGGCATCACGGCCTACGACACATATCACACTACGGTAAGAAACGCGTTGGGAACTCGCCAAACGGCACTTAAAGATGCGTGGGGCAAAACAACAATTTCAGATAGAAAAAAGGCGGTTAACAACGCCTGGAAAACATTCCGCAATTCCCGTTTGGAATCACGAAAAACTTTTAAAGCATCCCAAAAAAGCGCTTGGGACACCTTCAAAGACGAACAACGCGACTGTAATACCGCCAGCCTTCCGGAGGATAACGCCGGACAAAAAGAAGACGGCTTGATTTAAATAAACATTGAGTTGAAAAAGAGCGCCGTTTTGGCGCTCTTTTAAGTTACTTTATGTGACCAAAGAAGAGTTTCCAGAAAGTCTTTTCCAATCCGAAGATTGGTATGAAACAGCGTGCGTAGCGGTGATTATTAAGTTATTAATGAAAGGTTGAAAATAGCTCGTTTTTCGCCTTATTTGCTTCGAGAACAAATTCCGTATCACTTTTAGCATAGGC
>CAIZMI010000044.1 GCA_903934015.1 uncultured bacterium
ACGATAAATTAAACCCCCTAACCCTTAAAAAGGAAATAGATAAAAGACTGAATATTGTGTACGATACACAAACAAAGTTCGGTAACCCTGCGAAATAAGCACCCTACGGATTTCGGTAACACTTTCTAATGATCTATTGCGCGCCTAGGCTGTTTTTTAGTTTGCACGATTAACGTATAATTTCGATTATGAGTCTTGAACACATATCGAATCCTTCGGTGGAGTATCCGCGACATGAAAGCGGGAGTGAAGATCGGGAGGAAGAAGACGAAACAATTACGTTTCTGGAAATGGTTTTAACAAAGCCTCTGCGTGATGAGTTTTCCGCAAAATTTTCAAAGGTTAAAGAAAGTGATAAATCACTACGCGGGGAAGCGCTGAAACAGTTTAAAATTGAATACATTCAGAAAAAATTGCGTTTGGCTGAAATATTGCAGGAGGCAAATAATTATTTCCTTAGTAACAAAGAAGTCTCCTGGAATTCGTTTAAACAGGAAGTTGTATTGGATGAGCTATCGGATGAAGAAAAAAGCGAAGTTGAAACGCTTGTTCGTGAAAAAGAAGAACGTAGTAATGAGTTAAAAAAAATTATTGGTTTTAATGAAAATAATTTAGATAGAGACTTGAATGAAGAGGATGCGCTTGCTCTCTTTCGGATTATCACTGGTCATGACGCGGAAAATGAAAAAAACATTTCTTGCGTGTGCTATGGTGATGTTTTGCTTTTTCGAGTAGTCGGAGAGGATTATAACGCTCTTTGTGTTGTAGCAAAAAATAGTAATGATGTTTCAAGCTTAAGTGACCACGCCAATAAGACGGAAGGAACTTTTTGTGGAGACTGCAAACTGGAACGTGAAGGCCTTGAAGATGAGGAGAAGATTGTCAAGGCTACATATCAGCTAATTATTATTAATCAGGATGCAAATCAGGATTACTTTGACTCAAGAATAATTGAACACGAGCAACAGCATGAACAACATAGTAATCTGCTAAAAGATTCTATACACAAGGAGGATGCAAAAACCAAAGAGGAGGCGATTGATTTATTTAAGAGTCTAAAAGCGGAATATCTGCTCCATGTCCGTGATGAAATAGTTGCGTATGTTAAACAGGAAGAAGAAATTGATGAGAATGATTTTGTTGTAGGTGGAATTTACTTTTACCCCAACATCGAAGATGCGCAGGGATTGTTTAGTGAAGAAGATTTAACAAGATGGCAACTTGATGAGTATTGGCAAAACGAGTTTTTGCCGGCGTATGAACAATTGGTCGAGGAAATTGTGAAGGTCGGACATGCGCTCGTTGTTGCAGGTGTTAAAAATAAAATTTTAATTACCCTTTTTGAAATTGAACCACCTGAAACTTGGCATCGCTTACAAAAATGGCTACAAGACCCCGAAATTCAGCAGGCTGTTGGTTTGAAAATGTGATAAGTAAAGTTTTATCGCTTTTGGTGTATTTGTGTTAGAATAGACTTAATACAAATATGGCCTTTCTTGATGATCTAAAAACAAAAATGTCGACGCCGGGGGCGGATCGCTATAGTGAAGAGCGATTTACGCAGTCGCAACCAAAAGTTGTTGAGCAGGAGACTGCTTCGCAGATTTCTGATGCCGTACCGCCGATTCTTTCGAATATTGAGGAAGTGGCACGGAAACGTCGAAAAAAAATATATTTAATAATTGGAATCGTGGCAGGGGTTGCCGTGTTTGCCAGTGTTACTTATTGGGGAATAATGGCTTATCGTCGTGCTCATATTGTTGATCAAAACTCAATTGGGTTGGAAATTAGCGGTCCCGAATCGGTACCATCTGGAGAGAATGCCAAATTAACGGCAAAAGTAAAAAATAACAGCGGGGTAGTTTGGCAGAATGTTGTTTTGGATATTCAGGCCCCTGTCGGTTTTGCTCTGGATAAGGCGGATCCAAAATCTCAAACGACGGATGGAACATTAAAATGGGGAATCGGTAAACTCGCGCCACGTGAGTCGGCGACGTTTTTGTTGGATGGCAGGTTGGTTGGTAAGGCCAATACGACAGCCAATTTTATTGCCAATGTGACTTTAACTCCTGAAAATGCACCGCAAATTAAACAAACTAAAAAACAATTTGCGACGGTTGGGGTAGATGAAAGCTTGGTTCAAATTAGTCTTATTGCGCCTAAGCTTGCGGCAAGCGGAGAGCGGATGAAAGTAAAAATAATTTATCAAAACAAGAAGGATGCTGATGCTTTGGGAGTACGCATTAGTGTGGCGGTGCCCAGTGGATTTACTCTTTTGGAGGCGAATCCGTCTGTGGTTGGCAATAACATGGAGTGGAATTTTCCACAACTCGCGCAACAAAGTCAGGGCGAAATTGATTTTAATGGCACTATTCAGGGAGATCCGGATGTTGTGCGTACATTCAAGGCAACAATGGGTTTTGTTGGTTCTGATGGTACATTTCTTTACCAGAATGATGTTCAAGCAACGACGGCAATTGCGCGTAGGGCATTAACTGTTGTGCAGACATTTAATAACGAGCCGGATATGTTGAAAGTAAACCCATCTGATACGGTTGAATCAAGAATAAGGGTGAAAAATACAGGCGATATCGGCCTACGTGATTTAATTGTTAAAACAGGTTTTTCGGGTGTTGGTCTTGATCCAACTACCGTTGAATCATCCGGTGGTTTTTATGATAGTCGATTAAACATTATTACTTGGACAGCGGCATCAATTCCCGCGTTAAAAACATTACGCGCCGGTGATACGGCAGAGTTGGTTTTCCGTTTTCGAGTTCTTGGTATTAATAATTTGCCTTTTGCCGTTGAAGCTGATAAAGATTTCGCAGTGAATGTGCAGACAACTGCCGATAGTCCTGATATTCCAACGCCGATTGGCGGGGAGAAAATTATCTCATCCGGAATTTTCAAGATAATGCTTAATAGCGTTTTGGCGATTAGTTTAGCGGCTTATTATGATGATGGAAGAACGGGGTTGCCGGTAAGTGTTGGGCCTCAACCACCCCGAGTTGGCGCGGAAACTATTTATACGATTCGTGTTCGTCTTAATAATTCATCGGCTGATGTAACAGATGGAGTATTTAGAACAACTTTGCCGGAGGGTATTAGGTGGATAAATAATAAATATACGACAACCGGTAGTGTTACTTATGATGAACGAACGCGAGAGATACGTTGGTTAATTGGAATCATTCCGGCGCGGTCCGGTTCCGGGGTGCCTGCTCCCGAGTTTGATTTTCAGGTAGGTTTGACGCCTTCATTAAATCAAATTGGTTCTAAACCTGTTTTGTGCTTGGGGGGTTCATTAGACGGGACAGATTCATTTTCTGCATCCAGACTGCATGTGACAAGTGAGGCTATTACTACCGAAATTGTTAACCCTGAAAAGTCTGATGTGGTAAGATAAAAACAATAAAAAAGAAAGGAAGGTGAAATAAAAAAATGAAAGTATTTTCAACGGATGTGCGCAGGAATCAATTAATCAAATTATTACTTGGCTTGGGTGTATTGAGTTATTTGTTTCGTATTGTTCTTGGTCTTTCCAATCAAACAGAAGTGTTTGGTATTGGCTATGGTGGATTAACAGAGTTTTTTGTCGTGGCTATGGTTTTTTCCGTCACTCTTTTGCTGTGGGATATCCGAGACAAAATTGTTGGACGTTAAAATAAATATAAGACGTTTCAATAGTTGATTTGTTTTATTTAACCCGAATTAATTCGACAAAAAGAACTTGGTTGGGGTAAAGTGCATTATCGTGATTGAAAAAAGTTTTATTATCCAAAATAAACGCGCTCAATTGCGTGTTGGTGTGTTAAATTTACCGCATGGAAAAGTTGAGACACCGGCTTTTATGCCAATCGCCACGCGGGGTGCCGTTAGGGTAGCGTCATTTTTGGCATTAGAGCAGTTGGGCGCGCAAATTGCATTATCAAATACTTATCATTTGGTGGTGCGACCAGGTGTTGAGGTTATTGAAAAGAATGGAGGGCTAAACAAGTTTACCGGTTGGAATAAGCCATTTTTGACCGACAGTGGCGGTTTTCAAGTATTTAGTTTAGCCGGAAAGCGTGTAATAAATGACGAGGGGGTAATTTTCCGTTCTTTGGTAGATGGCGCGGAAATAAAATTAACACCAGAGTCGGTAATTGAAGCGCAACGAAGTTTTGGATCGGATATTTCAATGGTTTTGGATGAGGTTTGCGCGTTACCGGGAGA
This sequence comes from uncultured bacterium, assembly GCA_903934015.1. GTDB lineage: Bacteria > Patescibacteriota > Andersenbacteria > UBA10190 > CAIZMI01 > CAIZMI01. The sequence goes on from CAIZMI010000044.1 coordinate 4,219, forward strand.
GAAGGCGGTTATTGATCAGGCGATGCGCAGAACAACGGAATGGGCAAAACGAGCGAAAGAGAGATTTTCGAGTTTTTTGAAAAAAGACGGTGTACAACCACTGTTGTTTGGAATTGTACAAGGTGGGACGGATTCTGCGTTAAGAAAACAATCGGCAGAGGATTTAATGGCAATTGGTTTTGATGGCTATGCCATTGGCGGTTTATCTGTTGGCGAAGAAGACGTTGAAATGTACGGAACGTTGGACGCGACTTTGCCATTTTTGGACACGGAAAAACCACGATATTTGATGGGAGTTGGAGAACCGGAAAATATTGTCGAGGCGGTGCGACGTGGTGTAGATATGTTCGATTGCGTACTTCCAACACGGAACGCGCGACATGCGCTGTTGTATCAAAATCTGAATATCGAATATTTACGTGAGATATTACTCAAACCGATAGTTGAACCGGTAGTTGCGGAAAAACTTTATCGAAGAATTCATATTCGCAATAATCAATTTATTATCGACACTGGTCTTGTTAATCCGTATTGTTCGCAATTAGCAGGTGTAAACCATTCGTATTTGCGCCATTTGTTTCAGGTGGCAGAGCCAATGGCTTTGGAGTTGGCAACAATCAATAATCTTTGGTTTTATTTGGAAATGATGAAGCAAATAAGGGAAATAATCGTGAGTGTTTAGACTCACTTCACACCGACAGTTAGTCGGTATAAAATGACTACATGGGATTATTTGATTTAATTTTTGGTACTAATAGGTCAAAAGGCGATGATCCGGAAGATGAAATTGAGCGTAATAAGGCTTATGGAAATCTTTATGAAGGTGGGCAGGGAAGAGTGGATCACAGTAAAGAAGAAGAGTTGTCTAATCCGCACGCGATGAAGAGGGCGGAGCGTTTAAGTGGTGGTCTGGATGAGGTGGCACGACGCGCAAAGGATATGCAACTCGATGAAAATCGCATGGAGAGGACATTTGGTAAAATTGGTAGCGCTATTGAAAAAGTTGGTGAGGCCAAGAACTCAAATGTTATGCGACAGCGACAACAAGATTTGCGTCATAAAATGCGCAGTAGTTACGCTAAAATTGAGCAGGAACATGAAAATCGCATCGAGGAATTGAAAAGAAAAGGAGCGACTGATCGTCGCATTAAGGACGAAGAAAACAAAATGAGGAAGACTCGAGACGATATGAGTTCAATGTATCGTCGTGCCGGTGGGTCGGGAATGCTGAAATAAATAGAAGTTTTAAGAAAATTCGTGTTTTGCCTGGATAAACCCCTTTGACCAAAGGGGCAAAAATTCATACTATAGATTGCATGTCTGCTACTTCATTAGATCAAATTATTTCCCTCGCAAAAAGGCGTGGTTTTATTTTTCAATCCTCCGAAATTTATGGCGGTGCCGCAGCAGCCTACGATTACGGACCGTTGGGAGTGGCGTTAAAAAATAACATAAAAGCACATTGGTGGAAAACAATGACGCAAGGTTTTGATAATATCGTCGGGATTGACGCGGCGATAATGATGCACCCCAAGGTTTGGGAAGCCTCCGGCCACGTCAGCAATTTTACCGATCCCTTGGTGGAGTGTCAGCAATGTCACAAGCGTTTTCGCGTTGATCACTTATTGGGTGACGATAAGTATCTTCCAATTAAAGACGATGCGGATGCTGTGTTGACTGCGGTTAATACAAAAGGTTGTTCGGGTTGCGGGATGAAAAATAAGTTTACAACACCGCGCCAGTTTAATTTAATGTTCACCACAAATCTTGGCGCAGTGGAAAATGAGGGAAGCACTGTTTATTTGCGTCCTGAAACAGCGCAGGGAATTTATGTGAACGCGCAATTGGTTGCCAACGCGATGCGTTTGAAAGTGCCGTTCGGTATTGCGCAAATCGGAAAGGCTTTTCGCAATGAAGTGACGCCGGGAAACTTTACGTTTCGAACTGTCGAATTTGAACAAATGGAAATGCAGTATTTTGTAAAGCCTGGGGAGGCTGATAAGACTTTTGAATTTTGGAAAACGGAGCGTTCGAAATGGTACGCGAGTCTTGGTTTTGACGAAAAATTGTTACGTTTTCATGAACATGGTAAGGGCGAACTGGCGCACTACGCTAAAGCTGCTTTTGATATTGAATATAAAATGCCATTTGGTTGGAAAGAAATTGAAGGGATTCATAATCGTGGCGATTGGGATCTCAAGCGTCACAGCGAATTTTCAGGTAAAGATCTATCTTTCTTTGATGAGGAATCCAAAGAAAAGTATTTGCCTTGGATAATTGAAACCTCGGTAGGGGCGGATCGTGTTACTTTGGCGGTTCTTAGTAATGCACTCTGTGAAGAAAACAAGGATGGCGAACAGCGTTTGGTGTTACGGTTGCCTAAAGTGTTGGCACCGGTTCAGGTGGCCATTTTTCCACTACTTTCTAACAATGATGACCTTGTAAATAAGGCAAGGGAAATTGCCACAACACTGCGGGGGTCATTCCGTGTACAGTTTGATGAGAGTGGATCAATTGGTAGACGCTATCGTCGCCAAGATGAAATCGGTACCCCGTTCTGTATCACTGTCGATCACGATTCCTTGAATGATCAATCTGTCACAGTTAGAGAGCGTGATTCGATGGAACAAAAACGCGTATCGATTGCGGAGCTTAACTCTTTTTTTACTGATCAATTTTCAGAAACTCTATGAATCATTCATTATTTGAAATCCACCGCGCCACTGCGCCATCTGGCTTGCGGCTTTTAGCGTTGCCGATGGGTGGCACCGGCACTGTTACCGTTATGGCTTTTGTGGCCACCGGTTCCCGGTACGAAGATGCTGAAGAAGCGGGAGTTTCGCATTTTTTAGAGCACTTATTTTTTAAGGGTTCGAAAAAACGACCAACAACATTACAAATCTCAGAAGCCCTAGATGAAGTGGGTGGAGAGTTTAATGCGTTTACGTCGAAAGAAATGACCGCATTTTATGCCAAGGCATCTGCAAAACATACAAAGTTGTTGTTGGATGTTTTGGGTGATATGTTGATCAACCCACTTTTCCAGCAAAAAGAAATCGATCGGGAACGTGGCGTAGTAATAGAAGAAATGAATATGTATGAAGATTCGCCACAGGATTCTATTGGGGAGCAATTTGAGCTTCAACTGTTTGGTGAACATGATTTGGCGCGAAAAATTATCGGTACGAAAGAAATTATTAGCACAATTACCAAGAAACGCATTGTGAAATATCGTAATCAGCAGTACGGCGCGCCAAATATGGTTGTTTGTATTGCGGGAAATATTGAACCAGGGAAAGCTTTGGCAATGCTTAAGCGACAATTTAGTGGTTTGCCAAAGCAAGCACCGGTAAAAATCAGAGGATTTGGTGGCGTTTGGGGAACAGATTTGGTTTCACTTAAAGTGAAAAAGACAGATCAAGCACATGTGATTATTGGTGGACGAGGAACTTCCTTGGTGGATGATGATCGTTGCGCCGTTGATTTGCTAAGTACAATTCTTGGTGGCAGTATGTCGAGCCGTTTGTTTATTGAGGTGCGCGAGAGACGTGGGTTAGCGTATTCTGTTCACACGTCGGCTGAACATTTTGTTGATACCGGTTATATTGCGACGCAAATCGGTGTTGATCCGGGTAATGTTGAAAAGGCTTTGTTGGTAATATTGAAAGAATATAAAAAAATTCGTGAAATTCCTATTGTTGCCGGAGAGCTTAAAAAAGCCAAGGAAAATATTAAGGGGCACCTCTTGATTCGTTTGGAATCAACAAACGCGGTAGCTCAGTTTGTTGGCGGTCAAGAGACACTGACAGGACGTATTTTGTCTCTGGAGGATGTGTTTAAAAGTTTTGACGCGGTAACACCAGCTGATATTCAACGCGTCGCAAAAAAATATCTCGCGCCGGAATTTTTGAGAATTGCGGCCATTATGCCGAATGATGTTAAAAATGAATTAACTAAATTACTTATATAAAAAGTATGAGAACGCAGAATTTTATGACGATTGATATTTCAGCGAAAACGCTTTTTCGTCTGTTATTTTTTATTCTTGCTGTATGGTTTCTTTGGTTTATTCGTGACCTTTTGTTGATTTTATTGGTGGCTGTTTTGATTGCTTCGGCATTAGAGCCTCTTGCGATACGTCTTCAGCGTTTTCGAATACCGCGTGCAATTTCCGTTTTGACGGCCTATGCTTTTTTTGTCGGTTTGTTGATTGTTGCAGTAACAATTCTTGTCCCGCCTTTAATTGCTGAAATTCAGTCGTTAACGGTAAATTTGCCCGTGATATACACGCAATTGGTGTCTATGTTGGGAAGAGCCGGAGTGGCCTTTGGTGCTTCGGATTTAGTTCCATCGCTCCAAAAAGGGTTATTGGATGTCGGTCAATTTTTAGCGCAAACCTCTAATGGTATTTTTGCCACGACAAAAACCGTTTTTGGTAGTCTCTTCTCAATATTGCTTACTTTTGTAATTTCTTTTTACCTAGTTATTTCCAGGGACAGTCTTTATGCGTTCGTTTGTTCGGTTGTTCCGTTGGAGCATCGTCCCTACACGATAAAAATTATAAAAAAAGCACAGCAGAAAATTGGTCATTGGCTTCTGGCTCAAATTGTGCTGGGATTGATTATGGGCACGCTTGTCTTTGTGTGTTTGTGGGCATTAGGTGTTCCATATGCTTTGGCGATTGCGTTGCTAGCCTTTTTTGCCGAATTTGTTCCAGTCATTGGCCCAACACTCTCTGCTATTCCGGCTGTTCTTCTTGGTTTTACTAACTCTTGGATTGTTGGATTAATCGTCCTAGTTATGTATTTGATTATTCATCAAATTGAATCAAATTTGCTGGTGCCAAACATTATGCGTCGCGCGGTTGGACTGAACCCTCTTACAACAATTTTGGCGGTAATAATTGGAGCAAAGCTGGCAGGCGTTATTGGTGTCGTGTTGGCTGTACCGATTGCGACAATTATTTCATTGTTTATTACCGATTTGTTGCCGAACGAGAAGGAAGAAGAACTACCGGCGTAGTGTATTACTAGAGGTTTTCAGTTAGAAATTCTTTAAGACTGTTTAAGTCTTTTTTCTCGCTGTCGTAGTAGTAGCTTTTTATGCCAGCCACTTGGGCGGTTTTAAAAGCATCTAAGTTGTGTTCAAAGTAAACAACCGCATCCGCGTTTAAGCCTAAATGGTTTAGCAGTGTTTTAAAATATGCTGGGTCCGTTTTTTCGGGGGTATGCTTTAAAGTGAAAACCTCATAAGGCATTTTATCCAAGCCATAGTAGTTGAATTTATCATAATTAGCATTGGTTAAAATAACTTTTTCATTTGGAAAAGAATCCAGTAACTCGTGCATTTGTTGAAAAATATTAAATTTTCCATTTTTTTCGATGATGAAAGTATAAACCGCGTCAACGAGAATAGTTTTCATAGATAAAAAATCAATATAAGTAAATTGTTGCAATAGCAATTCCGATTACTATTACCTGACTTATTATTCCTTTCCAAAATAATTCTGTTTCTCGTTGTATGCCGTCGTGAAATTTTGAAAAGTAGGGAATTCTTATTTTTAGAAAATAGGCGCTAAACGAAATGACGTCCGGAAGTAGTCCTCCCACGATGGCGGAAAGAACTGATATGTGCCAAAAATTTGGACCAAGTAATAGGAATGAGGCGAATAATCCGAGGGCAACATCAATCAATGCATAAAGCGCAATTGGTTTATGTTTATGCGGATAGAAGTTCCAATGTAAAAAATAATCGCAAATAAAATGCCCAACAAAAGCGATGCCAAAAGAAACCGCCGGGTTGGATATTTCATTGCCAATCGTCGCGCTCACAATTGTGTGGGATATCGCCATCATGAAAAGATTATACAAGAACTGTGGCAAGAATGGCATCTTTCTTGCAATAAGGTGATTTCCTCTCTAAACTCCTTTCATGGACAGATATTCAATTACAACTCCAATTTACTACGCTAATGGCAAACCCCACATTGGCCACGCCTATACGACCGTTGCTTCCGATGTTTTAGCGCGCTTGAATAAACAACTAGGTAAAGAGGTTTTCTTTTTAACCGGTACTGACGAACATGGCGCCAAGGTTGCCGATACGGCGGTATCCGTCGGAAAAGTGCCACAAGATTTTGTTGATGAGATTGCAACTAGTTTTAAAGAGTGCTGGCAGAAATTAGACATTGAATATTCTGATTTTATTCGTACAACAGATAAACGCCACGAAACAGGTGTTATTTTTGCGCTGAAAAAATTAAAAGAAACAGACGTAATTTATGAAAAAACATATACCGGACTATATTGCACTGGCTGTGAGGCTTTCGTAACCGAAAAGGATTTGGATGAGCAGGGTTTTGAGCCGTTACATCAGAAGAAGCCGGTTGTGGTTGAGGAGAAAAATTGGTTCTTTAGCTTGGCCAAATTCCTACCGGAAATTAAACAGGCAATCGAGACGGATCGAATCAAGATTACTCCCGTAGAGCGAAAAAACGAGGTTCTTGGGCTTTTTCAGCAGGGCTTGGAGGATTTCTCTATCTCCCGGTCGAAAGAGCGTCTGAAGTGGGGAATTGAGTTGCCTTTTGATTCTACTCAAGTTGCCTATGTTTGGGTGGACGCGCTTCTAAACTATATTACTGCCCTTGGTTATGGGTCTGATAACGATGAGTTATTGAAGAAGTTTTGGCCAGCCGATGTTCAGGTAATGGCGCAAGACATCCTAAAGTTTCACGCAATATATTGGCCGGCAATTTTATTGGCACTAGGTCAAGAATTGCCAAAATCAATTTCGATCCATGGTTTTTTCACAATCAATGGGCAAAAGATGAGTAAGAGCTTGGGTAATGTAATTGACCCGGCGGATTTGGTTTTAGAATACGGTTCTGACGCTACAAGGTTTTTGCTGCTATCCGCTTTTCCGTTTGGCAATTCGGGCGATATTGATGTCCAAAATTTCCGTGAAAAATATAATAGCATCGCAAACACATTAGGAAACCTGGTGCGTCGCGCGTTTAATTTGGCAGAAAAATATGGGGTAGTAATTGAAACCGTTCCACCATTGGATAAAAGTGTTTTCAGTGAATCAAGTGTTGAAAATTTAAGGGTTCTACAAAATGTGCTTGAAACAGCGCGTGAATTAAATGTCGAACTGGACAAGCAGGCGCCATGGAAAGAGGCTGATGAAACGAAGCGCAATGCGATTGTGAAAAACTCTTTGGAAAAAATTCTTGCACTTGCGCAAATGCTTGCACCGACAATGCCGTCTATTGCGAAAGCGATCCTTGGGGCAGTTGGCTCTGATGGAAAAATTACAAATCCGCCGGTATTGTTTCCGAAACAAGACAAGTTTATAGCTAAATAGAGTTTGGGTTTTGTAGCAAAATTTGTAGTAAAGAGGATTAGTAAAAAATTAAAATTCTGAAGCATGTGTCAGCCTATAAGACTAATATTTTATGGCTAAATAATATGTGTTAATATTTAAGTGACTTAGTATTAACTTATCCACATGTCATCATTTGAAAATCCAGTGTCAAGACGTGACGATGAAGATTCCAAAGAGTCTGTTGTTCAATCCGGAGAAATTGTGAAAAGGGTTAAAGAATATCACACATTGTTAAGCGAGTTAAGAGCGGAGGCTGTAAACTTGCACAAAGAAGCAAAAAAAGAAAAACTTCTGGATACCAGTGTAATAACAGGAGACTTGGCAGAACTGGTTAATGTATATCTTGGGCAGGAAATAAAATGGTGTAATAAAAATGAAGATGAATTAAGTGATGAGTTGCCATCTGAAGAGGAGCTTGACGAGAGAGTAAAAGAAATTGATAAAATAAGACAAAATTTTTCAATGATAAAACAAGAATACGAAAAGTTGGTTGGAGATTCTTTTTAGCCTAATATGGTTTTTTGATCGACGCACACTGTCATCTTGATTTAGAACAATACGACGCTGATCGACCGGAGGTTATTGATCGTGCGAAGCAAGCGGATGTAAATACAATTATTAATCCCGGCGCTGATTGTTTAGGTTTTGAAAAGCCTGTAAAAATTGCTGAGCAATTTGAAAATGTATATGCGGCGATCGGTGTACATCCGGAAGGAATAAATGAGATTACGGAAGGATTTTGGTTGCGTTTTTCGGAATTATTACAGCACCCTAAAGTGGTGGCGATTGGTGAAGTCGGATTAGAAAAAAACGATTGGTTACCATCACTGGAAGAACAAATTCCCATTATGCTTCGCTTTATCGATTTGGCATTGGTAAACAATAAGCCGATTATTTTTCACGTGCGCTATGTTCATAAAGAGTTTCAACAGATAATTCGTGAAAAAAATTTAAAATTCAATGCCGTTATTCATAGTTTTACAGGAACGCTTGAGGAGTCGGAATTCTATTTGGCACAAGGATATTATTTAGGAATTGCCGGGATGGTGACGTTTCCAAAAGCGGATGAGTTGCGCGCGGTGGTTAAGGAATTACCGCTTGAACGGTTACTGATTGAAACAGATGCGCCATTCTTAGCGCCACAAGTGGTGCGGGGAAAGCGTAATGAACCGGCACATGTCGTGGAAATCGCAAAAAAGATTGCGGAAATTAAGGGAATTTCGATGGAAGAAGTTTTTCAAACAACAGAAGCAAACACGAGAAAATTATTTGGAATCACTCCATAATCCCTCCCCACCTCCCTTTGAAAAAAGGGAGGAGTCGACGCGAACATTCCCTCCTTTATTCAAAGGAGGGCGAGGGTGGATTTGTCCGGTTATCCCTTGAAATCCTTTAGATCATCTTGTAACTTCGCAATGCCCTCCGGGCCTTCTTGCATTCGTTTTTCAATTGTTGCCCGAGCGGACGCGGGGAGCATTTCCAGTAATCCCTGCATTAAGTCTTCCGGCAGTACTTCGGCGTGACCAAGCTCCAGGGCTTTCTTTTCGGCAGCACTTCGCAACTTTCCTTTAACCATACCAATCATCATTTTTGGTCCGGGAAATTGAGCGATTGCTTGCTCCAGCGCACCTTCTGCTTCCACGCTCCACTTGATGTGTTCTGTTGATTTATTGAGTCCAAACATGGGAAAAGGATAGCATAAACTAGATTTTTGTGTACATTTCGTGACCCGGCAGTTTGTCATGGCGGATTTTGTCGATAGGACTGTTCCAGTGGTGGTCCTCTATGTAGGAGATAAGAAGTTCCTGATTTGGTTCGATTTTTTCCTCCTCGCATCGACGCTGGAAAAATATCCCGATTCTTTCTCTTGCCTCATTAATTGATAGTGTTTTTGCTTTTATACTGGCGATTAGTATTCCTTCATATTCTTCCATTTCCTCCCAAATTTTCAACAAAGCCTCGTCAGGTCGTTTTCGTTCAAGTTCGGCTTCTTCCGCGATAATTGCTTTTTGTTCTTTATCTATTTCTCGTAAGCCAGGCACAAGAAGTCCGGTTTCGTTTTCTTTCAAAAATTTATAATAACGATCAAGCAAAATTTTACGTTTTTCGCTCGGCTCTTCGCCATCATTCGGAAATTCAATGCCATCCAGGTCTGTTAGCAAATCCGCTTCCTCTTCAAACGGCATTCGTGTAAGTTGGTCGGACCAGTCTTCAAGAGGAATCTGGGCGAGCACCCATCGAAACGTTTCATACCTTTTTTTTAAATTCCGTCTTGCGTAAAGCGCTGCCGGATAGTTCGCTTCTCGACAAGCCTCATATAAGTTCTCTTTGTAACGCGAATGTAATCTTTCATATGCCGAAGAAGTTACGGATAATCCGGCGATTTTAAAGTAGTCGTACACATCCATTCTTTCGAGAAGTTCGTTTTTGTAAGAGAAGGGGTCATATGATGTTGTCTTGTAATTGGCCAAAAGTTCGTCTTTTGCACGTCCAAGAGCATAGCTTAATAGGCGATCTTCTAATCGTGCTCGCTCCGCTTTTTGTTTTTTCTGGTCTTCTGTTGGTTGATCAAGCACTACATCGTCTGAATTAAGAAGTTCTATCTCGGTTATCTTTAGTGCGGGGGAGTGACTCCAAACCAGACGACGGTGTTCTGCTTCAGGTTTCTTTATTACGGAATTTTTTAAAATTGAGTTTTCAGCGTGGCCTACTTCATGCTTTTTGACACTTGAATCTTGATTGGCATTAACGGCGATAAGGGGAAACGCGAGTTTGTCAATTGTTTGATTTGCCTGATGGAACCCTCCAACATTGTCTTTTGGATCAACGCGTTTATAATCTTCCGCATCGGAAAAATTCATTATCAAGGCCAGGGGGTTGGTTGTATCTAGTGCAATTTTGCCTTTTGGTTTTTCGGGTGTCTTTGCTAAATATGTAGTAAACAATCTTTGGCCAAGCCAGTGGCTTACATCGATATTTTGTTTTTTCAAGTGTTTGGAGTGAGCGATAAGGAGCTTTACTTGTTCACTCATTCTTTGATCAATATAATCTTGTGAATGTCCTTTTTCTTTTAACGCTTTTTCGTAGGCGTCTAGACCATCTGCTTGTATAATCCAATCTTCTCGAATAATTGAATCGCGTGCCCATGTGTTTACCGCTAAAATTTTTTCGCGTGTTTCCAGTAATTTGTCGATAAAAGCATCTACCGCATCGGGATGAACAATCCTGTCTGATTGTTTTGCGACTTCTAAAAATTCCTCACGCGTAATAGCGGGGTTTTTCATAATTGTATCGACAAAAAGTTGCGCGCACTGGGCGTTGTCAAATAAAGCCTCCATACGAAGAAGAGCGGAAGCATCTCTCTTTTCTGCTTTTTCTTCAGCAGTTTCATGTGGCATTTTTCTAACACCTTCGATTTTGTCGTCGTATTTTGGCGTTCGCTCCATGGACATGTATAAATTATGACATGTTACAGAAAGGCGCACCAATTTATGGTATCATTAAAACATGGGTCTTTTCTTCACAAAACACGCCAAGAAGCGCATGAAACAGCGTGGAGTGGGGAGTAGCGCAACCACTTCGGCTTCGCGCGGTTCTTCGCGTTATCAGGGGCACGGAATATATAAATCGGAAATTGAACGACGTGGTATAAAATATGTCGTGGTTTACAAACGCGATGGAGCTAAAAAAGTAATAATATCAACATGGCGAAAGTAGTAAAAAAGAAAAAAAGATTTTTAGATAACGGCAAAATTCTGCTTGGAGTTTGTTTATTGCTTGTCTTGGTTGTGTTGGTGATGGTTGCTATGTCACCCGCGTCATATTTGAGAACGCAGTCTTTGCAGACCGGGTCGTGTGAATGCGGAGCCGGTCATGCGCTGGTTTGTTCAACGGATGGTCATACCTATACAAGTGTTTGCGAAGGAACATGTAAGGGGCGCACAATGTTGCATCTCGGCGAGTGTTACTAAAAAATAACCATTGTCTGTGACAATGGTTCAGTGTTTTTCGCCGATGCAAACGAAGGCGACTGCAATCGCGGCAAGAAAATATCCGACAACCTCATTCCATCTAGGCCAATTTCCGCCAGTTGAAACGTTAATGAGTGAGGCGAAAACGGGAAAGAGGGTGCCGGTTAAAATCGTTATGCCGGCGACTGACCCTCCTTCCTTGTAGCATCGGAAAAGACAGTAGTCGGCCGCAAAAAGAGTGAAGCCGATTGCAAGCAAAATCCAGATCTGAGTTGAGTCCGGGGTTGTTAGATTCAGCTTCAGTGGTTTGTTTAGAATCACCGCCAACCAGGAAAGGATTGTAATTGGCAGATAGAAGTACGCCATGTTTGCCACAGGAGAAGATGATCCCAATTTGCGTTGGATCGTAACATTCTGTGCGGCGTACAAAATGACAGAAATGATGGCGAGAAACTTTGGTGACATGAGTATTACTCCGCATGAAAGGTGTTTAATGTGCGATCACACTTTGCGTGACAGATATTTGTATTACAATACATCCTACATGTCAACCGACGCTCAAAATCAAGACTTATTCGATAATCAGCTTAAAAACGCCTTGCAAAAGGAGGCGCCTTTGGCGGCGCGGATGCGTCCCAAAAAAATGGAGGATTTTGTTGGACAAGAGAGTATTTTGGGAAAAAATGCACTGTTACGTAAGGCAGTAGAAACAGGCAAGGTCGGGTCGCTAATTTTGTATGGCCCGCCAGGCTCAGGTAAAACCACAGTTGCGGAAATTATTGCCAATAAAATGGACGCTTATTTCGAGCCGGTAAGCGCGGTTAATGCGGGAAGTGCTGATTTGCGAAAAGTAATTGAAGGGGCGAAAGAGCGCAGGAAGATGCAAGGGAAAAGAACTGTTGTGGTGGTTGATGAAATTCATCGTTTCAATAAAGCGCAACAAGATATTCTTCTTCCACACGTTGAAGACGGAACGATTACATTGGTTGGAGTGACAACTGAAAACCCATATTTTGAAGTTATTAAAGCCTTGGTTTCACGATCGCAGGTTTATCAATTGGCTCCACTCACTGATGAAAATATTAAACAAATTATCGAAAACGCATTGCAAGATGTTGAGCGTGGTTTAGGTAAACTAAAACTAAAGATTCAGCCTAAAGCTTTGGAGCATTTGTCGCAGATGGCCGGTGGAGACGCACGGATGGCGCTTAATGCCCTTGAACTTTCCGCGGTGAGTAAAAAAGTTGGCGCGACAATTCAACTAAAAGAGATTGAAGACGCCATTCAAACGCGCGCGTTTAAATATGACGCGAAAGGTGATGAACATTTTGATACAATTTCTGCTTTTATTAAAAGTATGCGGGGGTCGGAACCTGACGCCGCGCTTTTTTGGTTACACAAAATGTTGTTAGCGGGGGAAGATCCGGAGTTTATCGCACGGCGGATGATTATTTTTGCGTCAGAAGATATTGGTAATGCGGACCCGCATGCTTTGATGGTTGCCGTATCTGCCGGCCACGCGCTGGAGTGGGTTGGTTTGCCGGAAGCCGGCTACGCCCTATCGCAGGCGTGTATTTATCTATCGGCGTCACCAAAAAGTGACGCGGTGAAAAAAGCAATGCGAGGAGTAAGAAGTGACTTAGAACATTATGGGCAATTGCGCGTGCCGAATCATTTGAAAAACGCGCCGGTGCCGGACATGACAAAACATGGTGCTAGTGTTGGTTATCAAGACCCGCATGGTGGCGAAGGACATGTTGTGGAACAACAGTATTTACCGGACAGGATTAAAGACCACATATATTACGAGCCAACCGAACAGGGGTTTGAACGAGAAGTGAAGAAACGCGTGGATAACGCGCGGAAAGTGATGAAGAAGAGATAGGCGTTTCCCTCCTTTATTCAAAACGCACACGCATCGGCGGTGTTTCGCTGATGCTCAAAGGGCGGGGGTGGATTTAGTTTATGGGCCTGTTGTTGCATATTGCCAGAATCCCTCCCCTCCTCCCTTTGAATAAAGGGAGGAGACGCGACGTTTACCAATTAGTAATATTAAATAGTTCCAAATACGGTTGTGTGTCGATTGGTTTTTTGCCAAGCTCGGAAAAGAATTGTTCTGCGATAGTAATGCGACGGAAGGAAGAAATTGTTTCAGCAGCGGTATCAAAACGCGTGCGGTCGGTTTGCGTTTTGTGTTTGCGAATTGCTTCAAGTTTTGTTTTCATTAATTTTTCAGAAAATTCGAACGCAGAATTGAAACTGCGGTGACCGAATAGTGCCCATGGAGATTCGTAGCTCCATAATTCAATTTCATGTGGCAGTGAAGACAGCGCGATTTTTCGGGATAAAACATGCGTTGGGTGAGTGTCATCTTTTTGCGGAACTAATGCGATATCAGGTTTGATTGTTTGCGTCAGGTTACGCAATTTTTTCAAATCTGCCTCATTAATATCGCCACTGTCATAAAAATGCGCGCGCATGAAATAAATTTTTGTACCTAGTATTTTTGATTCTTCTTTAGCCTCTTTTTCACGGATTGTCACACGATCATTCATTGAACTGCTTCGGCCCGATACGGCCCTGTGCCCGGTTGTAAGAATTATTTCATGGACCGTGTTATTTTTGCTAAGCGCGGAAATTGTCGCACCGGCGCAAATTGGCGCATCGTCAGGATGCGGTGAAAAAACAACAATGGTCTTTCCCTTAGGTAAGTTAAACTCGGAGTATAGCTTTACGTCGCTTAGTATCGGCGGTTCCTGTCGCGTTTTCTTTAACTTACTTGCCGCAGATTTGTCTAAAAGAACAACTAAGTTTTTGTGGCTTTGCAAAATAGATGCCGGAGTCTTCTCTGTGGCGGGGGCTTCCAGTGTTGCTTTTATTGCGCCAGTTTTGTCTTCGCCAAAAGCAAGCAAAATAATTTTCTTTGCACCCATGATCGTTTTTAGGCCGGTTGTGATTGCTTGTTTCGGTACTGCTTTATCCGATTTGAAAAAACGCGCGTTAGCTTCGATGGTTGATTTAGTGAGATCGGTAACGTGTGTGATGGAATCAAAACTTGTACCTGGTTCGTTGAAAGCAATGTGGCCGTTACGTCCGATGCCGATGATGGCTAAATCAATACCATTTTTATTGATAGCTTCTTCATATTGTTTGCAAAATTCTTTTGTATCTTTTGGATTCGCCTCCGGAATAAAATTATTAGTCTTTTTAAAATCAACCTTATCAAAAAAGTTTTTCTGCATAAAACTGTGATAACTTTCGGGGTGGTTTACATCGATTCCTAAATATTCATCCAAGTTAAAAGATGTGGCGTGTGCGAAACTTAATTTTCCTGATCTGACGCGCTCTGCTAGTAAATCATAAAGAGGGAGCGGAGTGGAGCCGGTGGGGAGGAGAAAAACGGTGTTTGGTTTGTTGTTGATTTCTTCTTGAACGAGATGAGCCGCGTGTCGGCTGGCAATTTCGCCATTGCTGGCAACAATGATTTTCATAAAAAAAGAGTACTGCGTGGCGGGGAAATGTTCAATATGCGAGTAGTCTTTGCGAGCCATCGCCAATATCAATTGGCGAGGCGCGGCAATCTCTAAATTAGTATATTGTACTTTGTATATAGTATATGGATTTATTGAGTATATTTGTTTCAGGAAATTGATGGAATTCAACGGCTATTTCGGAAATGATTTGTGGCAATTCATGAATTGCCCCTACGTGATGGGCTTTGTGGTGGTCTAATTATCGCGACGCCGATAATTAAAAAATACCGCCGGGACCGATTGGTCGGGGCGGGGGGCGCTGTTGAACAGCGAGAAGCTACTTGGGTGCGGGGACCACATGGTCCCGCGTCAGCGGTTGTTTACCGCTGGGTTTGTGGTCCACCCAAATGCCACAAAACGTGCTCTGGGTGGACTCCACTTGCCACCCGGTGATTTCAAGTTCGGGGTGGTTTCTCTCGAACTCGTCTTTGGCCACCAGAACTTTCATTTCTCCTTGCTTCCCGTCGCTGTACTGGGAGATCAGTGGCCGGAAGTAAATGAAGGTGTGGTTACCACAAGTTTCTTCCAAAGTGGTGGGAAGAACCCAGGGCGTGTTTGGAGACGTGGTGGTAGTAAATTGCTTCATCATGATGCCGACCCCGAGGATCACGTAGTAGGCAAGGTTGATGGCAACCAACGAAGCAATAACCACCAAGGCGATTTTCAACATTTTTCGAATGTTCATGCTGGCTCCTGAAATTGGGTAATACGAAAACAGTAACGGAGAATTATGTCAAATTTTTATCTTCTTGTCAACTGTGGCTAAATAGCGTTAAGATTTTCATTATGCAAGATAAAAAATACCTACCCCGCGAGATAGAACCACGCGCGCAGGCGCTTTGGGAAAAATTAGGACTTTATCAGGCTGACTCATCAGAGTCATCCCCGACCGGGATCGGGGATCCCAAAAAAGATCTATACGTTTTAGATATGTTCCCTTATCCCTCGGGCGAAGGGCTTCATGTCGGTCACGTCGAGGGTTACACAGCAACGGATATTTACTCACGCTATAAGCGAATGCGAGGTTTTAATGTTTTGCATCCGATGGGTTGGGATGCTTTTGGTTTGCCCGCCGAAAATACGGCCATAAAATTAAAAACACATCCGCGAAAATTAGTTGAAAAAAACGTCGCTCGTTTTAAATCGCAACTAAAACGGATGGGCTTTTCGTATGATTGGTCGCGAGAAATTAACACCACTGATCCGGAATACTACAAATGGACACAATGGATTTTTCTAAAGCTTTTTCATCTTGGTTTGGCGTATGAGGCAGTGGTGCCAATTAATTGGTGCCCCTCTTGTAAAACAGGATTGGCCAACGAAGAAGTGGTGGGTGGTCGCTGCGAGCGCTGTAAAACGGAAGTGATCAAAAAAGACATGCGCCAATGGATGTTAAAAATTACGAAATATTCCGAACGTTTATTGGAAGGTCTGGATGGTTTGGATTGGCCGGAAGGGATAAAAGAGCTTCAGAGAAATTGGATAGGCCGTAGTGAAGGGGCGGTGGTTTCATTTAAGGGTGTAGGGGGTAGGGAGTTGGGTGTAGAGACGACTAATATCGATGTTTACACAACTCGTATCGACACGATATTCTCGGGAACATATGTGATTTTGGCGCCTGAGCATCCTTTTGTAGAGCAAAATAAAGCATGCATTGAAAATTGGGAAGAAGTGGAAAAATATCGTACGGCGACAAAAAGCGTGGCGGAAATTGAGCGAACGGCGAAAGAACGCGTTGCCACCGGTGTGCCATTAAAAGGCGTCAGTGTTATCAATCCGGCGACTGGTGAAACAATGCCGGTTTGGATTGCCGATTTTGTTTTGGCACATTATGGTACCGGCGCGGTTTTTGCCGATGCGCATGACCAGCGTGATTTTGATTTGGCAAAAAAATATAATATTCCATTAAAGGTTTCAATTCAGCCGGTTGGTGATACTGATTTTTCGAAAATCGAAAATCTGGAAGAATGTTTTGAAGGCGAAGGTGTCTTGGTTAACTCGGAACAATTTAACGGTCTCACTTCCGCCGAGGCGCGTCCAGAAATAATATCTTGGCTTCAGGAAAAAGGATTAGCAAAAGCGGAAACAAATTTTAAATTGCGCGACTGGGTTTTTTCGCGACAACGTTATTGGGGAGAGCCAATTCCTGTCATTCATTGTGAAAAATGTGGTGTACAGCCGGTGCCGGAAGATCAGTTGCCGGTTTTGCTTCCGGAAGTTGAAAATTACGAACCAACCGGTACGGGAGAATCGCCATTAGCCGGCATTGAAAGTTGGGTAAATACAATTTGTCCCAAATGTGGCGCACCCGCCAAACGAGAAACAAATACAATGCCACAGTGGGCGGGAAGTTGTTGGTATTTCTTGCGTTTTGCGGATCCTGCTGATCAAACACTTGGTTTTGAGTGGCAAAAAATGGAACGTTGGTTGCCGGTGGATTTATATGTTGGTGGAGCGGAACATGCGGTGCTACATCTTCTGTATTCCCGTTTTTGGATTAAAGCGCTGTATGACGGTGGATATTTGCCTTTTGAAGAGCCATTTAAAGCATTGCGTAATCAAGGAATGATTCAGGGGCCGGATGGTCAAAAAATGAGCAAATCTCGCGGTAATGTGATTAATCCCGATGACGTGGTTGATCAGTATGGTGCGGATGCTTTGCGGTTGTTTGAAATGTTCTTGGGGCCGTTTGAACAAAACAAGCCCTGGGACGATAAGGCGATTACGGGAGTATCGAGATTCCTTTATCGAATTTGGCGGATGGAAATGTCTGTCGAGTCGGGTGTAGATGTTAAAAAAGCACTTCATAGATTGATTAAAAAAGTTAGTGATGATATCGAAAGTATGAAATTCAACACCGCAGTTTCATCAATGATGGAGTTTGTAAACTTGATTGAAAAAACAGGGATTACAAAAACCGACTTTGAAAAATTTGTTTTAGTATTGGCTCCGTTTGCGCCTCATTTGGCGGAAGACTTGTGGCAGAACATGCAAACCAAGCCATACAAAAATGGTCAATCGGCAACGGTGCAAGTTTGGCCGGAATTTGATGTCACACTTCTGCAAGACGAAACAATGAACATTGTCATTCAGGTAAATGGAAAAGTTCGTGGCGCGGTTGAGGTGGAAAAAAATTTACCTGATGAAGCGGTTCAAAAAATTGTTGCGGAACAAGAAGTTGCAAAGAAATGGTTGGATGGGAAGGAAATCGTGAGGGTGATTGTGGTCAGTGGGCGTTTGGTAAATTTTGTGGTGAGATAAAATGGTGATGAAAGAAAAAAATTGTAAAACTATCGGGTACACCCGGTCGTTGTAGGGGCAATTCATGAATTGCCCCTACGCGTAACGCACTATGCTTTATTCCCTTCAACTCTTTATTTCCGATCTTCTTTCTGCGTCTAATTTTAAGACATCTTTTGCTTGGGCAGTAGGGGTGGTTTTGCTCATGGGCGCGTTAAGCCTTGGTCTTTTTGTGATGCCTCGCAATATTGCGCGTGGTGCTGTTCGTGCGCTCGCAGGCATACCTCTGTTCTTCGTAATTGGCGGGGCACTTGCGGGATTGCTGTATTATTTTGGTGTTGGTGTTTTTGTTTCAGGAAATATTTTAGTTATCATTGGCTTGGGATTATTAATTGGCGCGATTGTTTCTGGTCGTATAAAAGACCTTTTGCATTGGAATGAAATTATTTATTTACTTTGCTTATTCATTGTTTGTTATTTATTGATGTTTTTTGGTTGGGGTGAGATTTCGGATGGCACGATTCGCGCAATTTCCGGGTCATGGGGTGATGGTGTATTGCATACTTTGAATGCGGAGGCGTTTAAAATTCGGCAAGGTGGAAATTTTAGTATGCCGGCATTCGCGGGAGAAAATTTTCATGAGCCATTTGGTTACGATTTTGTTGCGGGAATCCTATTGAGTTTGGGCTTCACGATCGGCGGGGCGTTTACTTTACCGGCGACCGCCCTTTTAGCCACCTTAATGGCAATTTCGGCACGGTTTACCTCCCACCTCTTGAGTAATCGCTTTGGTGCAGGAATAAGTTATTGGCCGAAGCGTCTTGCCGGTGTCATGGCAATACTGCTTGTCGTGTTGGGGAGTGGTTTGCAGTGGATTGTCATGCCATTGGTTGAGCGAATTTGGACATGGTCAGGTTTCTTTGGTGTACACGATCCGGTGTGGGATAAAAACGAGTCATTGGGTATTGCCTGGGCAAACCATCTAAACACGTTAGTGTCGCAAAAACATTTGTTATTGGCTGCAACATTTTTGGCGGTGTTGAGTTTTGTTTTGTATTGGCTTTTGACAGTAGATGGCATTAGGGTCCGACCTGCGAAAGGTCGGACCCTAATCGTCGGTTTTTTAGTTGTTGCATCAGGATTACTTCCATTTTTTCATGCGCATGCGTTTATCGCCGTAGCGCTTTTGTGGTTTGTTTTTTGGGTGCTAAAACCCAACAGAAAATCATTCATTTTGGGAATTGCGGTTGCGATTATCGCTTTACCAATCTTTCTTTCTTTTGGTGCGGCAGTATCACGGTCCGGGTTTACAACACTGCATCTTGGTTATTTAGTGGATACGGGGATCGGTCAATGGATTTTGTCTTGGATTGTTAACCTCGGTTTATTTTTGCCGGTTATCATAATCGCGATGATGGATAAGAAATGGGGCAGGAATCGCTGGTTAATTGCTATACCGGTGATTGTTCTTTTTGTGCTTGGAAATATTATTCAATTTCAACCGTATTTATGGGACAATTACAAAATATTCTTATTTGCTTGGTTTTTGATTTTACCGTTCTTTGTGGCGCAACTTTTTGCGTGGATAACACAAGCGAACAAGAGGACAACAAAAATTGGATTAGCAGTAGTTGTGGTTGTTATTTATATTTCAATGGTTATGACTACTATTTCCGAGACGGCGACATACTTTAATTTTAGAAACAATTATCCACTGTTTACGTCGAAGGATAGGCTGATTGCTAAAAAACTGGATGAAGTTTTGCCAAAGGAAGCAGTGGTTTTAGTCGGAACAGATAATTACCACAAAGATCCGGTTACTTTAACCGGTCGCAACCTTGTTTTGGGATATGGCGGTTGGATTTGGACGCGCGGGATGGATTTGGTTGGTCGCGAACTGGAAATAAAGAATATATTGCAGTCAATCGACCCAACGAGTCTTTGTCAGAATCTTCAAAGTTTAAAGGTGACACACATCGTTGTCGATCAGCCGACCGTTGTTTATTGGCAACCAATGATTTCGGAGTTTGTTGCAAAGGCTTTTGGTTTGATTGATGTCGGTGATCAAGTGAATGTCTATAAAACGAGTCAATTCTGCCAATGAAATGGTGTTTCACATTTTCGGTCCTTTGTTCTATCATTTAGTAAGTTAAATCGTTACTATTAACCATACATAATTGCTATGCAAGCTGTTCTTCCTATAGCTGGAAAAAGTAGTCGAATGGCCAAAAAGTATCAGGGGCCGAAACAATTATTGCCTGTTCTGGGAAAGCCCTTAGTTGAGCACATGCTTGAATCGTTGCCGGATGCAATTGATGATCTGGTTTTAGTTGTTGGTGGGCCATATGAAAACGATATTCGCGCATATTTTGGCAGTGAGCACAATGGCCGTAAGGTTTCATATGCGCGACAAGAGGCGCCATTGGGTCTTGGACACGCAATTCAGCAAGCGAAGGATTTGGTGAAAGGTCGTTTCATTATTACGGCGCCGGATGATATTTACAACAAAGCGGATTTGGAAAAAATGATTGCCGAACCGGACATGGCGGCGCTTACTATGAAGCGTGATGATTGGCAAAATTTTGGAGTATTTGTTTTGGATGAACAAGGATACATAATACGCATGGTGGAAAAACCGAAAGAGTTTGTTTCACCGTATGTTTCCGCCGGCGCTTGCTATATGCTAGATCAAGAATTTTTTGATGTAACGGTTGCTCCGTCTGCGCGTGGTGAAATTGAATTACCGGATATTGTAAATGCACTTATTAATGAAAGAGGTCGAAAATGTAAAGCGATTACGACAAGTTTTTGGGTGGCAATAAACGATCCTGATCAGTTGGATGTGGCTAATGATATTATGAAGGCGCGTATTGCTAATCAGACGACAAATTAATGCAAGCTGTTATTTTGGCGGGGGGATTAGGAAAGCGCTTACGTCCTATTACGGAAGATGTTCCAAAACCATTGGTTCCTGTTTGTGGCAAACCGGTTGTTGAATATACACTCGAGAATTTGCCGGCAGAAATAATTGAGGTGATTTTTGTGATTGGCTATAAGGGCGAAATGATTAAGGATTTATACGGTCATAATGCTTTTGGAAAAAAGATTTCTTATGTCGTGCAGGAGCAACAACTGGGCACAGGGCACGCTGTAAAATGTGCCGCTTCGTTAGTGGATATGCCTTTTATTTTGCTTTACGGTGACGATATTTACGGAAAAGAAGGATTACAGAAGTTGGTGAAGCGTGAATGGGCTTTATTGGCACGTAGGGTGGAACATCCGGAAAGATTTGGTGTGCTTAAATTAAACGAAGACGGGACGGTTAGTGATATGGTGGAAAAACCGAAAGAATTTATTTCCGATTTGTCCTGGGTGGGTGGGGCAAAGTTCCAGGCGGAGTTTATGCAAGTTGAAACACCGCTTTCTCAGCGTGGCGAATATGAAGTTCCCGATATGGTGAATGTCTTGATTAAACAAGGAAAAAAGTTTTATCCGGAATTGACGGATCTTTGGTTGCCAGTAAATACGCTAGAAGAAGTTGCTGAAGCGGAACGGGTGATTAAGGATGTAGGGGGTAGGCAGTAGGGTGTAGAGATGTTCCGACGACAACCGATCCCGCGCCCACTCCCGAAGTGGACCCGCTGGGCCACTTCGGGAGTGGTACGGTTAGTGTGTTGTAAATAAAAAAACCACCGGTCAGGGTGGTATTATTTGGGATCATTGCACTTCAAAAAATTTGTAGCCAACGAGGTCGCTTCTGAAATCATAGGGTTTTTCAATCAATACCGCCCTAAGACCAGAAATATTCGCTAACGCACACGCAAATACATGAAAGTCCACTATCGAAATCACCCCACTTATGGATTTCCAATTGGAGCCGCATGGCCACCTTATCAGCTCATTATCAATACTGGAAAATCCTATGTTAAATTTATTGGGAAAAATGGGTTGACCACCAATAATTGTGGTTCCAGGTCTAAGGATACGTAGAAGAAAGTCAATGTTGCACTGGCAATCATCAGTGCTTAATGCGCGCTTGAGTTTATTGTTTCGAAAGAGTTGCATTGCCCAGAACAGGGCCTCAATCATATCGTTCGTTCGACATTGTTGGGATTTGGAAATTAGTCGAACAGCTGCCACGAAATGGTCAGATATGGTAGTAAGCCAATTACTGATCACGGGTCCAAACAATTTTCCGGTTTCCGCGGACGGTGACATGTAATGTCTCCCTGTGATTGAAATGAACGTGACTGTGGTATTCGCACAGCCGTCACGTCAACATTGACGTAACTTGAACATGTTACGCTAAACCGTATAAAGTCAACCTGCTCCACCTACGAGGTGGAGCAAAGGTACTCCCTGGTATATGATAATAATATGCGGAAAGATATTCTAACTAATAGTGAAGTTTACCATGTGATGAATAAAAGTATCGCTGGATTTAAAATATTTCAGTCAGAGAAGGACTTTTTGCATATGAGAAACTTGATTAGGTATTACACATCTGCGGGTGTCCGACAAAAGTATTCACAATTTGTACGTGATGTAAATATTCACAAAGATGATATTGAAGAAGAAATCAATAAACATTTATTGCAGAAAGAAAAAACAGTGCAAATAATTTGTTATTGTTTAATGCCTACGCATTTTCATGTGGTAATAAAACAATTACAGGATCATGGTATCGAAAAATTCATGTCGGATGTTTCCAATGCATATACACGTCATGTGAATATAAAAATTGAACGAAATGGGCCATTGTGGGTAGGGCGTTTTCAGAGTGTACTTGTTGATAATGACGATTATCTTACCCATTTAACGCGGTATATCCATCTAAATCCTGTTTCTGCTGGATTAGTTAAAAAAGCCTCTGGTTGGCCCAATTCTTCTTTTTTGGAGTATGTAAATCGTGATAAGGTGAGGTTTCCGGTGTGCGATTATTCAGGCTTTATTTCTTTTTCGGAAAAACAATACGAAAAATTTACAAACGATCACGCGGATTATCAAAAGGAGCTTACACGAATAAAAGCTCTTTGTTTAGAATAAGGTTTATTACCTTGCACCACCTACGAGGTGGAGCAAGGTTGCTCCACCTCGTAGGTGGTAAGCAGGTCGTAGAATTATTTGCCGCGGCCTACCGAATGATACAAGAAACCTTTTTCTTCCATTTCTTTCGGATTAAACATGTTTCGGCCGTCGATGATTAGTGGCTGGTGAAGGGAAGCGTGAACCTTTTTCAAATCGGTTTTTTTAAATTCATCCCAGTCGGTAACGATAACCAGAGCATCGGCATTAATTGTGGCATCCATTGCAGATTTTACATAAGTGATATTTTCATCGCCGAGCACTTCGTGTGCCTTTTCCATTGCTTGCGGATCATAAGCTTTAATAATCGCACCTTCACCACGCAGGTGATTGATAACCGTCACGGCAGGCGCGCTGCGCATATCATCAGTATTTGGTTTGAAGGAGAGTCCCCAAATGGCAATTGTCTTTCCTTTGACAATCCAAAGCGCTTGCTCAATTTTCTTAATGAAAATCGCTTTTGCTTCCTCATTAATTTTCTCAACCGCTTTTAAAATTCCAAAATCGTAATTTATTTCTTCCGCAATCTTAACGAACGCCGAGACATCTTTTGGAAAACAGCTTCCGCCGTATCCGACACCGGCTTTCAAGAAAGAAGAACCAATGCGTTTATCTAAACCCATACCGTAGGTTACTTCTTCAACATTAGCATTTGTTAATTCACAAATTGCGGCCAAGGCGTTGGCGAAAGATATCTTTGTGGCTAAGAAAGAATTGGAAGCGTGTTTGATCAGTTCGGCGGAATTAATATCGGTTGCGATAAATGGCGCTTTGATTGGCGCGTAAATTTCACGCATAATTTTTTCCGCGCGTTCGTTTTCGGCACCGATAACAATGCGATCGGGGTTTAAGAAATCGTAGACAGCCGTACCTTCGCGTAAAAACTCCGGGTTACTAACAACGTCGAATTCAATGCCGTGTGGGTTGTAGGAGCGCAAAGTTTCTAGAACTTTTTCACCTGTTTGCACAGGCACAGTGCTTTTGTCGACAACAACTTTGTATTCGGTGGCCACCTCAGCAATTTGGCGGGCAGCGTTTGCAACATAAGACAAGTCCGCTTTTCCGTCCGGTCGTGGTGGGGTATTAACTGCAATAAAAATAACCTCTGTATTTTTTACGGCTTCCGGCAGATTAGTAGTAAACTCGAGGCGTTTTGCCTTGATATTTTTGGCAATAAGTTCCTCAATCCCCGGTTCATAAATCGGGCTGATCCCTTTCTTGAGTTTTTCGACCTTGTCGGCGTTGCGGTCGACGCAAACCACGTGGTGACCAATTTCAGCTAAACAAGCGCCAGATACGAGGCCTACATAGCCCGTACCAATAACGGAAATGCGCTTCCTGGCTTTAGATTCCTTTGAAACGGCCTTCTTCTCCTTTGTAACGCGTTTTATAGCAATTTTAGTCATAGGGGAAGTGTAGGGAAAAATGGCGAGTGTGACAACCAGCACCGCTCACGGAGCGGAGCAACCTTGCTCCGCTCCGTGAGCGGACAAAGGTTCATCGTTCTCAATTTCAGAACTATGTCATACAATTCAAATATGAACGAACAAGCACCACGGATAAATCCGGACACGGAAGAACAGCCAGAAACCGGATTGGAATTGGAAAAATTGGAAACAACAGAAACGCCGGAGATGCCAGCGGATTTTGTCGAGCCGGAAGGAAAATCGGGCGGATGGGGCGAGGTCGTAGAAAACAAAGAGCTTGGTGTCAGATATCGCGAAAAAGTGATTGAATTGCCGAAGCATCGACAGGAAGAAACAGGGGTGAAGAGAATTCGTCGAAGGGAGATGTTACCGCCTTTTCCGGAAGGGTTGTTATTACAAGAGGTAGACGATAAAAATCTCCAATATTGGAGTGGTGATGAGGCGTTCGATGAGGTATATAATTTTTTTACCTCCAACGGCTACCCCTCGGAAGGTACCCTTGTTCATATTATGAATTTTATGCGAGAAAATGATCAGGAAAAAATCCAAAAAAATATTCGAGAGGGACTATATTTTCAAGAAATTCACGCCGAAAATGAGTATGGTTTTAGATTGTGTCCCGATAGGACATATGTGGGAAAATTTACAACACCCGTTTTTGTATTTGGAAACCGCAATAGTGTTTTGAATGAATATGTTGATTCAGTGATTAATGATCCTGTGTCAGAGTGGGGTGTTGAATTTGAAGGAAAATGGGCAATACGGTTAGGAAAACATGAGTATTCATGGCCGGAAGTTAGCCATGATTTAAAAAGACTAAGAAATAGAAAACACATTGATGCGGGGGAGGTATCCCTGCCATATTTTGGTCGTCTAGAAAATTCTTCAAAACGACAGCTTCGTTGGTGTCACGCGGAATTGGCTTTGGTTCCTACCAAGCGCAGTCTGAATGTTTTGTTTTTCGAGACGGAATAAGCCAACGCGACGCGAGGGCAATTCATGTTCGCCAGCTGGCGAATGCCCCTACAGCGTTGAAATTTGTAGAGAGATAAGCTAACCTATTTCAAGAGCCGGAGTGGCGGAATGGTTTACGCGCACGACTCAAAATCGTGTGACCTTACGGTCATGTGGGTTCGACTCCCTCCTCCGGTACAATAAATATAATGGATACAAGTACTAAACCCAATTTACGAACGCTTGCGTACGTGATTGGTGTTGGTATTGGCGACGGCAACTTATCAAATCCCAACAAAAGAGCGACGCGATTAAGGATTAGTTGTGATACAAAATATCAGGAACTGATTAGAAAAATTCAAGGGTCTATTAGGGAAATTCTACCGAATAACAAAGTTTCCATTGTAAATAGAAACAAGAACTGTATAGATATTAGTTGTTATTCAAATATGTGGGAGGGGTGGCTTGGATGGTCCGCAGGTGGTGGCCCAAAACTTGATCAGAAGGTGAGGGTTCCTTCGTGGATTATGAAAAAAGAGGAGTTTATTATTCCTTGTTTACGTGGATTATTTGAAACGGATGGATCTGTCTATTTTGATCGTGGATATTTAATGGCAATGTTTGTGACGACGATTCCGGAATTAGCAGAGGATGTTTTGAACATGACTGCTAAAATCATGATTTCGGCCAAGATGTATGAAATTGAAAAAAAGCCACCAAGTCACACAAGATACAATATCCGTGTTTCGAAGAATGTTTCAGATTTCGTTAATTTGATTGGAATACAAAAGAGGTAAATTTGATTTTCCTTATCGACCCTAACCATATATAATAGCAACAGTTATGATAATATCCATCGTTAATCAAAAAGGTGGAGTGGGGAAAACTACCACGGCTGTTAATTTGGGAGCGGCCTTGGCCAGGGCTGGGCATCCTACATTGCTAGTTGATCTTGATCCGCAGGGAAACGCTTCCTCGGGGGTTGGAATTGGTGACGAACAGCGGTTACCGGGTATTTATGAGCTTTTACGCGGAGAGGTAGCGGCGGATGCCGCTATGCGCCCGACGGCACAGGAAAATTATCACGTGATGCCGGCAACAGCGGATTTGGCCGGTGCTTCGGTGGAATTAATGAATGTCGATAATCGTGAATTTCGTTTAAGGGAAGTGCTTGCTCCGCTCAAAGAGCAGTATTCATATATTATTATTGACGCCCCTCCTTCATTGGGAGTTTTGACAATGAACGCCTTGGTTGCCGCTGAACGAGTCTTAATCCCCGTGCAGTGCGAATATTATGCGCTTGAGGGGCTTGGTCAGCTTCTCCAGACAATTGGTTTGGTTAAAGAGCATTTGCATCCTGAACTGGAAGTATTAGGTGCCGTATTGACGCTTTTTGATCGACGCGTAAAAGTGGCGCATGACGTGATCAAAGAAGTACGTGAACATTTTCCGGGAAAAGTATTTGAAACCGTTATTCCAAGAAATATTCGCTTAGCAGAAGCGCCATCTTATGGTAAAAATATCTTTGAGTATGACGATGCATCTCAGGGCGCGCAAACTTATCAATCGTTTGCGCAAGAAGTTCATGACACAGTAAAAAATTTAATTAATCAACAAACACCACAAACATGAAACCAGGAGGATTGGGAAGAGGTTTATCCGCATTAATTCCACAAAGGCGCGACGAAGGTTCTACTTTTGTTGCGACGCAACCGAGTTATTCGAGTGTTGTTAGAGCTGAAGAATCGACAGGTAATCGCGTGATGATGGTGGCGGTTGAAAAGATTGATCGTAATCCGGAACAGCCACGTCAAGATTTTTCAGAAGCTGATTTGCAGGATTTGGCGCAATCCATTCGTGAGCATGGAATTTTACAGCCGTTATTGGTTACTAAGGATATGGATCGCTATACGCTTATTGCCGGTGAACGTCGTTTGCGAGCGTCAAAACGGGCAGGATTAAAAGAGGTACCTTGTTTGGTGCACGTTCCCGTGACTGATAAAGAACAATTAGAGTTGGCGATTATTGAAAATGTTCAGCGTGAAGATCTGAGTGTTTTGGAGCAAGCAATCGCTTATAAAAAATTGCACGACGAATTTAATATGACCCACGAAGAAATTGCGAAAGCAGTGGGTAAAGAGCGCCCTTCAATTACGAATATTATTCGTATTTTGGATTTGCCCGATGAAATGCAGAAAGCGCTGAAAGAAGGCAAAATGAACTTTGGTCAAGCCCGTAGTCTGCTTGCTGTTACCGAACCGGAAAGACAAAAAGAAGCGTTTCAAAAAATGCTAGAGGGAAAGATGAGTTCGAAGGCTCTTGAACGCGTTCAGCAAAAAACCAACGTTCAGGCGCATCAAAGGGTAATTCAAAAAGATCCGCAACTTGCCAGTTATGAAGAAGAAATGGGACGGACTTTGGGAACACGGGTCAGGATTAAAAAAATTGGTGATTCAGGTGGAAACATTATTGTGGATTTTTACAGCGACGAAGAATTATCGGGAATTATAGAAAAAATTAATATTGGCCGATAAAACAAATAGGAGGAGGATATTCTAGGGCCCTTTTCTGTTTGACGATTTTATAAAATAGGTTGATTCTGGTCGTAAGGTTGTTTTTGCTTGTTCTCTCCAACTAGAAAAAAGGAGATTCATATGAGTCATTTTCCTTCTGATACTGCAGAAAAGATCGCTTATTCACTTTGTCGAATGCGATATGAGTGTGGAGCGGATGTCGGTTATGTGGCGGCCCATCTGCTTGCGCGATACGATAAAAGTGATTGGAAAAACATCTTTATATGTTTGTTATCTTATTTTGGAACAACAGAACTCGATCAGCCACCGCCTGAACATTTGAACAGAATGACTGATGATGAGTGGGAACGGGTTAAGAAATCGATAGGCGCTCGTTTAGAACATATTCTCGAGACACTTCTAGATGGGCATCTCGAAGATGAAAATGCGGCGGAATTTCTGGCAGAGCAACTCCGTGACATGGCTGATAATGAGCTAGCGGTTGCTCTTGCGATCATTTTGGACCATGTCGCGCCCTACGAGTATCTTCCCGATGAACTGTTTGGTGACGAGGAGCTTGTGGATACAGTCGGTATTGTACTTTTGGAGATAAAACGAGTTGCTCGCCAGCTAACGATGCTTTCCTATCGTCAGGATATCTCTGTGACGCGACTCTGGAAGGTGGCTCTGTTTCTAATTTCTGCGTTGGATGTTGATGGCACAGTCGAAATGCTTGCCTATTTTCACGAACTGGTGCCCAGGCAGTATGAACGAGTTGGGGATCCGTTTGCTGAATACAGTAACAGTCCTTTCCAACAAGTACTCTATTTGAGCGAGGACCGTGTCTATGGCGGCGATGCTCAACTAGTCGTTGTGCGTGGAAAAACAGTTGAAAGTGCTGTCGCTTCGTGGAAAAAAGCATGTTTTCATGATTAAGATGTTTTCGCCCCTGTTCGCGTGGACAGGGGTTTTTGTTTTCTTTCGCTAAAAAACGGCCCCTTGAAGCGACGCAAGGTTATGAAGTTATCACGTGGCGAAGTGGGGTTATTCCTCTTCGCTTTTGGGTTCGTATTCCTTTGAAAAATCACATTCTTTATTTGAGCAAACTGCAGTATTACTTTTTCCAAAAATAAGTAAATTTTGGCAAGTCGGGCATTTTTCACCGGTTGGTTTACTCCACAAAACAAAATCACATTCGGGATATTTGTTGCAACCGTAGAAATATTTTCCGCGTTTTGATTTGCGTTCGACAATTTCGCCGACGTTACATTTTGGACAAATACCGCCAACCTTTTTTTCAATGCGTTCCGTGTGTTTACATTCCGGATAACCGGCGCAACCCAAGAAAATACCAAAGCGACCGCGTTTAGTCACCAAATCTTTTCCGCAATCCGGGCAAATTTTGCCGGTAGGCGCTGTATCCATTTCTGATTTTTCTTTCTCGCTGGCGGGCGCGGTGTATTTACAATCCGGATAACCGGAACAACCGTAGAATTTTCCATTACGCCCAAGACGTAAAATAACCGGTTTACCGCAATCGGGGCATTTAAGATCGGTCTTTTCGGTTGTAATTTCATCTTTATTGAGTGTTTTGGCTTTCTCTTTTAGGTTCTTCTTAAACGGAACATAGAATTCCTTCAAAAGGGGAACCATTTTTTTGTTTCCATCAGCGATTTGATCAAGGTCTTCTTCCATGTGGGCGGTAAATTGAATATCAACAATTTCTGGGAAGTGGGCGACTAAGACATCATTAACAACTTTTCCAATATCGGTTGGACGGAATCGTTTGTCTTCCAAACTTTTTTCTACATAACCGCGTTTTTGTACCGTATCGATTGTTGGTGCATATGTTGACGGCCGACCGATGCCGGCTTCTTCAAGTGCTTTAACCAAAGAAGCTTCCGAATATCGGGCAGGAGGTTGGGTGAAATGTTGTAGTGCGTTAAGTAGCAATAATTCCAGTATCTCGTCTTTTGTAAGCGAAGGAAGGATAACTTCCTTGGTTTTATCAATGCCCCAAATTTGCAAGAAACCCGGGAAAGCGACGCGTGAACCGGTGGCGCGAAAAACATAATTGTCCGCTTTAATGTCGACAGTCATCGCTTTGAATTTCGCATCCGCTGTTTGGCAGGCGACAGTTCGGCGCCAAATCAAATCGTAAAGTCGAAAGGCGTCGTGTTCCAGGTATTGTTTTACATTTTCCGGCTTTAAATTAACGTCTGTCGGACGAATCGCTTCATGGGCTTCCTGGGCACCGCGTGATTTATTTTTGAAGGTGCGTGCCTCGGCCGGTAGGTAGTCGGCGCCAAGATCGTTTTTGATAAATTCACGGATTTTGATTACCGCCTCATTGGCCAAATTCAAAGAGTCTGTACGCATATAGGTGATTAATCCTGTTGCTCCTTCTTCGCCTAATTCCACACCTTCATACAAGCGTTGGGCGAGCATCATAGTTTTCTTGGTTGAGAATCCCAGACGGTTCGATGCCGCTTGTTGTAATGTGCTGGTAGTGAATGGTGCCAGTGGTGTACGACCGACCTGGCGCTCTTCAACACTGTCAACGAGCCATTTTGCTTTATTTAAATCAGTCTTTATTTTTTCCGCTTCTGTACCGGATTTAATATCAAGCTTATCCAAAATTTTTCCATCAACAGATCGCAGTTTGGCCAAAAACTCACCATCTTTGGCTTTTAGACTTGCTTCCAATGACCAAAATTCATCAGCTTTAAAGGCTTCGATTTCACGCTCACGTTCAACAATTAAACGAACAGCAACCGATTGGACGCGACCGGCCGAAAGACCACGACGAATTTTATTCCAAAGGAGAGGAGATAACTCATAACCAACCAACCGATCCAGGATGCGACGTGCTTGTTGCGCATCCACTAGTTGCAGATTAAGTTTTCGTGGGTTTTCAATGGCGTGTTGAATTGCCGACTTGGTGATTTCATCAAAGGTGATTCGTTCTGCCGTTTTTTCATCCACTTTTAAGATCTTTGCCAAGTGCCAGGCAATAGCTTCTCCTTCGCGGTCTTCATCAGTTGCGAAGTAGACTTTCTCGGCCTTGGCCACGCTTGCTTTCAATTCTGTAACAACCTTCTTTGCCTTTGGTGGGGTTACATACTCCGGCTCAAAATCATTTTCCACATCAACGCCAATCTTGCTTTTTGGTAAATCGCGCACATGACCGAAAGATGCTTTTACGACGTAACCTTTTCCAAGGTATTTGGCGATAGTTTTTGCTTTTGCGGGTGACTCAACAATTACTAATTTCATTGAAACTAATTCTTAATGTTTATCGGGGATTGCTTCGCCCGCGCACCACAAGGGTGCGGGGCTCGCAAAGACTAATGCTCTATATTCTTACATAATTTCGACCACCTGTATCTTTTACTAGGCCATCTATTTCCAGCATTGTTAAAACAGACGCCACGGTATGAGACGGGAGTGTACTGGCTTTTACAATCTCGTCAATGGGGAGGGGATTTTGTGTAAGAATATTCAGAACCGATATTTGTTCATTTTTAGGTTGATTGTCAGGAGTCCTTTCAACGGCTATTGGAGAAGATTCTATTCTCGTTTTCACTGGTTGTTTTGCTGTCTTTGCAGTCGGTATGCCTCCAAATAAAGTAAACAGTTCCAGTTCGTCCATAATCTGTTGGGCGCTACTTACAGGGGTCGCGCCGTCGCGAATCAGTTCATTGGTACCTTGTGACATTTCGGATGTAATTGGGCCGGGGACGGCAAACACTTCGCGGTTTTGTTCAAGGCCTAATCGGGCAGTGATTAGGGCACCGCTTTGTTTACCTGCCTCCACGACAACAATCGCCCGAGAAAGACCGGTGACGATGCGGTTTCGTTGCGGAAAAAAATATGGAAGGCCTTGGGTGCCGGGTGGGTATTCGCTAATAATGGCACCATCATTTTTAATGATGTCTTTCGCCAGTTGGCGGTGAGCGCGCGGGTATAAAGTCATTTCATCGCAACCATTTCCTAGTACCGCCCACGTGGTGCCGTTGCTTTGTAGCGTTGCTAGGTGAGCTTCCGCGTCAATGCCGTATGCCAGTCCGGAGATAATCACTACACCCTTTGCGGCGAGTGGGCGTACTAACATATTTGTTACGGTTTTGCCGTAGGGTGTGGCTTTGCGACTGCCGACAAAAGCGATGTTTAAACTGTTTTGGTGGAGTGTTCCTCGCACATAAAGACCTAGCGGTGGATCAAAAATATTGATTAAGGATTTGGGAAATTTTGGCGATGTGGCCGGGATAAATTCAATTCCCAGTTGATTAAGGCGCTCCAGCGCTTTTTCCGGCTGATAATGTTTTCTGTGTTCATTGAAGAGGTGGCGTTGTTCGGTCGTCCAGCCGTATTGTTCCAAGGCTTCGTCGGGGATAGTCCACGCCTGTTCATTCCCGCCCGCGCGGTTAATCAAGTTCTGTATTTTTGACGCGTTGATGTTCGGGCGAAACGCGGAGAGCGCTTGGAGGATCACAAAATCATCCGCACTGCTGGATGTGTCCAAGTCTTCTTGGTATTTACCATCCCCGTGAACACGGGGATCCACGCCGTGGACTCCCGCAGAAGCGGGAGTGGTGCGTTTTTGTATTTCTTGGTTTTCTGTTTCCGTGTTTGTTTCCACCATTACCTACACATTATTCCCGTAAATGTTACTATTGACAAATTGTCAATTTGAGAGTAGAATTAACTGTTTTTCTGGTTATGATAGAACTTTTTACAACTTTTTGTTTAATTGGGAGGGTTTTATGTACAATCGACCTGGATTGAATTATTGGGATGAAGATTTAGTGGGTGGAGGCGGTGGTATTGTGGAGATGAATCAGGAGGACGAGGATTCCGATCTTGTCGAGCGAGCGGAAGGGGTCGACGACAACCACGCCAATTATACGGCGCAGGTGATTGGGCGTTTTGTCTCGTCACTTCGGAATGCGATCGCGAGGACTATGAATGAGGGGCTGAAGATACGCATGAAACATGTTCGCGGGAGGTTGCTGGGGATTCTGGCCGTTCGCAATGAGGAGAGGGTCGAAAAGTTGCTGAAAGACGCCGATGAGATGTTGGATGCGACGGAGCAGTATTTGGCCTCGGCGATGCAGGTGACCAGCACGCGTGAGACGATCCTGCAATTTGACATGGCCGAAGGCAGTATGCGTTTGGCTGGTGATTTCCTGCGGGAAATGCAAGAACGCAAGTACTTGAAGGAAGTCGCGAAGAAGCGTCAGTCCGAAATCGACCTGCTTCAAGAGAGGTTGAAGCGCTTGCGGGTTGAGAGCAATAAGCGTCCGCAAGTAGTTCGCGCCGCACGTGAACGCGACGAGTCGGCGCAACAACAACTTCAGCAACGGGCGCAACAAGTCGTTGAGGAAGAGGTGAGGTTTCGCGCGGAATCTCTCGCGGTCTGTCGGGCACGTATGGAAGCTGGCGATCTTGCGGGGGCCAAACTTCTTCTTGGTGGCATTGAACCGGTTAACAGGAAAATGGTCCGGAAATCGGATGGATGTGGTTACACATTCATTCCGGATGATCCCGAGTTGGTCGCTTTGGACGAGCGATTGGTCGCTCTGTCCATTGCCGAAGCGACGCGGTTGAAGGGCCTCGTCGATGGGTGCGTCGCTCAGCAGGATTTCGCCGGTGCGATGCAACACATCACAGCCCTTGGGGTGCTCGATCCTCGTGCGATCACAAATGTGTTCGGCGGGCCGGAGCAGGTGGCGATGCTTAAACAGCGCTGTTACCGGCAAAAGTACGGGGCGCGCAAAAGTCCTCGTGAAATCCACCTGTTGAAGTAGGGCATCGTTTTTTTCAAGTTCTTTAGCAACCGTGTGACAAGGTGTCACACGGTTTTTTTTGTTTTTCTTAGCAAAGAAAAACAATCCCCCATAGTCGCGTGGTCGCGAAGCGACTTTACGCGACGACGGGGGATGATTTCGCGATATTTTTGTTACACTAAATATAATATAAAGAAGCATTTTGTATCGATATATCGATACAAAATTATATTATAGTGGAAATTGGGGTTTATGGACTAAATCCCTCCTAACCTCCCTTTGAATAAAGGGAGGAAACACTCGCGCCTCTACGCCCTACACGCTACCACCTACACTTTTTTCTTCGCCTTGCCCGTTACGCGCTCTTTTTCGCGAGCTTCTGTTATGAGATGCAATGTGTGTTCTACTTTGCTTAAATAATCCTGGCCTAGTTCGGTAACAGGTATCGACATTGATGCGCCGGTGAAAGTCCAACGCGGATTATCGGCAATCGCGGTGTAAGCAATTGTTGGCGTAAGGCCGTCTTGTAAAGTTAATGTAATACGCAAATCTTTTTGCGCGGTCATATCGCGTTTGCTGGCCATAGGGTTTGTGGACGTAACAATGCCATTTACATTTGCGATTGCGGCTAATAGTTTCAACTTAAGCACTTGGAAGAAAGTGATTCCCGCTTCCGGAAGTGGTCCATATTGTTCTTCCAGTGCATGGCGAGTAGAAACTAAATCTTTCATTGAACGAATAGAGCCGGTTCTTGTATAAGCTTGCAAGCGTTCTGCCGTATTTGGAATATATTCTTCCGGCAAATAGGCCTTAATCGGCAAATCAATTTGTACGTCTGTAATAGTTTGTTCGGCTTGGCCTTTTCGTAACCGTTCCACTTCTTCATTTAGTAATTCACCAAAAAGATGCACACCAACAGCTTTGATTGTGCCATGTTGTTCTTTGCCGAGCAGGTTTCCGGCGCCACGGATTTCTAAATCACGCAAAGCGAGCGTCCAGCCACTGCCCAGTTCTACTGCTTCCAAAAGTGCCGTTAAGCGTTTGCGGGCTTCAAACGGCAAGCGTCCTTGGTGGTACAAGAAATAGGCGAAGGCTTGTTTGTTTCCACGACCAACGCGACCCCGTAACTGGTATAAATCCGACAAACCAAAAGACGGTGAATCAAAAACAACCAGCGTATTAACATTTGGCAAATCAATACCGTTTTGAATAATTGTTGAGCAAACAAGAATATCGGCTTTTTTGGTATCAAATAATTCCATCACTTCCATTAGTTTTTGTTCATGCATTTGACCGTGACCCACCACAACGCGTGCTTTTGGCATGATTTTTCGAATGCGTTCGGCGGCCGCTTCGATAGTTTCTACGCGATTCCATAAAACGTAGGCTTGACCCCCACGTTCTAATTCTGTTTGTAGTGCTTTTTTAACCAGTTCATCGTTTTCACGCGTTACTTTGGTGATGACAGGTTGGCGACCACCCGGTGGTGTAGCAATTACGGAAAGAGAACGTAGTCCTGAAAGAGCCATATTTAGTGTACGTGGAATTGGTGTAGCGGAGAGGGAAAGAACATCAACGCTTGCGCGCATTCTGCGCAAACTTTCTTTTTGCTCGACACCGAATTTTTGTTCTTCGTCGATGATCATTAAACCTAGAGATTTGAATTTTACATCTTCTGATAAAAGGCGATGGGTGCCAATAACAATATCAACTTCGCCTGTTACTAATTTTCGTACCACCTCATTTTGCTCAGAAGCTGTCTGGAAGCGAGAAATTAAGGCACAACGGGAATTAAACGGTTTCAGGCGTTCCTGGAAGGTGTCGAAATGCTGTTGTGCTAAAAGTGTTGTGGGAGACAGGACGGCTACTTGGCGACCAAAGTTCACTGACTTAAAAGCAGCACGGATGGCAACTTCTGTTTTGCCAAAACCAACATCACCGCAAACCAAACGATCCATTGGTTGGGCGCGTTCCATGTCCTTGGTTACTTCGCGGATAGCCGTTTCTTGGTCGTGTGTTTCGTCGTATGGGAAAGAATCAGCAAGCGACCGTTCTGCTTCCGTTTCCGGTGGAAAAGCGGTTCCGGATTGTGTTTCGCGCGCGGCATAAAGCTGTAACAATTCTTTGGCTAGATCGGCTGTTTCTTGGCGGATTTCTTTTGTTGTTGATTCCCATTCGCTACCGCCCAAGCGATGAATAACCGGATTAGCGGCCCCAATGTAGGCGGTGACTTTGTAGGACATTTCCACTGGAACAAAAAGTTTGTCGGAGGCGGCATATTCCAAAACTAGGTAGTCGCGAGCGGAATCGCGCAATTCTTTTCGCTCAATTCCACGGAATCGCGCAATGCCATGGTCGCGATGAACAACATAACCACCGGCGGAAAAACGGCGCGAGTAAGCCATGCCACTATCCCATGAAAGCGGGTCTTCTTCGGCGGATTCACCAATGTCGGCATCAGTGAATATAGCGAAGGCGTCTTTAGTGTTAATAAAACCACGGGCATCCGCCGCTGTTTCGGCGGGAATGATTTCCAGGTTTTCGTTTTGCGGTAAAGTGACGCGCGTTGCTTCTGGGCGTGCAGTCAATATGATTACTTTATTTTTTTTGAGTGTTTCTGAAATGAGTAGTTTGAATTTTTCCATATCCCCGCCACATGGGGCCGGCTCGCGGATTTCGGAAATGCCGGAAAATGGTTGCAGGAGCATGTCCGGTTTTGTTGTGTTTCCAATTAGCGCTCCTTCTTCGGCGACGATGTATGCTGATTCGATGATTTTTTGGAAGTTTACCGGCAATGTTGGCGGAAGGGCCAGGGGAAAAATGTTTCTTGTTCGTCCGTCGGTTTGAGAAATTCTCTCGAATATTTTATTTGTATCGTTATTATTGCTATTGCGAGGCGCGAGAGATTTGATGTGGTCAATTTCATTTCCTAAAAACTCAATGCGCATTGGAGCGTCAGAATGAAATGGAAAGATGTCTACTATTCCGCCATGGTGCGAAAACGTGGCCGGTTCTTCGGAAACTCGCTCTTCCGTGTAGCCAAAGTTTATTAATTTTTCAATAAGAATTGTGGGAGAGAGAGTCTGTTTTTCTTTTAGTTGTAAAACTCCAAGGTCGGAGGTGAGTTTTGGAGACGGTTGTTGCAGTTCTTTTTGTGTTGCTAAAATCAAACGCGGGTGATTGTTTTTCAATGCCGTAATTGCTTGCCAGTAGGCCCTGAGTCGAGGAGTGGGAATATCACCGGATCTTTCTTGGGGTAGGAGGACGGGTAAGATTGTTAACGGATAATTGGTGGGATACTCTGTTTCACCAATTTTTACTTGTTTCCAAAAAGCGATTGAACGAGAAATGCCCGGTAATGTAATAGTGGATCTTTCTACGAGTACGACAACAATTGGTCTACCCGATTCTGAAATCGGAAGACCTGCTAAAAATAGGGGAAGGATGCTCTCTGGAAGAGTCGGCGCTTCGATTTGTTTATCTTTTTCGACGGCGCTCCAAAGGTCCTGTAATACAGAGATTCGCGGGATATTCATTCCCGATAGTGATTTATGTATTGATATTATATACGATTTACAAATATATGCAATATTTTCAAATTCAACTCCTCATTTGTTGAGTTTATTTAGATTATTAATCCGTCAATTGGTGAAAAATTTATGTTTTGCGTCTAAAAATATTTTATCTAATTCCACTATTTCATTATTTGAAAACTTCTCCAACACAAATATGTCGGTTGTCTGTGGCGCCGGTACCGGACCGATGCCGATTCGAAGGCGCCAAAAGTTGGATGTTCCAAGGCAGTCGATAATTGATTGCACGCCTTTGTGGCCGGCAGACGAAATTTCTTTTTGTAATCTAATTTCCCCTAAATTAATGTCCTTATCGTCGTGTAAGACGAGGAGTTGTTCTGGTTGTAATTGTTCTTTTTCTATAAGATAGGCAACACTTGTTCCGGATTCGTTCATGAAAGTGTGCGGGAAGACTAGAAGGTGGGGGGTGGGGTGTAGGTGGTAGGTGCCTCGTGATATCATTGCGTTCGAGTATTTGTC
Organism: uncultured bacterium; assembly: GCA_903934015.1. Classification (GTDB taxonomy): domain Bacteria; phylum Patescibacteriota; class Andersenbacteria; order UBA10190; family CAIZMI01; genus CAIZMI01. The sequence goes on from CAIZMI010000044.1 coordinate 42,166, forward strand.
ATGTTTGAATTCAGGGAAAATCCATTGTTTTTGCAGACAATCTAATAATAATGCACCTGCGTTGTGGCGAGTATTTTTGTATTCGTCTCCCGGATTTCCCAGTCCAACGATTATTCGAATGTCATCCAGAATAAATTCGGACATTGTAAAAAAATTACTGGCTGGTTGTTTGTGAGCTATCCGCAAAATCGGTACCGAGGAGGATAAGAAAATCAGCTTTCGAGGAGTTTTCGGAACTTGGAAGAGAAACGGTACTGCCGATACCGAGTGTACTTAAAATAGTTTTTAGGCTTTCCGGTTTTTTATTGGCGGTGAGATCGATGATGACTGTAGACGTGCGATCTCTTTTTGCCGTGTTTCCCACGGTTTGGACGATAAAGTTTGCTGTTTTTAGCTTAGCCGATGTTCGCGAAGCCAGTCCCGTGATATTTGTGCCGTTACGAATTTCTACAGTTGGTTTTTCGGTTTTTAAATTTGCTGTATCAGGGGAAGTTGATGGAGTTGGTTTTGCGGAAGGTGTTACTGAAGGTGGCGCAGTTGGTTTCTGGGAGGAAATTGGTGTAGCTGGGGCATCTGTTTTTGTGGCTGAAAAGATATTGCTGACAAATTCTTTGATTTGCGAATAATCTTCGGCACCGGCGCGTGGTCGAATAATTGAAGCGGGAACTCCATCTAGAATTTCCGTGCCACCAGCAAGAAGACCATTTGTTCCTGTGGACAAGACGGCCGTATTAATGTTGTCTTTTGGAATTACGCGTGCCATCTCAAAAACTTTTTTTACTTCCCAGAGGTTAAAATTAGTGGCGACGTTATCGCCAAAAGCATCGATGATTCCTGTAACCGCACGCACGTCAAAAGCCGTATTGGCTGAAAAGATTTTTTCACGCATTGCTAAAAGCAGGTGTTGTTGACGCGCGGCGCGAGCAAAATCGCCACCCTCCGGGCCGTCAACATAGCGTGCGCGAACATAAGAAAGCGCGCGGTCTCCACTCATTAACTCTGTTCCGGCAGGGAATGAAATTTTGTGCCAATAATCATAAAAAGAAACAGGAATGGTAACTTCTACGCCCCCAATTTTATCGATAACTTGCTTAAAAGCGGTGAAATCAACGCGTGCATAGTAGTGGATAGAGAGACCGGTAATTTCTTCTACTTTTTGACCGAGAGCGATAATGCCTTCGCCCTTTTTCACATTTTCTTTATAGGCGTTGATGGCGTTAATTTTTGTGAAGGATGACGAACCGGGAAGGCGAACAAATAAATCGCGTGGAATGGAAAGCAGTGCCACCTTTTTTTCTTGTGGACGGATCATTGCCACCATGATGGTATCAGTGAGATTTTCGCCTTCATGGCCCTTTCCGCCGATGGCGGCGAGTAAAACATTGATTTGTCCATCTTTTTCTCCTATTAGCATGCGATCACCTGGGATAAAGAGATCTACTAATTGCGCGATAATTGAGCGATCTTTGTTTAATACATTGCCACCGACCTTTAAGATTTTTGCAGAAAATAACCCGCCACAAAGGATGAGTAGTGTTAAAATTACGTAAATAGTGCGACGAATACCGCGACCTTTTTTTCGCTTTCCGGAGGGGGCCTTTATGGTCCCGCTTCCTTTGCCACCACCTTTTGAAGTGCGGATAGGAACAGAAGCGCCGTTATCGGCTGATCTTATCTCGCGCAAAATATTTGCGCGTTCGTCTGACGAAAGAGATACACGAGAACTCATGTAGGTATAAGCATATTACTTTGGCGAGTGAGAAGCAAATTGAAACTTGACCGTCGTCTTTGCGAGGCGCTGCAGTGCCGAAGCAATCTGACGGTGTAAAATTTCTAATTTCTAATACCTAATGAAATTCCAAAAGTCCAATTCGATGTTTTAAAATTATTACATTTCATTAGACATATATTATTCGATAATTACAAATATTTTAAGATTTACTGTGCCTTGCTTTTTTTATATATTTATTATATATTGCGAAGTCGTTGTTGTTTGTCACAAAAAACAAGAAAAAGGGGATTGCCGTGCCAAATATTGAAATTCACGGGTTCGATTGTCCAATTTCCGAAGCAGCAAAAAAAGCCATACAAAGGATTAGGGAAATATTTACGGGGGTAAGTTTTTACAGTGAGATTGCAGTCGAGATTGTACTCTCAAGTTCGCAGGATCTGTCCGGTAATCATCTTCCGTATCTGCGCGTATGGGATACCAATAAAGTACGTGGTCGGCAAATGAGCAACACGTTACGGATGAATGGTTTTTGCGTCGAGCGACCAGTGGCGCTGGAAGAATTCGGACAGCCGTCAATGTGGAGCGAAGGAGAAATTCACGCAGATTTGTCACTAATGCTTTCACACGATTGGATGAGTGAGGGCACATCTCAGATATTGTTGGGTAGGGCAATCGAGGATATGCGGAATCGAGAATTTGGTAAGGTTGCCCAGCTCTATATTGCGGTGGCACACAGTTTTTTGATTTCGCTTGGTAATCATTTGTTGCCTCCAGAGGACATGATTCGCAAAGTCGATTTACATCTTTTGGAAAGGAGTATGGGAGAAGCAAAAATAAAGATGCGACTCGTGCAGGTGATGCAAATCATTGAGTCGCTTGTTCCTAAGTGGAAATGGAAAAATTATTTTATCGAACATGAATAGAGTCGCTACCGCCCAGTTCCGGCGGTTTTTTATTGGCGTTAACCTGATTTTTGTGATAGCTTTACTATGTAATTATCATTTATCTTTCCAATGGAAGAACAACAAAAAAATGAAGAGCCGGTAAGGCAAGAGTCGGTTTGGCGTAATTTATTTTCTAGTATATGGGGGTTGGCGAAGGTTTTTATTATCAGCGCTCTTGTTATTTTGCCGATTCGGGCATACGTGGCGCAACCTTTTTTTGTTCGAGGGGAAAGTATGGTGCCGAATTTTCATGATGGTGAATATTTGGTAATTGATGAGTTGTCTTATAATACGGGGATTCGTTCACCGAAACGCGGTGATGTGGTCGTTTTTCGCTACCCGAAAGATCCTTCACAGTTCTACATAAAAAGAATTATTGGTCTTCCCGGTGAAAGAGTGGTGATATCTGGTGATAAAATTGTGGTCGTGAATAAAGAATATCCCAAAGGATTGCAACTTAATGAAGGACAATATTTACCAATCACAGATATTACGACAGGAAACGTTGATTCTGTTCTTGGTAAAGATGAATATTTTGTGTTGGGTGACAATCGAGAACACAGTTCCGATTCGCGCTACTGGGGTGCGGTGCCACGAAATCTGATCGTTGGTCGTGCTTGGTTGCGCTTGTTTCCAATAAATGAAGCGTCTGCTTTCACAACTCCCCATTATGGTGGTATTGTTCCGCCACAAGCAACAGTTTCGTCACAACCATAATTATTTTTTATTACTATTATGAATAAGGCATCTAAAGAAGATTTAAAGAAGGACAAGAAAATAGAAGAAGAAAAACCGATTGTACCGGCGCACACCGAGCAACGTCGCGGAATGCAACGTCCGCCGGAAGAAGAGGAAGAAGATATTCGCGCCCGTGCGCCAATCGCTTTAGTTGTTCGTTCACCGCGTGGCATGCAGGATGTTCTTTGGGATGATATGCGTTATTGGGATATTGTAAGCGACACTTTCAAGCAAGTGGCGACTAGTTTTAATATGAAAAAGGTTTCTGTTCCGGTTGTCGAAGAAGCGGCGCTTTTTGAAAGAAGTATCGGTGAAACAACGGATGTGGTTGAAAAGGAAATGTTTTTTGTGAAGGATCGTAGCGGAACGACTCGTTTGGCTTTGCGTCCGGAGTTTACAGCTGGTGTCGCCCGCGCTTATTTGGAACACGGAATGAGCAGTAAGCCACAACCGGTGCGGATGTGGTACCAGGGGCCGGTTTTTCGTCACGATCGTCCGCAGGCGGGTCGTTATCGTCAGTTAACGCAATTTGGCGTAGAGGTGATTGGTGAAGCGCACTCGATTATTGATGTGCAGGTGATTCATTTGGCTTATGAGGCTTATAAGGCATTACAGCTTGATGCGTTCAGAATTGATATTAATTCCGTTGGTTGTTTGAATAAAACTTGTCGTCCTGCTTACATCAATTCCTTGAAAAAACACGCGCAAGACAATACACGCAAGCTTTGCGTTGATTGCAAGCGTCGTTCAAAGGTAAATCCATTGCGCATTTTTGATTGTAAGGAGGAAAAATGTCAGGTGGTGGCGAATTTGGCGCCAAAAATTACAGAGCATCTTTGTGAGCAGTGCAAAGAACATTATCAAAATGTACTGCGATATTTGCAGGATTTGGGTATTCCATTTCGTGAGAATGCGCGCTTGGTGCGTGGTTTGGATTATTATACCCGCACGGCATTTGAAATTATTTCAACTCTACCGGCCACAGATCCCTTGAGTGGTTTGGCACTTGGTGGTGGCGGTCGTTATGATGACCTGATTCAATTGCTGGGTGGTCCCGCCACTCCCGCTATTGGATTTTCCGGCGGAGTAGAGCGGACAATTATGCAAATGAAAGCGGAGGGTGTTGAAGTAAAAAATAATGATATGCCGGATGTGTTTTTGGCGCACTTGGGTGATCTTGGACGTCGTCGCGCCGTAAAACTTTTAGACGATTTGCGTCGTTCTGGTTTTAGAGTTGCCGAAGCTTTTCATAAGGATGGTATCAAAGCGCAATTACGTAACGCCGATCGCGTGAAGGTGCAGTGGACGCTTATTCTTGGACAAAAAGAAGCCTTGGATAACACTATTATTTTGCGCAACATGGAAAGCGGAATGCAGGAAACATTAGACTTGAATCTAGACTCGCTTGTGCCTGCATTGAAGAAAAGACTTCACAAGGAAATTCTGACGAGCCACACGTGAACATGAATAATGAATGATGATATATGATGTACGAAAAGCATCGCTCATTATTCATCAATCATAAATCTTAATTCAGTAACATGATTGACTGTATTTTTTGCAAGCTTGTTGCGGAAGGAATCGGTCGCGATATCGCTTATGAGGACGATGATATTATTGCATTTCCAGATAGGTTTCCAAAATATAAAATACATATTTTGATTATCCCAAAGAAGCATTTAATGTCCTCAATAGCGGAAAGTACAGCGCAAAATGATGAACTTGTGGGAAAAATATTAAGGATTGGCGCACAAATTGCCAAGGAAAATGGTTTGGCAGAAAAAGGTTTCCGCTTATTGACCAATACGGGCGGAGACGCTGGACAATCGGTTCCTCATTTACATGTTCACTTATTGGGTGGTGAAAAACTGCGACCAGTATAGTCGTGAGGTGTCAGATACTTTTTTTGACACTTTTTGCTCTCTCTGTTACTATTCGATCATTCAAATTTAAAGAAAGAGGTGAGTTTTATTCATGTTTGAAGTGAAAAAAAAGGAGCACGAATCGCTCGACAGTCTTTTGCGTCGCTTTCACCGTAAGGTGCAACAAAGCGGTGTGATTATTCAGGCAAAAAAGGTTCGTTATTACGAGCGACCAAAGAGCAAACAACGCCAAAGAAAAGAAGCGATTCGCAAAACCGAACTTAAGGGCGAAAGAGATTTGTTAAAGAAACTTGGAAAATTGGAAGAACGTACTCATGAGCGCTCCGGTGGTTTTTAATACTACTGTTTAATGACTCTTGCTGAGCAAATAACGGCAGACTTACGCTTGTCCATGAAGGCAGGCGATGTTCTGCGTCTTTCAACCTTGAGATTGCTTCAGTCTCAGATTACCAATCAAAAAATCGCATTAAAAACAGAGGTGCTTCCAAATGAAGAATTGGTAAAAATTGTTCAGCGCGAGATAAAGAAACGACGTGAGGCGTCAGACGCTTTTTCAAAAGGTGGACGAACAGCAGATGCTGAAAAGGAAATCCAGGAACAAAAAATATTGGAAGCATATTTACCGAAACAAATATCAGATGTTGAACTGGAGAAATTTGTGGTTGGTTTTATCAGTGAAATTTCCGGCGATAAAAATGTCGGTAAAATTACTGGCGCAATTCTTGGTAAACTTAAGGGGCAGGTGGATGGTAATCGTGTAAAATTAATGATTGAAAGAATTCTTAAAACTTGAGCAGAGAAGGAGTTTTGTGGCATAATTACGACATACATATAAATTAACAAGATGGACACACAAATAAATGGCGCGGTGGGCAATAACGGAACAGGTTTACTAGACGATACTTCTGGTGGTATTGCGAATGATTTACCACCAAAAAAATCGTCGATGAATATACCAAGTTTTCCGCCAAAAGGCAGTATTGAACCGCCGACTAATTTACCTTTTGCTGATGATGTTGATGATTCTGCGGAAAATCAGAAAATGGTGTCTGAAAAAGTTGCTGATGCCGTTCCTGTGTTATTAAAACCAATACCAAAAATTGTCCCGGGTGTTAGAGGGCCATTGCCGTCCGCTCCCGCAAATCCAATGAAAAATTCTAGTGCCAAGTTTGGTATTGGAACATCTTTAAAAGGCTCTATTGTCAACAAGGAAGCCGTAAAAGCCGTAACAGAATTGAAGCCGGCTTCTTTAGTAAAAAATGTCACGATTTCTAAAGAGGATGATTTAGGTAACAGTTTGGGTGATAATGTGATGCCGGAATCGGAAGAAAAAAAGTCCGAATCTGATGTTCACTCGATATTGTCTTCGGCTCGCCCAAGGATTGGTGTCCCAAAACCGCCAATTGTCCCCGAGTCTACGGTTGAAAAAGAGATTGAAGAACTTATTAATAAGTCTGAAAGTGACGATGGCACAAAAATATCAGGAAAGAATATTTTGCCACCAACAGCACCTCCGGAAAGTAGTGTTGATAGAAACATTCGACCGCGTAGATTGGCAATAGTGGTTATTGTTCTACTTTTGTTTATTGGAGCAATTTTTGTGTCGCTTTGGTATTTTATGACAAGAAAAACAAGTACTGCGGTAATTCCTCAACCAACTGATTTATCTTTGTTTTCGCCTGAACCGACTACAAATACGGTTGATGCGACACCGGTCCCCAGTGCGGATTTACTTAGTCAGGTAGATTCGGATGTTGATGGTCTGACTGACGCGCAGGAAACAAAGTTGGGAACAGATCCTTTTAAGGCTGATACGGACGGGGATGGATATAATGACAAACAAGAAATTGACGCTGGTTTTGATCCATTGGTTAATGGTGGAAAACTTGATACTGATCGTGACGGTTTGGCCGATCCTGATGAAAAATGTTGGGGTGCGGGCGTTAATAATCCGGATTCGGACGGTGACGGTTATTTAGACGGTCAGGAAGTTATTAATGGTTATGATCCGCTAATACCGTCTCCCAATGACAAGCTTATCGGTGTGGCACGTTGTAAAATATAATTTCGTACAAGTTTTTGGTATTTGTTTATTATGAAAGTAGAATTTGTTAACAATACCGATCATAAAATAGTTGCAAAGGAGTTTGATTTATTGATTGGATGTGTTGCAAGGGAATTGCGTTTGTCGCCAAAGACGAGCGTGGGTATTTTTTTTGTTGAAAGTAAGGAAATTAAAAAATTAAATCGTGAAACAAGAAAAATAAATAAAATCACGGATGTCCTTTCTTTTCCAATGCAGGAAAAAAACAGCAAATATGAGAAGGATGCCGATGGGGATATTGCGCTTGGTGATGTTGTTATTTGTCCCGACTATGCGCTTAAGAATGCAATTAAAATGGGTAGAAAAGCGGAAAGCGAACTGATTTTTTTAGCGGTACACGGCATGCTTCATTTGTGTGGTTATGATCATGATTCTGATGATGATCATATAAAAATGGACAAGGTTGCAAATAAGATTATTAATTGCTTTGAAAAATTATGATGCGCCGAATAAAATACGCGATACAGGGGCTTGTATTGGGAATCAAAACAGATCGTTCGATTCGTTTGCACTTCATTGTGGCATTAATTGTGTTTATTGGTGCGTTGTTGTTGCAAATACCGTCTCTTCAGTGGGCGATATTGATATTGACAATATTTTTCGTGATCGTTATGGAGTATGTTAACTCTGCGATTGAGTCTTTTGCTGATCGTGTTCATCCGGAACAACATTTTGCGATTAAAAAAACTAAGGATCTTGCGGCGGCCGGTGTATTTTTGTCCGCTATTTGCGCACTTTTGGTGGGATTATTGATTTTTCTTCCACCATTAATAAAGATGACCGCGGAATGTTGTTTATCGACAGTCACTGATGAACAATAAACATGACACATTAGGCTATGGTACTTTTGTGTGGCAGTATAGAATCAATTAAACATGGTATGATAATCAAGAAGACTTATGTCAAAAGATGAAATATTGGTAGGTTTGGATGTCGGAACAACAACAACAAGGGTTGTTGTTGCGGTTCGATCTCCTGAAAATGAAAAACCGTCTGTTCTTGGAATTGGTGTTGTTGCCTCGTCTGGAATTCAGAAAGGTGTTGTGACTGACGTTGAAGAAACAATCCAATCTGTAAGCAAGGCATTGGATCAAGCAGAACAGATGGCCGGAATTCCGATTGAGCGTGCCACTGTCAGTATTGGTGGGGCGCATATTTCCTCGCAAAACAGTCGTGGTGTAATTGCTGTTTCAAGAGCGGATGGTGAAATAAGCGAAGATGATATCACGCGGGTAGTAAACGCTGCGCAAGCTATTTCAATACCATCCAATCGTGAAATACTTCATGTCGTACCGCAACAGTTTGTTGTTGATAGTCAGGATGGAATAACCGATCCGTTGGGGATGACCGGTGTTAGATTGGAAGTGGACGCTCATATTATTGAAGGTTCCGCGCCGTTTATTAAAAATTTGACGAAGTGTGTTTATCAAGCGGGTGTTACGGTGGGGGATTTGGTGTACGCTCCGTTATCTGCCGCCAAGGCGGTTCTTTCCAAGAGACAGCGCGAATTGGGTGTAATTCTAATCGACTTAGGCGGTGGTACAACCAATATCGCTGTTTTTGAAGAAAATCGTTTGCTTCAGACGGCAACTTTACCGATTGGTTCAATGCACATTACAAATGATATCGCAATTGGTCTTCGTTCATCTATTGATGTGGCGGAAAAAATTAAAGTAGAACTTGGTACGGCACTGCCGGATGAAGTAAAGAAAACACAGGTAATAAACTTAAAGCATATGGATGAACAAGAAGAAGAAACGGAAATACCACGACGTCACGTTGCGGAAATTATTGAGGCGCGGTTGTCTGAAATATTTGCAATGGTAAATAAAGAATTAAAATCAGTTCAGCGGTCCGGGCTTTTGCCGGCCGGAGTTGTGCTTACCGGTGGTGGGTCAAAAATGCACGGTGTTGTTGAATTGGCAAAAAAAGAATTGCGATTACCTGCGCAGTTGGGTTACCCGCAACCATTGCCTGGAATTGTTGATGAAATTAATGATCCGGCATGGGCAACAGCGATGGGATTAATCTTTCATACTATGGATAATCAACAAGCAAAGCCCCGTTCATCAATGCCAAATCTTTCTTCGGTTGGTCCAACGGTAACAAAAATTCGGGGCTGGTTTCGGTCGTTAATGCCTTGATGAGAGGGTGTAGGGAGTTGGGTGTAGTTTTCTAAAGATAATACCGAAATTACGAATATAATTATATGTCAATCGTCAATGTCCATTGATGATTTTTAGTTATGGGAGGTTCAAAAGTTGTTTATAATATTTCTAGAATTTTACACCCTAAACGCTAACCCCCATATCCTTCCATTGTTCACATTGAACAACAATAGTGTTCACACTGAACAATGGTAAGTTTGACAAGCTTTTTCAGAATGGTATTCTGGCCGTGTTACCCATTAATGAATCGAAACAAAGATTTATGGCAGAAGTTAAACCCAAAATAGAAACACTTCCAAAAATAAAAGTCGTTGGTGTCGGAGGTTCCGGTAACGCCGCATTGAATAGGATGGTTGAAGCAAAAATTAAAGGAGTGGAGTTTATTGCGGTCAATACTGATGCGCAGGCTTTGCATCATTCGGGCGCTGATCAGAAAATTCACATTGGCCAAACTTTAACAAGGGGTTTGGGCGCAGGGATGGATCCATCCGTCGGTCAACAGGCCGCGGAAGAAAGTCGTGAAGAAATTCATGAAGCGTTAAAAGGTAGCGACATGGTGTTCGTTGCTTGTGGTGAAGGCGGTGGAACGGGAACCGGTGCTTCTCCTGTTGTGGCAGAAATTGCCAAAGAAAGTGGTGCGTTAACAATTGCGATTGTAACAAAACCTTTTTCTTTTGAAGGACAGGCACGCAGGATTATTGCTGATGAAGGTTTGGCAGAATTATGCGAACGGGTCGACGCGGCTGTTGTCATTCCAAATGATCGTCTGTTGCAGGTTATTGATAAAAAAACATCTTTGTTAGATGCGTTCCGAATTGTGGACGATGTGTTGCGCCAAGGTGTTCAAGGTATTACTGATTTGATTACCGAGCACGGTATGGTAAATGTTGATTTTGCTGACGTTAGAGCAATTATGTCTGACGCCGGATCGGCTTTAATGGGCATTGGTAGAGCGACGGGTGAAAATCGCGCAGTTGAAGCCGCGCGTGCCGCAATTGATAGCCCATTGTTGGAAGTTTCTATTGATGGCGCGAAAGGGATTTTGTTTAATATCAGTGGTGGTTCGGATCTTGGTATGTATGAAGTGGAGGAAGCCGCTCGAATTATTACCGAGAACGCTGATCCTAATGCGCGTGTCATTTTTGGAGCAGTTATTGATGAAACACAAGTTAATGATGAGGTTCGTATTACGGTAGTTGCTACCGGTTTTGATTCAGCAAAGAAAGAACCATTGCAACATCGTGATCAGCCGAGAACAATGGTGGCAAAGCGACCGGTCAGTTCTGTGCCGTCATTTTCTAGGCCAATGGAACATCCGATGCCTTCACCGCAACCACATCCAGTAGTACCGCCACAACAAAAGACGATACAGCCACCAAGTACGCAAGAAGATTTGGATATTCCAACGTTTATACGTCGTAAAATGAAAAATTAGAGTAAAAAAATTTGAGACAGATAATTTTTCAAAGGTTCCGCCGAAAGAGGCGGAACCTTTTTGAAAATTTCTAAATATTTAAGAAAATAATCAATGGTTCAATGTTTAAATTGTTTTGGTAATTGAAAACAATTAACACCCCATTGTTCAAGGTGAACAATGGGGTGTTAATTGTGTCATAAGAATTGTACGATTATTAAACTATGTATCCTCAAATTGTCCCGTATTTGTGTGTGGGTTATATCGCGGGCGTAATGATTGGAAGCGCATTTTCCCCCATAGTGGCGAATGTTTTTTATCTTACTTTTATTCTATACGGTCTCTTGATATTGTTTGGGCGTTATCAGGCGGTGAGATATGGATTAATTTTTGTCGGTTCTTTGTTGGCGGGATTGGTGTTGAGTGATTTGGCGGTTAGAAGCGATGTGCAAAGCATGGCGAGCTGGAAAAATGTTGCCGGAATTATCTCAAAATATGAAGGTCGTGTTCAAAGTGTGGAAGAAGATGGACTGTCATTAAAATTTCAAGTTGAAAACGTAAAGAAACAAGACACTAATAATGTGTTGCCCGGAGTGCTTGAAATTAAGACAGCGGTTTCGGAGAGTATTCAGGTGGGAGACAATATTCAGTTTATTGGAAAAATTGCCATTCCGGATAATTTTTCCTTAAGTGCTGGCCACTTTGATCCGCGTCGGTATTATGCCCGTTATGGAATTTTTGCCACAATGCTTAATCCGCGAATACAAATATTGCAGGGGGGCGCGGAAAATAAATTAACAATGTTTCGAAGTTATTTGCGGGAGAGGTTTTTTGTTTTGTTGCCCGAACCGGACGCGGGGCTTTTTTCGGCGACACTGTTGGGATACATGCGGGACGTTCCAAAAAGCTTGCGTACAGATTTTTCCAATTCCGGCTTAGCGCATTTGGTGGCAATTTCCGGGCAACACGTGAGCATGTTGGCCATCGCGATATTTTTTATTACAACAATGATCGGCGTACCGCGAATTTACGCGATGATTATTACCGCGATTTTAGCTACGGTATTTATTGCGTTAGTTGATTTTCCGCCAAGTGGTATTCGGTCGGTGATTATGGTGGCGGGGGTTTATTGGGCGATGGCGTCAGAAAGAAAATCCCACGGCGTTCGGATCCTTTTAGTAACCGTGGTGTTGATGCTTATGGCAAACCCGCGAATCCTATTGGCCGATTTGGGTTTTCAATTATCCGCACTGGCAATGTGGGGATTAATTGTATTTTATCCTCTTTGTCAACGTTTTACTTTTCGCACGAATTCTTTTGGGTTGCAAAATATATTTTTAATGACCGCGTGCGCGATGTTTGCAACGACTCCGATTATTGCCTATTCGTTTGGTAGGGTTTCGTTGATTGGCGTGGTTGCTAATGTTTTTGCGGCACCACTTTATCCGCCGTTAATGCTTTTGGGGGTATTAGTTTTAATTTTTGGATGGATACCGATTTTCCAAAGTTTTTTGTTTTTTGCCACTCACACGCTTACAAAAATATTTTTAGAGTTGGTGGAGTTTTCGGCAAAACTTCCCGGCGCCAATATCCAATTGGTAGAATTTAAGGCAGAATATCTTGTGTCATTTTACATAATTTTATTTGTCTTATCAATTTTATTATCACGTTCGACACGAAGACAATTTTGGCCGATAAACGAATTGTTCAAAGTGAACAAAAATGGTGTCCACCCTGAACAACGAGGTGAAAATAAATAAAATGAAGCGCAGGATAATATTTTTGATACTGGTGGGGACGTTGGTGTTTGGTATGGCCTTGTTTCTGCAAAAATCAAGCGACGGCAAAGTTTTTGTTAGCTTTATGAATGTAGGGCAAGGCGATACGATTTTCTTGCGTCAGGGAAATTTTGATCTTCTGGTGGACGGTGGACCGGATTTATCGGTTTTACAACGTCTTGGAGAAACGCGTCCTGCATGGGATCGGAAAATTGACGTAATTGTATTGACACATCCGGATCAAGATCATCTTGGTGGATTATTATATGTTGTAAATAAATATAAGGTTGGGGCGGTTGTATTGCCAAAAATTATCGAGAAGACAAAAAATTATCGAATATTCCTCCAAAGTATAATGGATAAACAAATTCCATTAGTTTTTGCCGAGGCGGGGCAAACAATCATTTATAATGACATTAAATTAGAAATTTTTTCGCCTGATGAAAAACTGCTTTCTTGGGGAAAAACAAACATTAACAACGCTTCGGTGGTTTCGAGATTAACTATTCCGGGGGTTTCGGCGTTGCTCACCGGAGACGTGGAGGCGCCGGCAGAAAATTATTTGGCAAAAAAATATAATACGATCCTCAAGTCGGATATTTTGAAAGTCGGTCATCATGGCAGTAAGACATCGACAACTGCCGGTTTCTTGGGTGTTGTTAAGCCGAAAATGGCAATTATTTCGGTAGCGGCAAAAAATATGTTTGGACACCCAAATCCCTTAACACTAAAAAGACTTGGCGGAGTAAAAGTTGAAAGGACGGATAGGATGGGAACGATCACTTTGGAAAGTGACACGAAAACCAGAGAAGTTAAGTTGAGGTGCGAGAAGGAATGCGCACTTTAATTTTCAATTATCAATTTTACAATTTTCAAATAATTTCCAATGTTCAATGTTCAAAAATCTCGACGCAATTTTGATAATAGATAATTGAACATTATTTGGAAATTGGTCATTGAGAATTGAAAATTTTGGGTGTAAATAGTTACGATAATTCCTGAATATTCATATTTGTCAAATATTCGGTTTTCCCCTATATTGTTACCCATATGTCTAAATCTCAAAAAAAGTCGGAAGTGGATTCAAAAATAATGGAAATAAAGCGTCAGCAGACGTTGGTTTTAATTAAGCCGGATGGAGTACAACGCGGATTGATTGGTGATGTTATCGGTCGCTTTGAAAAAGCCGGCCTTAAGCTGGTAGGAATGAAGATGATTTCCCCAAGTAAGGAAATTTTGGAAAAGCACTATACAAACGACGTTGCGTACCTAACCGCATTGGGTGAAAAAGCCAAGGCGGGAATGGAGAAAAGCGGATTATCAGATAGCCGTACGCCAATTCAGATTGGACAATGGATTCGTAATCAGTTGGGTCGCTATTTGGCAATCAGTCCTGTTGTGGCGATGGTTTGGCAGGGAACACACGCCATTGGCAATGTTCGCCAATTAGTTGGTAGTACTAATCCCATTTCTGCCGATGTTGGTAGTATTCGCGGTGATTTAACAATCGACACTATCGAAATGGCCAACTTGGAAGGACGCTCTGTTAGAAACTTAATTCATGCCTCATCCGAACCGGAGGAAGCAAAACGCGAAATCGCGCTTTGGTTCACGAAATCCGAAATCTATGATTATGAAAACGTCATGGACAAAGTTTTGCATGATGCGGAATGGGACAGTCCAAAGAAGAAATAGGGTAGATACTGTAATTAAATATGAAACGTGTCATTCCTGCCCGTGAGCAGGAATTCGTTTAATAAAAAAAGAGGCCGTTTCTTGGAAAAGCCTCTGACTGCGAATTCGTTTTTTCAGTTTTCCATCCAGCACATTAACTGCTGGATGATCACCATCGACATCGCTGCCAAAACTAACCCAGCGATGTCGCGAAAAGAGAAGGAATTCATCTTGAGATCCCTAACTGCAGTTTGTCCCCCTGCAGAGACTCCCCCTCATGGAGGCACCAAATTTAGAATGAACAATACAAAGAATATTGGGTACCCCCATGAGGAGATGCAATCTCAAATAGATTATTGCTTTAAGGATAATCCTTAAAGTTCATAAGGCTTAGTCGAGATTACTGCGCGTAATTTGTGTAATGGGCAGGATTTTTTACCGATAATGCATCTTAAACTATTATTGGATATTTGTCAATACTAGCATTTACTGCTAGTTTAAACATATGAAAAACCAAAAAACGGTTCTGGTGACCGGCGGGGCGGGGTTTATTGGCAGTCATTTGTGTGAGCGTCTTTTGAGTGATGGTCACGAAGTTCTTTGTGCTGACAATTTCTTTACCGGTTCCAAGGAAAATGTTCGCCATCTTTTAGATAACAAACATTTTGAAATGATTCGGCATGACGTTATCGATCCTTTGGTTGTGGAAGTGGATCAAATTTATAATCTTGCTTGTCCGGCCAGCCCTGTGCATTACCAATACAATCCGATTAAGACGATTAAGACCTCGACTGTCGGCGTGGTAAATATGCTGGGTCTCGCGAAACGCGTGAAGGCTCGAATTTTGCAAACTTCTACATCTGAAGTTTATGGTGATCCTATTGAACATCCACAGAAAGAAACCTATTGGGGCAATGTAAATCCTTTGGGACTGCGTAGTTGCTATGATGAAGGTAAGCGAGTAGCGGAGTCGTTGTTTATGAGTTATCACCGTCAGAATAATGTTGATATTCGCATTGTCCGCATTTTTAATACCTACGGTCCGCGCATGCATCCCAACGATGGGCGCGTGGTCTCTAACTTTATTATACAGGCATTAAAAAATGAACCGATCACAATTTATGGTGATGGGACACACACCCGCAGTTTTTGTTATGTTGATGATTTGGTTGATGGGTTGGTAAAAATGATGGAAAACACGGAAACAATTGGTCCTGTGAATCTAGGAAATCCGGTGGAAATTACGGTCGGCGAATTGGCGAATCGAATCGTAAAATTAGTCGGTTCCAAATCCGAAATTATTTACAAAACTATCCCCGATGACGATCCCAAAAAACGTCAGCCGGACATCACTCTCGCCAAAAAATTTCTAAAGTGGGAACCGAAAGTGGATTTGGAAACGGGTCTTAAAAAAACAATTGAGTATTTTCGGGGAATATTGTAGGGTGGCAGGGTACTTTTAAATAAAATCAATGATAAGAGTAGCGCCTTGTACTTGCGAGTGAGTATTAAGCGCTGCTCTTGTCAAAAGATTCGGTGAGGTGCCGGACACGAATCCTCAAAAGGGAGCGTTCCATACTTGTTGGCAGCAAAAGGAGGTGTTCTGTGAAAAAGTGGAATCGGACGTTGTTTGACTGGACCGAGTACTTGCGGGCATGCGGGATGGACACAAATGTCCCAATAACGGATTGGCATGACCCAGCACTGATGTTGTGGCACAGGATTCATGGTTTGCGAATTTATTCCTTGCCAAGTCATCAGCGCGCGATCCTTGAATTAGATGTCCATAGGTGCATAGTTTCGCCGACCAACCAGTGCAACGTGATCACGCAACGAATTGGGGGGATCTGTGCCGGCAGTCGAAATGTTTATGTTGTGCACAAACAACATTCGCAGACATTTGAAGCTTCTTTCTTGTTGTTTGATGGTGAGCATTTTTGTGATGCGGCGATTGATGTTGCGAGGTCGGTTTTCGTTGGATTTGGTGTAGCGAGTGCGGAAAAGTTCACTCTCTCTCATTTCACCTTAAGCCAGCAAACATTTGTTCACAAAAATGATCACTGGATGGATTACGCTTCATTTTTGCGTCAGGTTAAAGGTCTTCCAGCTTTTGCGAAAGTGGAAGAAGCCAAATTTAATCAACAATGTTTGTTTGTCGGACCTGGGTAGATTGGGGGTCGCCCATAGTCTGTAACTATTCCGCATGTGAAAGTGCGGTTTTTTTTTGTTTTTCGTCGGGACGCCGGGAATCCCGTTTTCCCCGTCGCGTGGCCTCGCCGTTTATTAAGCCGGGAATCGGCCTCGCCTCTCGGAGTACTGATGTCCTCCTCGGGCTGGCCACCGCCTCCTGTCCGTTTGCGGACAGTCCGGCGTCCGATTCCCGGGTATTCCGAGTCACAAAAAATAGGCCACAGGCCTATTTTTCATGACAGTCGGGACGCCGGGAATCGGACCCGGTCTACATGCACCCCATGCATGCGTACTACCGGTATACTACGTCCCGGTTGTTTCAATTATGCGCAAAAAAACGCGAGCCGTATATACAGCATACCGCATACTGAATACATCATTCTATATACTACTTCGTCATTTCTTTTGTCGCGATCTTGATACAAGAGGCGCACAAAAGCATCCGGATACCGGCGATTTTGCATTTCTGCAAGTTTGGGTATTGACGGCGTTTGGAAGCGATATTTGAGTGGCTTCTGCTAAAAGAAGACTGTGTTTTCTTTTCGCAACGCTGGCAAACTTTCATCATAGGGGTGGGGGATGAGGATTAAATACTGAAGGAATTTAACATATCATTTACATTCGAGCAAGAGTGAGCTGTGTTGTGGGAATGTCTAGTATCTAATTCCTAATTTCTAATGAAATGCACAAATGTCAATATAGTGTGTTGAATATTGGAAATTTCATTAGAAATTAGATATTAGTAATTAGAAATTTGGCGTTGTATCAAACATGTATACGTGTAAGGGGTGTGCTATAATCTTTCTATGTTCACCCTCACCATTCTCGCCACAATCATCGGTTTTATTGTCGCTATTGTTATTCATGAGTCCGCGCATGCTTATGTGGCGGATCAATTGGGCGACCCTACGGCGCGTATCGAGGGACGTATTAGTTTGAATCCAATCAAGCACATAGACCCCGTTGGTACGATTCTTATTCCGGGTCTTCTACTGCTAACCGGGACAGGTTTTGTTTTTGGGTGGGCCAAGCCGGTGCCGATAAATCCTTATAATTTTAAAAAACCGATTCGAGACCGTTTGTTGGTGGCCTTGGCCGGTCCCGTTTCCAATTTTCTTATCGCTTGTATTTTTGCGTTGATCTATCGTCTTGCGCCTGGCGGTACCAATTTACCGACGCTCTATATTGCGATTATTACAATCAATCTGGTTCTGATGATGTTTAATTTGATCCCTATTCCACCGCTCGATGGTTCGGCAATTTTGCCTTATGTTTTTAAAAACAACGCCGGTTTGCTCTATAGCATGGAACGTCAAGGTTATATGTATCTCTTGGGGTTGCTGGTTATTGATAGTTTAACCAATGGTATGATTTTGGGGGTAATAGTGCATTTACCGGTACAGTTTTTCTTGCGGATTTTTATCGGTTGACGAAATATTCTATAGATAATAGAATACATTGTCCTGGTAGGGCAAAGGAATGGTTCTTTATGTTCTTGTAAGGGAGGGGTTGTTGTGAAAGGCAAAGACATAAAATGTACCGTTGATGGGTGTGATGGGACCACGAATCCACAAAACGGCATCGTTCTGAAGAACGGTACTCTTGAAAGGCGCGCCAGTGCCGTTGCGTGCAGGCTGTGTTCGGCTCTGTATTGGGTAACGGATGGATTTTCCGTCGTGAAAAAGGGCACAGCGACGTGCATTTATTTGGTTGATGGGGAACCAACCGATCAAGCGCCTCCGATCAAACAATCAGTAGGGGTGGTTACTACTGCGATAGTGATCTTGTAGCGAATAACCGGTTAATTCCCGGTTTTTTTAAATAAAAAGTGCTTAATGGAGCCCAAAAAATATTGACTATTAAACGATATCAATATAAAACATTATTGAAAGAAACCGGTTCCTTTACAAAAGAAGAGAAGGAGAATGCGATGTACATTTTAAACCTGATTGCACCCGAACTGTTACTTGTTGTTTTGGTTGGTTTGGGTACAGTATCGTGGATTTTTGGACGCAATTATGGTCGAAAGGACGCGACCAGAACAATCGCAACACAAATTTGGAATCCGGACTTGTACGGAAGTCTCCAGCTTTTGTTGAATAATGGCGGTGAAATTTCACCGAAAGGAGACGGAGATATTTATTCATTTCGTTATCCGAGGAGATTAATTCCAGGGGGTTTGCGTTTTCGGGGGCACATCGTTGGTTTTTGGCCTCACGCCACAGTTGAAGTTGATGGTGAGTTGATAACAACGGAGTGGAAGGCTGGTTCTGACGGAAAAGTGAGGTTTCGTGATTTGATTTTTGGTATTAACCAAGGGGGTGTGAGGATAGACGTCACTTTTAAGTGTTATGGAATCTCACACATATTTCCCTATCTCCGTTCTCGATCGTTGGTCACCGTAATCACTCCGGAAGACGATGGAACGGTTGATGTGAGAGAAGAAGCAATCGTGGACTTAAGAGCGGGTAGTGGGCAAAAGTTTGGGGTTGTCGATTTTGAACCCGCTCTTTCTCCGTCTTAGCGTCAAGCGACCAATTCGATGATCCAAGTGGTCATCGAATTTTTTATTTAAATGGCGGTGGCACACAAAAACTGTGTGCTTTTTTTTGGGGGGTTGACAATTGGATAGTTTGGATAGTATTGATGATAGTATCTTTGGGTTGGTCTAATCGGTTAGTTTCGTTTTGTTGGTTCTTTTGAGTGAGGGGAATAAGTATGCCACATAGCGTGGGAGAAGTGAATAAACAAGTTCGCTATTTGAGATTGATTCACCGTTGTCGTGCGGGATTTGCACCATCATCTTTTTTTAGGAAGGATGTCGCGTTTCGTAAAAGATTGAATGCGCTTGGTTGGGAGAGGAAATCAAGAGAACCAGAACAAGTGCGTGATGTAGATGCGACAGCGCCACTCTCCGATGGGGAGTACTATGAACTCATGAGGGAGTATCGGGCGTTAGTGGCGTAAGTGAAGCAAACCAACCGCTCGATAGCGGTTTTTTTTTCGTGAGAATACTCAATGGATTTCGGATTTCTGCTTGTAATAGAATGTTTTTTAATTTTTTACTGTTACGTTCGTACGCGCTCACAGGTTTAGTAAAGAAACAAATCGTCGCGTTCACTCCCGAAGTGGCCCCTCGACCATGAGCTCCCTTCGGCTGTGAGCTCAGGGTTGTCGAACAGCGGGGTCGAATGGTGCCGAGGCACTTCTTCGGGAGTGGTAGAAGGTTTGCGTCGACGCGAACCGTCGTCCACGTCGGAGGAAGTGCAAGCATGCACCACCTCCGACGTGATTACTGCGAAAAAACCTCAACCTGTGAGCGCTTACTTGCGCTTGGGTTGACAATCAATCGGTAATAAATTATCATCATTTGTTGATTGCTGTGTTGTTTGTTTGAACATTTAAAATTCTCATGCGTGAAAATGAGAAAGCAGAAAAGGGGAGGAGAATGTCGCTGGTAAGCGCTTTGGGGAGTATTTGTATCTTTTATCTTGCATTTATTGCGGTTGGTTGCTTGTTTTGTTGGTCAATCGGGATTTTGGCCTGGCCGTTTGGTGGCCGGTGTGATTGGTGTCGACGCTATCGGGCACCTTGGCAACTCGAGAGTGCGTCGTCTGCCGGCCAACCCTGTTATCGATGTCGGGGCAGATGTTACTCCTGATTGAGGGTTGAGAGTTGAACCGGTCCATCGGAGCCGGTTTTTTTTCGTGAAAATACTCAATGGATTTCGAATTTCCGCCAGAGTATAGAGAGTTGATAATTGATATCCATGTTTGTTGTAATGGTAGATAAAAAACGACACTCTACACCCTACTGCCTACTGCCTCGCTCTGTCCCCTTGACTGAAATCTGTTCTTTCCGTAAAGTTCATGTGACACGCAATTCGTTTTGATTTTGCGGAGAATCATCTATTTTTATCAACTGATGCCTACAATCAACCAGTTAATCAGAAAGTCCCGTCGAAAAGCCGTAAAAAAATCTCGAGTCCCAGCTTTGGGAAAAATGTTTAATGTTTTAAAAAATCGTCCGGTCTATCTTTCCAAAGGTAGTCCATTTAAACGTGGTGTTTGTATCCAAGTAAGAACGCAAACCCCACGTAAACCAAATTCCGCTTTGCGTAAAATTGCTCGCGTGCGTTTAACAAATGGTATGGAAATTACCGCGCATATTCCGGGTGAAGGGCACAATTTGCAAGAACATTCTGTCGTTTTGGTACGTGGTGGTCGTGTGAAAGATTTGAACGGTGTCCGTTATCGAGTTGTCCGTGGCGTTTTAGATACACAGGGCGTTGAAACACGTCGTCGCGGGCGTTCTATTTATGGAACAAAGAAACCTTCTGCTAAATCTAAATAAACTACTACTATGCCACGACGCGCAGTAAATAATCGCCGCGAAATTCTCCCAGATCCAAAGTTTGGAAATGTTATGATAGAGCGTTTTGCCAATCACCTGATGAAGGGTGGAAAGAAAACTTTGGCCCGTTCGATTGTCTATGATTCTTTTGATATTATCAGCGAAACAACTAAGCAAGATCCATTAAGTATTTTTGATGGCGCGATTCGCAATGTTTCTCCCGTTTTGGAAGTAAGAGCCAAGCGTGTTGGTGGTGCCAACTATCAAATCGCGATGGAAGTGCGCGCTGAACGTCGTCTTACGCTAGCAATGCGTTGGCTTATTCAAGCTACGCGTGACAGAAACGGTATTAAATTTTCAGAGAAATTAGCAGCTGAGCTTTTGGACGCCGCCAAAAAAGAGGGTGGAGCGATTAAAAAGCGTGATGAAGTGCATAGAATGGCCGAAGCAAACAAGGCTTTCTCGCATTTCAACTTCTAATAAAGATAAAATGTTTTCCGATTAATATCGGAATACATCAAAAAGAAGAATAAAATTTAATTATTAGTGCAAATATAATCAAAATGCCTGAAAAAGAAGATCAGTTTTCCGTCGCGATACCAATCGAACGAATTAGAAATTTCGGCATTGTAGCGCACATTGATGCCGGTAAGACTACGATGTCTGAGCGGGTGCTTTTTTATACCGGTATTTCTCATAAAATCGGTGAAGTGCATCAAGGTGAAACGGTGATGGATTGGATGGAACAAGAACGTGAACGTGGTATTACAATTACTTCCGCGGCCACAACTTGTTTTTGGAAAGGTTTTCGTTTGAATTTGATCGACACTCCCGGGCACGTTGATTTTACGGCAGAAGTTGAACGAAGTTTGCGCGTTTTAGATGGTGCGGTAGTTGTTTTTGATGGTGTTGCCGGTGTAGAACCTCAAAGTGAAACTGTTTGGCGTCAGGCTGATAAATATAAAGTTCCGCGTGTTTGTTTTATTAACAAACTGGACCGCACTGGCGCGGATTTTTTCCGTTCTTATGAAAGTATTTTGCTTCGTTTGACACCAAACGCCGTACCGGCTTTTTTGCCGATTGGCAGTGAAGGCGATTTTTCGGGCGTTATTGATCTTTTGAAAGAAAAAGCTTTTCGTTTTGACGGTCCACACGGAGAAACAATTGTCGAAATTCCAATCCCCGAAAATCAAAAAGCGCAAACCGAAGAATGGCGCAACAAGTTTGTGGAAAAAATTGCCGAAAGCGATGACACATTGACGGAAAAATATTTGGCTGGCGAAAAGTTGAACTTTGAAGAATTGTATTCCGCACTGCGTCGTGCCGTTATTGCTTATAAAGTTGTTCCGGTGTTGTGTGGTTCGGCTTTGAAAAATAAGGGTGTGCAATTTGCATTGGATGCGGTGATTGAACTTTTGCCGTCGCCAATGGATGTGCCGGCAATTATGGGTACCGAAATTGATGATCCGGAAGTAAAAATTGAACGTCACCCCGACGTTACCGAACCGTTTACCGCTTTGGCTTTTAAGGTCGCCACTGATCCGTATGTCGGTCAGCTTACTTTTTTCCGTGTTTATTCCGGAAAAATTGATACCGGTACGTATGTGTTGAATGCAAATGCAAATGAAAAAGAACGTATCAGCCGGATTCTGCGTATTCATGCCGATAAGCGTGAGGAAGTAGAGAGTCTTTCCGCTGGAAACATCGGTGCTTTAATTGGTATGAAACACACCACCACCGGTGACACGCTTTGTGATGAAGAAAGTCCAATAATGTTGGAACGTATTACCTTCCCGGAGCCGGTTATCCGCATTGCGATCGAACCAAAAACTAAGGCCGATCAGGAAAAGATGGGTATGGCACTTAAGAAACTTTCTGATGAAGATCCAACTTTCCGTATTAGCACTGATACCGAAACATCCCAGTTGATTATTGCCGGAATGGGAGAATTGCACTTAGAAATTATCGTTGATCGGATGCGTCGCGAATTTGGCGTTGAAGCCAATGTCGGTGCACCTCAGGTGGCATACAAAGAAACGATTCTTGGTTCGGCGGAAGCAGAAGGTAAATATATTCGTCAGTCCGGTGGACGTGGTCAATATGGACACTGTTGGTTGCGCGTTGCTCCGCTGGAACGTGGTAAGGGTGTTGAATTTTTGAGTGAAATCAAAGGTGGAGTTATTCCCCAAGAGTTTGTGCCGGCCATTGAAAAGGGTGTAAAAGAAGCCTCCGATTCCGGTGTGCTGGCGGGTTATCCGACAATAGACGTTTCTGTTACTCTTTTTGATGGTTCTTATCATGATGTCGATTCTTCCGAAGCCGCTTTCAAAATTGCCGGGAGCAAGGCTTTCCAGGAAGCTGTTAAGGCCGCTAACCCAGTATTGCTCGAACCAATCATGAAAGTTGAAGTCACCACGCCGGAAGATTATATGGGTGATGTTGTGGGAGATCTTAACGCGCGTCGCGGTCAGGTTGTTGGTATGAACGACCGCATGAACGTTAAGGTAATAGATGCCTTTGTGCCACTTGCGACGATGTTTGGTTACGCTACGTCATTGCGATCAATGACGCAGGGTCGCGCAAGTTATACAATGGAGTTTAATCGCTACGAAGCAGTGCCCACGAACGTAGCAAAGGAAGTGACCGAGGGTCGGTCGGGCAAAAAGCATCGCGTCGGTAATTAGGAGTGGCGAATATTTGCACAAATCGTTACTTTTTGGTACAGTCGCGCTGTCACTGATACCGCATCAACTTAAATAATTCCTGGTAGTTCGGAAATTGTAAGGTTGTAGCGGTATAGGTCTAAATAATTTTAATTTTCAAGGAGAAAAACAATATGGCAGAAAAATTTGAAAGAAGTAAACCACATATTAACGTCGGAACAATTGGCCACGTTGATCACGGAAAGACAACCTTAACCGCAGCTTTGACTCACGTCATGTCCCTCAAGGGCTTGGCGACAGATCGCAGTTACGACGATATTGCAAAAGCATCAGAAAAAGAAGGCCGTCGCGATCCGAGTAAGATTTTAACAATCGCTACCGCTCACACCGAGTATTCTTCGGAAAAGCGTCATTATGCGCACGTCGACTGTCCGGGTCACGCTGATTATGTAAAGAATATGATCACTGGTGCCGCGCAGATGGATGGTGCAATTTTGGTCGTATCGGCAATTGATGGTCCAATGCCACAAACACGTGAACACGTTTTGCTCGCTTACCAAATCGGTGTGCCGGAAATTGTTGTTTTCTTGAACAAAGTTGATGCGGTGGATGATCCGGAATTGGTTGATTTGGTGGAAGCCGAAGTTCGTGAAATTCTTTCTAAATATCATTACGATGGTGAAAAAGCCAAAGTTATCCGTGGATCAGCTTTGCAAGGCTTGAAAGCTACTTCGGCCGAAGATCCGGGTGCAAAATCTATTTATGATTTGGTTGCCGCGTTGGATGAAGCAATTCCGGAGCCGGTTCGATCGGTTGATCAACCATTCTTGCTCTCTATTGAAGATATCTTCTCCATTGAAGGTCGCGGAACAGTTGTAACCGGTCGTATTGAAAGAGGAAAGGTGCACACAAACGATGAAGTAGAAATCGTCGGTTTGCGTCCAACTGCCAAGTCGATTGTTACCGGTATTGAAATGTTCAACAAGACTTTGGACGAAGGTTTGGCTGGTGATAATGCCGGAGTCCTACTTCGTGGCACAAAGAAAGAAGATGTTGAACGTGGTCAAGTTTTGGCCAAGCCGGGTTCGATTACCCCCCACACGCAATTTGAATGTGAAATCTACGTTTTGACCAAAGATGAAGGTGGACGTCATACTCCGTTCTTCAAGGGCTACAAACCGCAATTCTATGTCCGCACAACGGATGTAACCGGAGAAGTAACTCTACCGGAAGGTACGGAAATGGTTATGCCGGGTGACACCGTAAAGGGTGTTGTAACATTGATCAAAGAAGTGGCCATGGAACAACAAATGCGTTTTGCAATTCGCGAAGGTGGTCGCACAGTCGGTGCCGGTATCGTCACCAAAATTCTCAAATAATTTACTAACTACTGCACTTTGCCATGCCAACGGACGAAATAATTGATAGCCAAAGCGACGTCGAGGAAGATGCCGTTGCGGAAGTAGCGGCGGTAACACCCGAACAAGTCGGGCCGAGAATTCGCATTAAGATCAAGGCTTATGATTACAAGCTCGTGGATCAATCGGCAAAGCAAATTGCTGATACGGTACTGCGTACCGGAGCCCGCGTTTTTGGACCGGTACCACTACCAACAGAACGGAAGCGTTACACGGTGAACAGTTCAACATTTGTTCACAAAGACGCGCGTGATCAGTATGAGATTCGGGTCCATAAGCGACTCATCGATATTCAAAACTTTACACCCAAGACGGTAGACGCGTTGCAAAGCTTGCAAATCCCGGCTGGTGTAGACGTCTCGATGAAGTGAAAATGCTTTTTAGCATTTTCATCCCCTAGCGTCATAGGGGATCCACTGAATGAGTTAGTAATATTCCTGGCAACCGCCAGGAATATTTGTGTTAGCAATTTGATCATCGACCGACACAGATGATTCAGATACTAAATAAGACCTCGTGCAAGGGCACTCTTTTTGGTTTAGGTGGTTGAATCATTTAGCATTTGAACTGAATTTATTGTAAAAAATGAAATTGTGATATAATTTATTTAGAAACAAACATTATAGGATGATAATGACAAACAAATTCTTGCGTTTCCATAAATCAGTTTCAGCAATAATTATTTTAGTTACTCTTTTCGTCCCTCAAGGGGCAGTTTTTGTTAATGCAGAAGAAAATCAACCACAGGACAATACTCAAGTAAAGCTCATAAATATTATTGATGAACACCAACATCCTAAGAAAGGTGAACTCTGGAGCATCAGATTCCAAACTCAAGGCACAAGTGATCTTGCAATATATCCCCAAGACCAAGCCACCATTGATGACATGGATTTTGTCAGTCTCACTTGTGACAATCAACCCAAAGAAGTAACTGTGTTAAGTATTGGTGACGTTATCTATGCAAAAAACTACGAATGTGCAGGTATCAGCACGCTTTCCCATAAAATCAACAAAGCAGGCAACCACACACTCAAATTCCAATTTGCAGGTGAAACTGCTTTTGCCTACAACACAACCGGCGTAGATTGGACGGCTCTGCCTTCCATGACATCAGAGGCTCTTAAGTTTGGCCGAACAATGGCTAATTCGATTGCATATGGCTCGGGCAAATTTGTTGTTGTGGGATATTCCGGAAAAGCTTCTTATTCTTCCGATGGCATTACTTGGACTTCTCTAACGGCAGGCGTGAATACCGGAATTAAGTTTGGTACAGAAACTGCTTTTTCCGTCGCATACGGCTCAGACAAATTTGTTGTTGTGGGAGATTATGGAAAAGCTTCTTATTCTACCGATGGCATTACTTGGACTTCGCTTCCAGCCGGCGCGGACACAGGTATTAGGTTTGGCACAACTTATGCTCGTTCTATTACATTCGGCTTAGACAAATTTGTTGTTGTGGGCGGTTCTGGTATGGCCTCTTATTCTTCCGATGGTATTACATGGACTTCTCTTACGGCAGGCATTAACACTGGCATTAAGTTTGGTACAGAAATTCCTATATCAATTACATACGGCTCAGACAAATTTGTTGTTGTGGGAGATTTAGGTATGGCCTCTTATTCTTCCGATGGTATTACATGGAATTCTCTTACGGCAGGCATTAACACTGGCATTAAGTTTGGTACAGACTCTGCTAATTCCGTCGCATACGGCTCAGGAAGATTTGTTGTTGTGGGAAATTATGGAAAAGCCTCTTATTCTTCCGATGGCATTACTTGGACTTCTCTCGCAGTAGGTGTGAACACTGGAATAAAGTTTGATACAGAATCTGCTATGTCCATTACCTACGGCTCAGATAAATTTGTTGTTGTGGGCGGTTCTGGTATGGCCTCTTATTCTTCCGATGGCATTACTTGGACTTCTCTTACGGCAGGTGTTAACACTGGAATTAAATTTGGAACAACTTTGACTGTTTCAATTACATACGGCTCAGATAAATTTGTTGTTGTGGGGGATTATGGAATGGCTTCTTATTCTTCCGATGGCATTACTTGGACTTCTGTTACAGCAGGCGTAGACACAGGTATTAAGTTTGGTACAGACTCTGCTGTTTCCGTCGCATACGGCTCAGACAAATTTGTTGTTGTGGGAAGTTCTGGAAAAGCCTCTTATTCTTCCGATGGCATTACTTGGACCGCTCTTACGGCCGGCGTGGATACAGGCATTAAGTTTGACACAGCACAAGCTATGTCCGTCGCATACGGCTCAGGCAAATTTGTTGTTGTTGGAGATTATGGAAAAGCTTCTTATTCTTCCGATGGTGTTACTTGGACTTCTCTTCCAGCCGGCGTGGACACGGGCATTAAGTTTGACACAACAGGTACTTCTTCCATCTCATACGGCTCAGATAAATTTGTTGTTGTGGGAAATTATGGAAAAGCCTCTTATTCCTCCGATGGCATTACTTGGACCGCTCTTACGGCCGGTGCGGACACTGGTATTAAACTTGGCACAGACTTAGAATCCGCTGTTTCCGTCGCATATGGCTCAGATAAATTTGTTGTTGTGGGAAGTTCTGGAAAAGCCTCTTATTCTTCCGATGGCATTACTTGGACCGCTCTTACGGCCGGTGTGGACACAGGTATTAGGTTTGGCACAACTTATGCTCGTTCTATTACATTCGGCTTAGACAAATTTGTTGTTGTGGGAGATTTAGGTATGGCCTCTTATTCTTCCGATGGTATTACATGGACTTCTCTTACGGCAGGCGTAGATACAGGTATTAAGTTTGACACAACACTTGCTCTTTCTGTCGCGTACGGCTCAGATAAATTTGTTGTTGTGGGAGATTTAGGTATGGCCTCTTATTCTTCCGATGGCGTTACTTGGACTTCGCTTCCAGCCAGTGCGGACACGGGTATTAAGTTTGGTACAACAACTGCTTATTCCATCGCTTATGGTTCAGACAAATTTGTTGTTGTGGGGGATGGTGGTACCACTTCTTATTCTCTCACTTCGTCAGACACCGCTCCTCCCACCGCCGCCATCACGTACTCCACCCCTGGTCCCTACAAATCCGGTGCTTCGGTAACGATCACCGCAACCTTTAACGAGCCCATGGCTGATGCACCAGTGCCACAGATTGCGATTTCCGGTAGTAATACATTGGTAGCTACAAACATGACTAAATCCAGTACCACGGTCTACACCTATCCATACACCGTCGGTGCAGGAAACGGAACAGCAACAATTGCGATGAGTACAGGTACAGACGTAGCCACCAATGTAGTTACATCCGCTCCCACCAGCGGAGCAGACTTCACAGTAGACAACACCGCTCCAGCCGGCGGATCAATAACCTACACCAATGGCTACTTCACCATTTCCTCTGTGCCAATCACATACACCACAGGAACAGATGGTGGTTCCGGCTTAAACACTGCAACAGGTAAAATCCAAAGAGCGGAAGCAACTCTCACATCCGGAACCTGCGGAGCATACAGCGCGTTCTCTGATCTTATTACTGAATTTGACGGCAGTTACACCGACACTACCGTCGTATCAGGCAACTGCTACAAATACCAATATCTCATTCAAGACGCAGTCACCAACCAAGCGATATATACTTCCGCAAATGAAGCAAAGGTAGAAGCCGCCACACCCGACATCGTCGCCATAGACGCCGGAGCTTCTTTATCGGACAGAACATCACTCACATCAAACACTTGGTTTAAATACACAAGCACAGGATCAGATGATCAAGTATCATTCTCATGGACAGACCCTTCTTCCGTCTCCGACGACACTTTCTACTACGAAATCAACGCAGATTCAGGAAACACAATCACAGGTGACGAATCAACTACAGCCAATCCATATATTGACAGTATCACAGTTTCAGAAGGTACCAATTACTTCCACGTCAGACCGAAAAACGGCACAGGCACCTGGGGCAC
This sequence comes from uncultured bacterium, assembly GCA_903934015.1. Classification (GTDB taxonomy): domain Bacteria; phylum Patescibacteriota; class Andersenbacteria; order UBA10190; family CAIZMI01; genus CAIZMI01. The sequence goes on from CAIZMI010000044.1 coordinate 71,184, forward strand.
AGAACGAACCTTCATTATCAAATACGATAAAACCAATCCGACAGTATCAGCCGGTTCAGATCAGACAAAGAACTCGGTATTCACCCAAGATGCTACTACATCTGATTTAGGTTCCGGAATAGCCAGTTATCTCTGGGAAAAGCAATCAGGCACCGGAACAATCACCTTCGGAACAGCAACAACTGAAGACACAACCATCAGCTCTGACACTGATGGAACTTTTGTTATTAAGCTCACCGTCACAGACAATGCCGGCAACGTAAATACTGATGACTTCACACTGGTTTGGAATACTGTAGGTCCCGCAGTCCCATCTGCTACTCCAACAGGTGGTACATACACTTCAGCACAATCAGTCACTCTTTCATCAGCCGGCAGTAGCCAAATCTTTTACACTCTAAACGGAGATACTCCAACAACAGGTTCTTCTCTCTATGCGGGAGCCATCAGTATAAACACCTCACTTACACTAAAAGCGCTTGCGGTAGACACGGAAGCGAATGAATCAGGTTTGATGAACGAAACCTACGTGATTAATCCCACTTCCGATAATGCCGCGCCAATAGCCGGTATTCCATTTGAAATCAGTCAAGCCACCGATGGCACAGGTTATATAGACATCACACTATCAAATAGCACTTAAAATCGGCAGTGTATAATTAAATTTAGTAGTATTTAAATAACTCACAAATGAATCGGTAGTCGTATCGATTTTTTCGATGTATTTATTGTGCGTTACTTCTTTTCTTCCTTCTCTCCAGACATGCTCCTGAGGATTTTGCTCAGGGGAATATCTGGGGAAATAGATCACTTCGATGTTTTTATCTTGTATTAAGAACTTGGTAACTTCGCTACCGCGATGTGAACCGGGACCGTCCCACAAGAGCAGGATCTTTTCCGTTTGATAAATCTGTCGCAGTTTTCTTAACACTTCGACAGTGATAAACATATTTTGCCATTCTGTTTTGAAGGCGTGTTCAACGCCTGTTTTAATGTTTAAGAAGCCATAGATACTTCTTGCTTCTTTTTTGTTGGAAACAAGGATCTTTGGGTATTCTCCTTTGGGTAACCAGATCTTCTGAAAAGTAGTCTTGGTTGATAGAACCATCTCGTCTTCACACAAGATCACCGTATCCTTGTCTTTATATGCTTTCTCTATCCTTTCACGATTGGCTTTTTCCCATTCTCGCACTTCTTGTTCATTGTGTTTCTGATAAACCTGGCCGGGCTTATGGAACGTGAAAGAAGCCTTTTTGAAGAGTAAGTAGTGTGAGGTTCTTGATTTGTATTTGGCTTCATATGTTTTTTCAATATGGTATCCCAACAGGCTGGTTGACCAATAATCGTCATCGTAACCGCAGTCTTTTGGCGTCTTGGTTTTAAGTGTGGTGATTATTTCTTCCCGCTGTGCCTTGGTGAGTAGTTCCTTTGGTTTGCTGTGACGCTTATCTCGCAGGGCAGTGATCCCGTTTGCTAAGTATTGTCGTTTCAAAAAGAAGCAATGTCTCCGGCCATAATTTGTTGTCCGGCTTATTACTGTTTGTTTAACACCTTCATCCATAAGCAATAACGTCTGACACCTTCGCACTTCAGAGGTAGTACTCTCTTTATTATTAATTACTCGTTCCAGCTCTTTGATCTGTTGTTTATTGAGTTTTATTTTTGTTTTCACCACTACATTATACTATAAATGTGGTGCTATTTGATAGTGTGATGTCTATA